>JAFEEI010000002.1 GCA_018241205.1 Pseudomonadota bacterium
TGGCAATGCGGCGCAGGGCTTTCAACCGATCCGGTGCCAAAGTGCCAAGGGCACGCCAAGCACCCTTAAACTCGTCTATTTCAGACAGTAAGGCTAGCAATTCAGGCGTGATTTGGATAGTGTCAGTTTTGATCATACCTGAATATATACCCGATTATGCCGGAATGTCCACCGGAATAATTGCCGGATTATGCCGGATACTCCATCTAATATTTCGTACAAAATACTTTTTATTAGTCCCCCATTTTTACTATTGTTAAGGGGCTGTAGTAGATCAGATTAAATTTGAGTCCAAGATTTCAAAATTTTTAACTGTTGTTTAGGTGTTCCATAGTTGAATCTGAATTCACATTCCTTGAGAAACAATGGAAATGACCCTTTAGGAATACCATTGTATTTTCTTAAGACGCGTTTGGCCTGATTCCAAAAGTTTTCAATGCCGTTGATGTGATTCTTGCCTTGAACAAATAGTGTGGAATGGTTGATCGCTCATGGTAAAAATGATTCACGTCGAGAGCATTATAACTACGATAACAGTCTGTATAAACAATGCTGTCAGGTGCTATCTTTCTAGTAATTAACGGCATCAACGTTTCTGTCTTAGTATCTCCAACAACCCTCGTATAAACCTTGCCACCGCGCTTCAATATGCCAAATACAGCAACCTTGCCCGCAGCGCCGCGACCACGCTTGCCTTTACGAATACCACCAAAGTAGCTTGCATCTAATTCCACTACACCATCAAAGATTTCGTGAGATTCCTGCTCCAAATGATACACAATCACTTCCCGTATTTTGCGATAAAACAATGCTGCACTATTAGGTTGAATTTCCAATATATCGGCTGCTGATCGCGCTGTAACTTCCAACACAAAATATTCCAACAACCTTGATTGCGTTTTCTTTAATAATCTACAATGACTTATCTTCATTAAATTAGCTTATCATCTAAGCTAATCTACTACAGCCCCATTGTTAAAATATGTTATCAATTATTTCCAGCAGGTATGGTTATTGATATTGTTTGAATTTGCCCAATCAAATTTTCAACGATCTTTTATTCTTAAGCATATCTATTAGAGTTAATGTAGCTTTTTCCCCATCATACGTAATGGCTACATCTTTGCCAGCAATAGCTTTGCCATCAACAGCATTTAATTGATGCACAATATAATCCTTGTTGACCTGCTGATAAAAAATAGCGTTCTCTTTATCAATATGAATGATTTTCCCTTCATACTGATTTTTGTCGATAGGTGTTTTAGCTAAATAAATATTGTAGACCCCCGGCTTGATACCTTCCTCAACCTTCTTGATGGTACCAACCGTCTCCCATTCATTATTATTTTGAGTTTGTAGGATCTTTTGTCCATTCATTACAATCATTCGTAGCTTTACGGGTATCATAATTTCAAATTAGTTGTGTAGCGCCGATAGCAAGTCAAAATTATTCCGCTTCCTGTTGTCTGCTGATTTCATCCAGGATTTTGATGAGATCGAAAGACTCCGATCTGTTCATGCCATGTAAAAAGGCGATCAATTGCAGTGCACCGCTGCCCTTGGCTGAGAAACTGCCATCTTGCAGTGCTTTGATAGTGAATTGAACGATATTTGGGCAATTTCTGCCTTGCTCAAAATAACCACTAATCTTGGTTTTTAGTAACTCTTTATTATCGTTAGATAGATCACGTATTAAATCCTGTGGCTTGCATTTATCTTTTTTAATCAGATTGTAAATGGAATCAAGCAATGAAGGCGGCGCACTTTGTTTTTGATCGTTGTTTTTTTTCGGAGTCGTATCCGATTTACCTTCAGTACTGGATGCCTGATCATCCGTAGAGTTAGATGGGGGTGTTTTTTTTAACTTTAAGAATTGGCTGAATTGATACACATCCAATCGTGATATTTCTTCCTGTGTACTGAGTGCCAGCCAAGTGATTACTTCCTCCTTATTGGCTTTATACAGCCTGGTTAAATCATAGAGTGCAGTGACATCGGTGCAGCGGCCTGACCGGTATAATTCTCCGAGGGGATCAGGCAGATCAAGGAGTGCCGTGTGCATGGTGATATAGGGATTGGTTTTGCCGATCAGCCTGGCAATTTCAGACTTGGTTTTGCCGCCTGCCAGTTGCCTTCCAATAAAGTCAGCGATTTCTCTGGAGGTTAAGTCATCTCTTTGCAGATTCTCGATGACCTGATCTGCTTCACTGTAATCGGTATCAATGAATGCCGGGATCTTGGTTAATCCGGCATTAACGCTGGCGCGATAGCGTCTTGCCCCATGATTAATAATGTAGGTTCCCGGTTTATCCGGATTGGGGCGAACCGATATGGGTGATTTCACCCCGCGTAATTTAACCGTCTCCGTTAATTCCCGTAACGTTTCCTGATTGAATTCCTTCCTGGGTTGATGGATATCTTCGCTGATCAGCGTGATGTCAATTTCTGTCGCGCCGATAGGCGCAACGAGCCCTTCTTTGTTTTCCTTTTTTCTTCCTGTCATCTTTATCGTGAGCCTAACTTGCGCTCGTTATACTGGGTGGAAAGATGGAAACTATGGATGCAGTTATCAATAAATAAGACCGTGCAAAAAAGTTATTTTTGCATCTTCGGTGTTTTTTGTTTTTCTTAGCCCATTTATTATTGAATGCTTGTTCTCGTATCAGAAAACGGCTTGCGTTTTCAGATTCACCGGATTTTCTATTAGTTGCTCATCTACCCTCTATCCATAGCATTCTAAGGTAATTATCAATATTTATTATACTTATACAAATCAACGATGTAAGGAATAATTGATTTGATTTTTATTTTAATCCTAGTATTAATAATTATCCACAAACTATGTGTATAACGAACTATTATTTGACCCTCCATTGAATTAATGAATTTGTGTTTTTATTTTAGATTAAAATAGCAGCAAAACTGCTGCAAAACAATGGCGCTGATTAGTTAAGCTGCTTAAACCCTAAAAATAGCATGGCTATTATATGTACAATTTAATCTTAATCACAAATATTTTACGTATCCTTGATGAAAAGGATATGACCAAATCAGAATTGGCAGAGAAGGCGGGGGTTTCCATCTCTTTTTTTACCGATCTGACCAATGACAAAGCCAATCCATCACTCAGAATTATAGAAGCGATCGCAGAAGCACTCGAGACGCCACTGCCGATGCTATTGGATAGTTCGGATATGAGTGCGGCTGATCTTGAGGCATTAACCAATAGAAAACTAAAGCATTTGCCTAAAGGCTTTGTCTGGAAAGGTGGCGTGCTGAGTGAATATGAGGCCTATCAAGTCGAGCAATGGGATAAAAAGAACAGAGCATTCTTATTAAAAAATAAAAGTAAAAAATAGAGAAAGTAATAAAAAGTAGTATAAAAGCAGTAAAAAGTATTGCGCAAAATATAATTACGTTATATTGTAATGTCGTGTGTAAGTTGTTGGAGTATTCGCATGACACTGCAAGATCAATTACCTCACGTCACAACCGTTAAAGACCGTGCAAAGAGCAAGCTAGAGCGCGACGCAAGAGAAATACTGTCCGCACTGCAAGATCCTGAGACGGTTGAAATCATGGTCAATGCCGATGGCCGCATCTGGCAAGAGAAGCTAGGTCAGAAGATACAACATATCGGAAATATCCAGGCTGCCCAGGTTGAAGCCGTCATCAAAACGGTAGCAGGCTTTCACGGTAAGGAAGTGAATCGATTCAACCCGATTCGAAGGTGAGTTTCCACTTGATAATTCGCGTTTTGCCGGTCAATTACCCCCCATTGTTTCATCTCCCACATTTGCCATCCGCAAAAAAGCCATCAAGATCTTTACGCTTGAGCAGTATGTGGAAACTGGTGTGTTGTCACCCAGACACTGTGATGTCATCAAAGAGGCCGTGCACAAGCACCGTAACATTCTGGTGATTGGCGGCACCGGATCAGGTAAAACAACGCTGATCAACGCCATCATCAATGAAATGGTTCGCAGTGACCCGGATGAGCGCATCTTTATCTTGGAGGATACCGGTGAGATCCAATGCGCTGCCGAGAATTTCGTCCAGTATCACACCACACTCGATGTCGATATGACGCAATTGCTCAAAACAACCTTGCGTATGCGCCCGGATCGCATTCTGGTCGGTGAAGTTAGAGGCCCTGAAGCATTGGACTTGCTCGATGCCTGGAATACTGGTCATGAAGGTGGAGCTGCAACTTTGCACGCCAATGATGCGCTATCAGGACTAACCCGTCTGGAATCCCTAATTTCACGCAATCCTTCAGCACCGAAAGAAATTATGCCATTGATCGCGGAGGCGGTTGATATGGTGGTACATATCACGCGCACACCGCATGGCAGGAAAATCCAGCAGATTATCGAAGTGCAAGGTTTTAAAAGAGGAAGTTACCAAATCAAAAAGTTGTAAATCATCCATAGGAGCCAGTCAATGAAACTGATTCATATCAAGGATATCTCCCCATTCTTTTGTTTCTTCTCAATCGCTTTTTTGTTTGCGCTGTTGTTACCGGTTGATAACGCACATGCTGCTGTTGGGGCGGGTGGTGCGCTTCCCTATGAAACCTGGCTGGTTAATCTCAGAAACTCCGTCACCGGCCCCGTTGCTTTTACCCTATCTATCGTCGGCATTGTCGTTGCAGGCGGTATTTTAATCTTTGGTGGCGAACTTAACGCATTTTTTCGCACCTTGATTTTTATCGTGCTGGTGATGGCATTACTCGTTGGGGCCAACAACATCATGACCAATCTATTCCAGGGTGCGGTTATTCCGGATGAAATGCCCCAAGACCAGGAAGCAGTCGTAAATTCACAAGAATAGGAGGCAAACTCATGGCGCTTCGAACCATACCCATCCGCCAATCGGGAAACCGCCCTAACCTGTTTATGGGTGGCGATCGGGAACTGGTGATGTTTTCTATCCTGATTGCAGCCACATCCATTTTTGTAGCGATGGAAATTAAGGCCACGCTCTTCGGCATAGCCCTATGGATCTTTGCATTGTTTGCACTACGACTAATGGCAAAAAATGATCCGCAACTGCGCCATGTTTATCTGCGCCAGATGCAATACAAGAAATACTATCCGGCGCGCAGCACCCCTTTTTATGACAATACGCTCACACAGGAGAAACAGCATCTATGATTGCCGCCATCACCATTCTTATCGCAATCTCTGGAGCGGCGCTGCTTCTGATACTGTTTATCCGTATCCGTGATACAGATAAAGAATTACGGCTGGATCAACATCGATCCAAAGCAATGGGCTTTGCCGATTTGCTGGTGTATGCGGCGGTGGTGGAAGATGGCGTGATTGTCGGCAAGAACGGTTCATTGATGGCCGCCTGGGTATTTTGTGGCGATGATACCGCCAGCAGTACCGAGATCGAGCGTGAACGCGTGTCATTCCGCATTAACCAAGCACTATCACGCTTAGGCAATGGCTGGATGATTCATGTCGATGCCATCAGAAAACCCGCGCAAGGTTATTCAGACAAAGCGCTTTCCAACTATCCCGATCCCGTTACCGCTGCCATCGATCAGGAGCGGCGCAATCTGTTCGAGCGTATCGGCACGATGTACGAGAGTTGCTTTATCGTATCACTGACGTACTTACCGCCAATGCTGGCGCAGCGCAAGTTCGTTGAACTCATGTTTGACGATGAAGTCCAACCACCGGATCAAAAAGCCAGAACACAAGGCTTGCTGGAATATTTCCAGCGCGAATGTACGAACTTTGAATCCCGATTATCCAGCGTATTTCATCTGTCACGATTAAAAAGCTGCAAAATCGTCAATGAAGACGGTACAACTATCACGCATGACGATTTCCTGAGCTGGCTGCAATTATGTGTGACCGGCCTTGATCATCCAATGGTATTACCGGCCAATCCGATGTATCTGGATACCTTGCTGGGTGGTCAGGAAATGTGGGGCGGGGTCGTGCCTAAGATTGGCCGCAATTTTGTTCAGGTGGTTTCCATTGAAGGCTTTCCATTGGAGTCATCACCCGGCATGTTGAATCTGCTTTCTGAATTGCCGGGCGTGTACCGCTGGTCATCGCGATTTATCTTTATGGATGCGCACGAAGCGGTCAATCATCTGGAAAAATTCCGCAGCCGCTGGAAACAAAAGATTCGTGGATTCTTTGACCAGGTGTTTAATCTGCAAAGTAGCAACATCGATGAAGACGCGCTGAACATGACTGAAGATGCGCAGTCTGCCATCGCAGAAACCAATAGCGGCATGGTCGGCCAAGGTTACTATACCAGCGTGATCGTGCTGATGATGGAAGACCGGGCAGCATTGGAAGAAGCCGGACGAAAGGTAGAGAAAGCCATCAATCATTTAGGTTTTGCCGCACGGGTGGAAACCATCAACACCATGGATGCCTATCTGGGAAGCCTGCCCGGTCACGGTGTTGAGAATGTGCGCAGACCGCTCATCAATACCATGAATCTGGCCGATCTGTTGCCGGTCAATACCATCTGGACTGGCAAACCCATAGCACCCTGTCCAATGTATCCGCCCAATTCACCCCCGCTGATGCACTGTGTCACACAAGGAGCAACCCCTTTCCGGCTGAATCTGCATGTACGCGATCTGGGCCACACCTTCATGTTCGGGCCGACCGGCGCCGGTAAATCCACGCATCTGGCATTGATTGCCGCACAATTGCGGCGCTATCAGGGCATGTCGATTTATTGCTTTGACAAGGGGCTATCGATGTATCCACTCACAAAAGCCGTGGGTGGCCAGCATTTCACGGTGGCAGGCGATGATGAATCACTATCTTTTTGTCCATTACAGTTTTTACAGACCAAAGGTGATCGTGCCTGGGCGCTGGAGTGGATTTGTTTGATGGTTGAATTAAACGGCATCACCGTCACCCCGTTACAGCGTAACGAAATCAGCCAGGCCATTACTAACATGCATCAAAGCGGCTCAAAAACCTTATCGGATTTGTCAGTGACGATCCAGGACGAAACCATTCGCGAGTGTCTTCGGCAATACACCATCGACGGCATGATGGGGCACTTACTCGATGCTGAAGCCGATGGATTGAATCTCTCGACCTTCACCACGTTCGAGATCGAGGAATTGATGAATCTCGGTGATAAATACGCACTTCCCACGTTGCTGTATCTGTTTCGCCGCATCGAGCGCAGCCTGCACGGCCAGCCTTCCGCCATCATTCTGGACGAAGCCTGGCTGATGCTGGGGCATCCGGTGTTTCGCGCCAAAATCCGCGAGTGGCTGAAAGTCATGCGTAAAAACAATTGTCTGGTGCTGATGGCGACACAAAGCCTGTCGGATGCGGCCAACAGCGGGATTCTCGATGTGATTGTTGAATCCACCGCCACCAAGATATTTCTACCCAACGTATTTGCGCGTGATGAAGAGGCTTCGGCACTCTATCGGCGCATGGGTTTAAATTCACGCCAGATTGAGATTCTGGCTTCTGCCATTCCCAAACAGCAATATTACACCGTGTCCGAGAACGGCAGGCGACTCTACGACTTGGCACTTGGGCCATTGGTGCTCGCTTTTGTGGGATCTACGGATAAGGAATCGATTGCAACCATCAAGAATCTGCATGACAAGTATGGTGATGGCTGGGTTCACGAATGGTTGGCGATCAGAGGATTAACGTTATCTGATTATGGAGTGGCTGCATGAATATGATCAACGAACTATTCAAATTAAAGCCGGGTGCGCATAAAACTATGCGTGTCAATGAAGACAGGATGAAAGGTGGTCGCCGCTGCGGTGAAAATGAAAACCCCTATCTGTCAGCAAGGCGTACCTGGAATGATCACATGAGGGAAGTAATTGCTTCGCGCACTATGTGGCAAATGCTGGCACTACTTTGCTTGTTGATTGCATTGGCAGGTGTTGGCGGCGTCATTGCTATTGGCAGTCAATCCAAATTCATCCCTTATGTAGTCCAGGTTAATAAGCTGGGGGAGGCGATCGCGGTTTCCCGTGCGGATATCGCTGCGGTGGCCGATCAGCGCGTTGTGCATGCGTCTGTGGCAGCGTTTATTAATGATTTGCGCATGGTGACACCGGATATCGCGTTGCAACGGCGCGCCATCTTTCGTGCGTATGCCATGCTGTCCAATAACGATCCGGCAACAGTAAAAGCTAACGAATGGTTCAGTAGTGGTGAGGCAAGCAGTCCTTTCAAGCGCGCTGAAACACAAACCGTTAATGTCGAAATCATATCGGTGATTCCCCAATCGCAGGAGACCTGGCAGGTTGATTGGCTGGAAAAAGTCTATGACCGGCAAGGGCACCTAACCGAACCGCCTTTCAAAATGCGTGCTTTGCTCAGAATTTATAACAGGCCAACCACGCGAAGTACCACGGAAGAACAAATTAGAAATAACCCGCTGGGTATTTATATCCAGGATTTCTCCTGGTCGAAACAAACATAAAGGGGGTACTCGTCATGAAATCATTATTCGCTTTAAGTATCCTGAGCATGTTGATTTTATCCATCGGATTCGTTGCCCCAAGTTATGGCAATGGCTTGTCTGAAGCGTATTTCACCGATAAGAACCCGCAACTAACCCCACAGGAACGCGCTGCCATTGATCTGGCCAAGAAATGGCAGGCAGTCAATCCCACCGGTACAAAGCCGGTTGCAGGGCCGGATGGCTCCATCCGTTTTCTGTTTGGCTCACAGCAACCCAGCATCGTCTGCGCCGTATTGCAGGTCTGTGATATCGAACTGCAGCCGGGCGAGCAGGTCAATTCCATCCACCTGGGCGATCAGGCGCGCTGGTTGATTGAACCGGCAGTGACCGGCCAAGGTTCTGCTGAAGTGCAACATTTGATAGTAAAACCATTGGATGTGGGACTGGAAACATCCTTGGTGGTGACGACTAACCGGCGCACGTATCACATGCGTCTGCGATCTCACCGGCGCGATTTTATGCCGCGAGTAAGTTTCACTTATCCGGAAGATGCGCTGATGAAATGGGATGCGATCAGAGATAAAGAAAGCCATGCGATGGGAATCAGGAAATCGCGCACCATTTCTGAAACCGGAGAATATCTGGGCAATCTGGATTTTGCGTATGCAGTGTCTGGCGATGCCGCCTGGAAGCCGCTGCGAGTCTATAACGATGGTCAGAAAACCATCATCCAGATGCCTGCCATCATGGCGCAGACTGAAGCGCCGACTTTGTTACTTTTATCGAAGGAAGGCGGCATTTTTAGCGATGATGAAACGGTGATGGTGAATTACCGTTTGCAGGGCGATCGCTATATTGTGGATACCGTATTTGACAAGGCTATTTTGATTGCCGGTGTCGGCGGCAATCAAAGCCGGGTGACGATTACGCGGGGGAATTGACGATGAATAAAATGATCACCGCATCCAACGCTGTTTTTATCCTCATGCTGGTTTTATTGCTATTGAATGGTTGTGCCACGCAACCGTATGGCAATTTTATTCAAAATCCTTCAACCACATACAGCAAAGTCATGGCCGATGACGTAACAGCCCAGATAGTGCGGCTGTACCCGGCAGCTAATACGCAGTTTAATTTACGCCATGTGGTTAATGATCCGTTTGGCAAGGCATTGATTGAAAACCTGCGTCTTGAAGGGTTCGCGGTTCAGGAAGCGGCTCAGCAATCCATTCAGCAGCAAATCTTTGCTGCGCCGAATCAACCTGATACAGAATCGCAAAAAGGCCTGGCCTTGAGTTACATCATTGACCAATCGGGTGATTTGTATCATGTCAAACTCATGATTGGCGATATGCGCTTGTCGCGCGCATTCAGTGTGCAGGCCGACAGTATCCGTCCTGCCGGTCTTTGGGTCAGAAAAGAGTAAAGGGGTAGGGGTGATGTCAACCAATTCTAAACTCCTGTCGCCTGATTCATCCCCGGATGTGGTTACCAAAAGCGTTGGGGTGCGGCGCGTCAATAACCTGCCGATTATTATTTTTGGCGGAATTATGCTCACCTTCATGCTGCTGATGATGGTCGTTGCCATGAATCGCGCAGCTGAGCGCGGTCAATACGATTTTGATGGTCATCATGACACGCAGTCGAGTAATTCTTTTGCCTCACTGATTGCCAAAGACTATATCGGCGGCATCATCGAACCCAAAAATCAGACTAAAACGCCTGATTTAACCGAAAAAGCATCCTTACAGGGAATCATCATTGAACGGCCAGCGGATCTGGACCGACCGCCTTTGCCGCCCTCTATGGATACTACCGATCCATCGCTTCACGCTGATATTGCGCATATTCGGATGCTGAAACGCCAGCAACTGGAGGAAGCGATCAAGGCCAAAACCAATGTGAATGTCGTTGCACCCAGAAGTACCGGATCATCTCCGGATTTAACCAATGCCGGTGCACCCAGAACACGTGATGAAATGTTGGCAAAATTGGCATCGGTGCGTCAACAGATTGATGCAAACCTGCGCGAAGATCCTACAACTGCCTATCATGCGCGCCTGGCGCAGTTGCGGCAGGATGGGGGTCAAGTGTAGCCGGAGGAATGGGAGCGGATAGAGGTGATGCATTCATGGACGATGGTGCCCCTCGATTGCTGGATGACGAGACTGGTTCAGGGGATAAGGATTATTCGCGTTTTGATTCAGCAGAAGGAGAAGCACGCTGGAAATTGAATAGCGAAGTGCAAAAGCCTGCATCGCCTTATGTCTTGCAAACCGGCTTTGTGATACCGGCAACGTTGATATCCGGTATCAATTCCAGCCTGCCGGGGCAGATCATGGCGCAGGTGAGCCAGCATATTTATGATTCCCCGGTAGGTAAATGGCGTTTGATTCCACAAGGATCCAGGCTGGTGGGCACCTATTCCAGTGAAGTGGAATTCGGTCAGGCGCGCGTGCTAGTTGCCTGGCAACGCATTATCTTCCCGGATGGCAAAACCA
>JAFEEI010000030.1 GCA_018241205.1 Pseudomonadota bacterium
CGAGGGAGCGAGTACCGCGCAACGAAGTGATTCGCTCGTATAGTCAATTAATCAGCGTTTCCCTAATATTCAATAAACCAATTTACTGACATCCGGACACAGGTAACCAATTCGCCAACGGACCTTCGTCCTGCAATAACCCATCGGCCTGCTTCATGAAATAAACATGATTATCTGCTGAAGCAATACCCACATAAATTTGGTTTTTTGGATAATAACGATAGCTGTAAAGACCGGAAACTACGGTCGCGGCACCTGCCGGTGATAGTAACTCCGGATATTTTCCTTCCGCCCAGGTGAGGAAACATTCAATGCTGGCAGCTGACGATTGATTGATAAATTTATTAACGATCGTACGTCCACCTGAAATCACCAATTGCGGGTATTCCAGAATTTTAAATTTTTCGAATGGATTTCCTTTAACCGCGATGATATCCGCCGGTGCACCTGGCACCAAAGTGCCGAGCGGAGCCAATTTTAGGTGCTCTCCGGCTTTACCGGTCGCAGCTTTGATCACATTGACAACATCGGTAAAATCGATCGATTCTCCGCTGGTCAAGTGCAGCATCATATGCAATTCTTCACCGTTAATCCCCCACGGCACATTGTCATGCCCGATTTCGGAACCGTAGATGAATTTTGCACCTTTACTGGCCAGACTCATGGTATTGGAATGAATCCCCTTGCCCGTGGCGGTATCTACACAAGATGCCAGCGTATCCACAGTCGTTACGAACGTAGCGCCTTGATCCACCGCACGCTGCAATAAACTCTCGCTGATTTCGGCACAAAGAATATGCGCGAATTCATCCACTCCCGCATTCAGCGCTCGTTCAAATCCGATACTTTCTCCGGCATGCACAATAACACGCTTTCCTAGTGCGTGCGCTTTAGTCACGATGGCATTGGCTATCTCTTGCGACATGATCGGCCAAGGGGTAGCCGGTACCGGGCCATCGTGCGGCTGCATCCAGGGGGCACCGGTTTCGCCTCCCGGCTCCAGCGCAATTTTGATTGCGGTTGCTCCGCCAGCAACCAGATCGGTGACGACTTTCTCGGCCTCGGTTGTCGATGCGACATGAATACCGATTTTGTCATAACCGCCGTCGCCGCCACCAAAAATGTTGAGCGGATAACCACCGACCGCTTGAATAATCGGACCGGCACTCAACAAGCGCAGCTTTCCTTCTCCGCCCTCTTGCGCCATCAAAGGCCCGCCGGTATCTTGCACGGTTGTTATGCCATGCTCCAGAACCGCATTTTTATCGACACTTTGAAATGTGATATGCGCGTGCGATTCGATAAATCCGGGCAAAATGGTCGCATCGCCCAGGTTGATCTGATTGGCGCATGATCCGCTGAGGTCGGTCAAGGTGCCTACTTGCTTGACCTTGTTACCTTCGACCAGCACCGCCATATTGTCCTGTGGAGAATTGATACCATCAAATAACCGGGTGGCTGCTATGATTTGACATTCCGGTAATCCCGGCACTGCCGTAACCGATCCATCGCCGTCATCGACACCGTCATGACCTAAAACATTACCACTGATGCCGTATCCTAGTATCAACGCGATTGTTATTTTTTTTAAAGTTAGGCTATTGTTTTTCATTTTTATAATATGTCTCCCTTGGGTAGCGCTAATTTATGCTGAGCGCAAAAATTCATTTTTTTATGTGAATGCATAG
Source organism: Pseudomonadota bacterium (assembly GCA_018241205.1). Taxonomy (GTDB): domain Bacteria; phylum Pseudomonadota; class Gammaproteobacteria; order Burkholderiales; family Nitrosomonadaceae; genus Nitrosomonas. The sequence goes on from JAFEEI010000030.1 coordinate 1,689, forward strand.
CAAAAGCCCGGTATCAAGCATAGGAGGTAGAAGTAGCAAGATACAGGGCTCTTAAAATGCAAATAGCCGGAAAACGACCTGGCTATTGAAATAAACCGCACTATCAACCGATACGGCGGCGTCTCGTACTGGCACCCAGCAAACCAAGACCTGCCAGCAACATGGCATAGGTTTCCGGTTCCGGCACGACTGAAACGACACCCTCAACGCCGTAGGCTAAAGCACCACCAACTCCCCAGGTTCCCAAACCAGTCTGTTGACTGTAGTCCGCCCCCCCCACAAATATCGAGTAAAAGCCAGGCGACAGATGAAAGGTTTGTGTAACTACACCATCAGCAATACCATCGCCGTATGGAATGGTGCCAGTGCCGTAATCTATGTTGCCGTCATAGGCAGCGCCGATAAAAGTGAAGACTGTGAGAGAAAGTGCCAGTGGGTCGCTGTCGTTAGTAATACTCCAGCTCTCCAATGCTCTAAATGAACCTTCGGTGTTGCCAGCACCAGCTGTCGTATCGCGGATGAGAGTCGATCCGGCTCCGAAGTCGTGATCTGACGCCAATGGAAGTGGTCCGGGATTTTCCACTGTGTTATGAGCAAGTCCCTGATACAGCGAGAAGCCTGGATTCGTCAATGCGTTAGTCACAATGCCGTAGGTTTGTCCATGAAACGAGATCTTGACATCGTGTTCTTCGGTCAAGTTGAAGCGATAAGCCCGTGTCTTGTGAGAGTCGCCCCAGTCGGCATCGGTGCCATCGATCCAACCGAAGTTGCCGGTAGCGGCGTTATTCGATCGTGTTGACGTATCTCCGATATTTGTTAAAGTTCCGAAATCACGGCCGCCATAACCGATGTGTGCCATAGCGGGCAGTGAGGTCATGCCGGCAAGCAGCAGTGCGTATTTCAATGTATTTTTTGTTGCTATTTTTTTCATAAACGACCCTATCAATGTTCAATTATTAACGCGCGGAAAACAATTTCACGCTCTCAACGTCGGCCAACGTAACAGCAGTATTGATCAATACAAATACTGGGTCAATGCGGTAAATTGTCGCAGCTACAATGACTTATAGATATTTTAGAGACAAAAGAACTCCCTCCGCACAGGCGGAAAAAGTGTCATTGATGATAAAAAATAAACTGTGCAAAAAATTTGCACGTATTCAGTTAAAACACAGCATTAATCCGGGAAAATAAAATGATTGACGACAATCCGGCCGCCGGAAATCACGAGACCGGGATACTCCAGACGTTTCAAGTGTTGCATCGGGTTGCCTTGAATTGCGATCAAATCCGCCGGAGCGCCAGGCTGTATCGTGCCCAGCAGTGGCAAACCCAAATGCTGGCCGGCCTTTGCTGTCGCCGCACGCAACACATCCGGCAACGCCATTTTCGCTAGGTGCATCATCTGCATCAGTTCTTGGACATCGATCCCCCAGGGTATGTCGGGATGGGCAATTTCCGCGCCGTATAACAGCGTACCGCCGAGCGCTCCCCAAATAGCCGCATTGCGCGCAATTCCGGCGCATTTCGACAACGTATCGAGCGTGCCGACGATGGTGACATGCTGTGCTTTGGCTTGTTTCAGCAACGCTTCAGGGATCAAATCACACGGCATGTGCGCCCATTCATCGACGCCGGCGTTCAAGGCAATGCGCACACCGGTAGCTTCAGCGACATGCGCGGATACCTTGCGCTGATACCGATGCGCTTCATCGGCAATGGCTTTGGCGACAGCTTCCGGCAGCATGGGCCATGCCGCTTGCTGATGCGGCGCTGCCGGTGCATGAGGCGCATGCTTGGGTGTTGCATGCACGGAATCGTGGTGCTCATGGCCATGCTGTGCCGACCACGGTGCGCCTGCTTCACCTCCCGGCTCAAGTGCGATCTTGATAACAACAGCACCTTGGTGAATCAGACGGCGGACAGTTTCCCGCGCTTCTTCCTCACTGGCAACGGCGATTGCGATGTTCGCGGCGCCCATATTGACAATCGGATAGCCGTGCGGCGCAGTAATGATGGGGCCCGAGGTCAGTACGCGCAAACTACCGTCCCCGCCGTACGGAGGATGCACAGGACCGCCCAAATCGCGGATCGTCGTAATCCCATGCTTTAAGACAGTATCTGCCGGTACTTTCTGATAAGCCAAGTGCGCATGCAATTCGATAAATCCCGGCAGTATCGTGGCATCGCCCAAGTCGATTATTTTTACCGTTTCATCGGCTTTAAACGTTTCGCGCGGCTTAATTTCGGCGATCTGTCCGTTTTTTATCAATACTGACATGCCGTTGCGCATTTCATAGCCGTCAAAAACCCGCGCGGCATGCAGTAGTAACGGTGAAGAGGACGTTTCTTGCGCCACGGCATGGGCAGCGGCGGCGGAAAGAAAAACGATCAAAACCGCGGCAAACAGATAGCACGTGTGACACAAATAATTAAGATATTGATTGGTAGTAATTTGTAACTGCATTTGATTTCCTTCAACAATCGGTAGCATTTTCACTTAAGGAAACGCTGATTAATTGACTATACGAGCGAATCACTTCGTTGCGCGGTACTCGCTCCCTCGCCTATCTTATTGATATGTCTCGGTTGCTGTGTTCCGTGCGCCTCGTGCTTCATCTCATCCGCCGAATTAATCAGCGTTTCCCTAATTGGCAATGTCGCCGGTTTGACTGGCCCAGCCGCTGGCTTGTATTTTGATACCGGTGAATTCATCCAAGCTCAGGAAACCGAGCTCGGC
>JAFEEI010000031.1 GCA_018241205.1 Pseudomonadota bacterium
CGTAGCCCACCAGCACAACCTGGCCTTGGAGAAATTTGCGTTCGGTGCTCATCGGCAGTTCCGCGTACGGATCGTCGCGGTTCTCGTACTTGCGAGCCAGCGCGGAATGTTTCAGGATCAAGTTTTTGAACGGCGTGATTGCGGCAAAAGCAATCGGGTTGAACGCGATCGAAATCAACGCGCCGGCCAGCACCAAGCTCATGCCTTCAGGTGGCATCAATCCAAGCGACAACCCCAATCCGGCCAGGATGAAGGAAAATTCGCCGATTTGCCCCAGGCTGGCGGCAACGGTCAACGACGTAGTGAGCGGATAACGCAGGATCAAAACCAGTAGCATTGCCGCCATCGATTTGCCGACAATAATGATGGCGACCACGGCAAGAACGCGCATCGGTTCCTCAATGAGCACGGCCGGATCGAACAGCATACCGACGGAGACAAAAAACAGCACGGCAAACGCATCGCGCAGCGGTAGCGATTCCTCGGCGGCGCGTTGGCTGAATTTGGATTCGCGCATCACCATGCCGGCAAAAAAAGCGCCCAATGCGAATGACACATTGAACAATATTGCAGCGCCGTAAGCGATGCAAATGGCGACGGCGACAACCGCCAAGGTGAACATTTCGCGCGAACCGGTGCGGGCGACTTGCCACAACAGCCAAGGTAAGACGCGGCGGCCGACGATCAGCATCAAGGCGATAAAAGCGGAAACCAGCAGTAATGTGATGCCGATCGTGCGCCATAACGGATCGGCCGGATTGCCATTCTCATTCGTTCCGCCCAGCATAGTCGCAAATGTCGGCAATAGCACCAGAATTAACACCGTCACCAGATCTTCGACAATCAGCCAGCCGACCGCAATACGGCCATTCATCGATTCCAGGAAGCCGCGCGATTCCAGCGCTTTCAGCAACACCACCGTGCTGGCGCAGGATAACGACAGACCCAATACCAATCCCTCGCCCAGACTCCAATCCCACCAGGAAGCCAGCACCATGCCCAGACCAGTCGCAACGGCCATTTGAACGATAGCGCCCGGTACTGCGATGCGTTTGACCGACAGCAAATCATCCAATGAAAAATGCAATCCGACGCCGAACATCAACAGCATTACACCGATTTCCGACAATTGCGAGGCGATGCCGATATCCGCGACGAATCCGGGTGTGGTCGGGCTGATGGCGATCCCAGCCAGCAAATAACCAACCAGTGCGGGCGTTTTAAGCCTTTCCGCAATGAAACCAAAAATCAATGCCAGGCCGAAACCGGCTGCGATCGTTGTGATCAGGGCAACGTTATGTTCCATTCAAATCCCAAGGTTATGGTGTATTGGTTCGAGCTTCAGGGTGCCGCTGCTGCATCGGTGCTGTCAGGGGTTTTGTCCGATAAAGCGGGCGTATTTAAAAATTTCTCAAATTCGATGCGTTCCTCTTCGATCGCACCCAGAATCTGAAGTTTAAATTCTTCGCGTGAAAATGCTTCTTCCAGCATCAACAGGAGTTTTTCGACGGTCAGGCCGATCGTAATGCCGCCAATGATACCACCGATGGCCGCGCCGATGGCCGTGCCGATACCAGGAATGAACGATCCCAGTGCCGCGCCTGAAGCGGCACCTGCCGCGGCACCGCCCAGTGCGCTGACGGCTTTACCGGCGGTGACTTTGATCAGGGCTTGCGCGCCGAGTTTGATGATACCTTTGCCCGCCACTTTGGCGGTGATTTTACCGGCGATGGCGCCGGTAATCGCACCGGCGGTACCGATACCGCCGGAGATCAACACGCGGTTTTCCAGATTGACGATCACGCTGTGCGCGGGCGGTTCTTTGAGTGCATTCAGGGAAGAGTGCCGGACGATTTCAAGCTGGGAATCGTCGATGCGCTCGACACGATTCTCGGCCAGAATCCGTTCCACTTTTTGCATATGTTCGGTGCGTAACTGCTGGTTATTGTGCAATACGTCTTCGATGGATTGCTGCACTGGACCGAAGACATTGCCCTGCATCAAATAATTCTGCAGTTTCTCGGCCATCCAGGTTTCCAGTGCGCCGGTGGCGAGTGCCACAATGCGTTCGTATTCCCCTGGTAAACTGTAATACCAATCGAGATAGGCATCGACGTTGCCGGTCATTTGCTGGAAACCGGTGCCAGTGGTTTCGCGCAATTTCCCCAGTGATGCTTCCATCTTGCTGAGACTATCGAGATAGGCTTGTTCGATTTGCGCCGCCGTCCCGGGCTTGTAATATTCATCGCCGATCATCTCGACGGTTTGAACGGCGGTTTGCCGCGCAGCGCGGATTTCTTCAACCGTTTCCGGATTGGAACGCAGCCAGGCGTCGACATAAACCGTCGATGGCACATAAATGAAAAAAATGAAAAAAGTGGCGAATGCCGACGTAATTGCCCATGCCCAAGGTGACACCGCGGGCGGCTCATCGCTGTCCTGTACCGGTGCAAAGACACGGCGGTATTCGGCGAGCGGCACCATAAAACTGGAAATTCCCAATGCCACATTATAAAAAAACAGCACGCTGCCGAGAAAAATAACCGCCAAATACAGCAGGTCGTCGAACGAATGCAGGCCGCCCAACGCATAGCGTTTCATACCCTCGATGAAACCCAGCAAGCGGTTGGTTTCGAGAATCAGAATGCTGTTGGTCATTCCTTCCAGTTTCTGGCTTTCCGCCGCAACCGCCTCGGTCAGCGAAGCATATTGACGGCTGGTACCGGCGTGATCGGTAAAAAAAACGAAAAACACCGCCATCGCCAATGCTGTAACCCAGCGCGCCCAGGCCAGCGATTTGTGCACGGCGATGTATGGTTTGTATTCACGCGCCGCAATTGGGAAAAAGATTGTATAAACGACGGCAAATACCGGAATGGCGGCAAAGCAGACGATCCATTCCTGCTGATCCGCAGAACCGAGGTAAAACAGCAGCAGAAACGAAAAAAAGACCGACCACACCAACCATACGGCATACGCCAGAATGCGCCGCGTGAACAGCCAGTGCAAAATACCCAGTTTCTTGAACTGGCTGGCACGATGGATTCTTTGAATTGTCACGGCATAAATTGCCGCGCCATAAATCGGTAAACCGAACAGCAGCGTGATCAACAACGCAAACCACAATTGCCGGTCCGGAATCAAACGCCCCAAAAAATACGCAAACGCCAGCCAGCACGCGGAAAACACCAAAAAACCGAGCGATCTGGTGAAACTGAAGTTTTTAGGGACTGAAAGCACAACGATGATTCCTTCGTGATGAACAACAAGACGTGACCAAAATCAGCAGACCGGCTAATAGATCAAACCAGTTTACCGGTGGGGGATTTTATCAGACTGCCGGTAGTCACGATATTGCTTCATGGGGTAGACGCTCTTTCTGAATGGTATTTTTTCTCGAACCGAAAATCATTTGCACTGTTGTATAGTGAGCGCTGCTTAAGCTTTGTTATGAGCAGTAAAAAAAATCATAGGCATGAAGCAAAACGCAAACAATATTCGAGTTAAATTACCTCCTGCTTTGCCAGATGTAATTTAACTGAAAATACCGCAATAAGGCGCTCGTTGCTATGCAATCTGGTTTCAGCGCCAAGACATTAAAGTTGGCCGCAAAAAAAGAGGGCTTGATGATAAAAACGCCGGGCATTATCAGTATAGCCCCTAAACCCAGAACCAACGTTCCTGACAAGCGGCATGTGATTTGCAAAGGTGTGATCGTCAATTGGCCTAAAACTGTTATCCTGCCATTATGCCGATACATCATAGTCTAAAGAAATTATTACCAAGCATTCACCTCATTAATCCCCATCATCAGCCAAGGAGTCATTCATGTTGGATATCGCCATTGACACCCTTGTCATGCGGCCATACGTATTCAGTTTTTTTGCGGCATTTCTACTGGCTTGCGTGCCGCATGTGGGTTGGCGCAAGACGCTGATTTTTGCTGTCGTTGGCTACCTCATCGCATTTACCTCGGAGAAGCTTTCGATTACCACCGGATTTCCGTATGGTTGGTACTATTACATCGACGGCACCAGTCAGCATGAGTTATGGGTATGGGGAGTGCCTTTTTTTGATTCGTTGTCGTACGTTTTTCTGACGTATTGCAGTTACGCGACGGCATTGTTCATCCTATCGCCACTAGCGGCCAAAGGCGCGAATTTGATCACGCTGGAAACGCGCGCTATCCGGCAGTCGTGGGCCGCGCTGGTATTGGGTGCTTTTCTGCAAACATTCCTGGATATCATCATCGATCCGGTGGCGTTGCAGGGTGATCGCTGGTTTTTGGGGCAGATCTACGGTTACTACGAGGATGGATTGCATTTCGGCGTGCCGGTTTCAAACTACGCCGGCTGGTTGCTGACCAGTTTCGTGCTGGTGGCTGCTTTCCAGCGGATCGATCGCAAACGCGATGACACGGCGCCGCGCGGGGTATTTGCGATGCCATTCCGCTCGCTGCTAGGACCGGTTCTTTATTTGTCGGTGCTGATTTTCAACTGGATTGTCACGATCTGGATCGGTGAGTATCTGATTGCACTGACCGGATTATTGATATTTACATTGCCGATTGTGATGGTGATTGTTCTAGCCGTGTTGCGAGTTAATCGTTATCGCGAAGAAGAATTGCAACAGCATGTGCAAGACTATCCGTGGTCGCCGTTGAACAGACCGTGAAGCAAGCAGGGTGCTAATCTTCCGCAACCCGGAAGCTTGCGCGCAGCGACCGGAAAAATGTGTTGTATTCGTAACCAGCCGGTGCGTGCGCCGGTTTGACAGTCCTTTTGCTGATTAGTACACTCAAATCCAGCCAGCAACCTTTCCCGCTTCTTGTAAATTAACTGAGAGATAAATTTTATGGATATCAGCGCCATTCCCGTCGGAGCCAATGTGCCCGACAATGTCAACGTTGTCATCGAAGTTCCTACCGGCGGTGAGCCCGTCAAATATGAATTCGATAAACGATCCGGCGCTTTGTTTGTCGATCGGATTTTGCACACGCCGATGCGGTATCCGGCCAATTATGGTTTTATTCCGCACACGCTTTGCGATGACGGTGATCCGTTCGATGCGCTGGTGATTGCCCGCTCGCCGTTTCTCGCCGGTTGCGTGGTGCGCGCCCGGCCGATCGCGCTGCTGCACCTCGAAGATGAGCACGGCGGTGATGAAAAGCTGATCTGTGTACCGGATAACAAAACGTTTCCCTACTACGCGCATGTAGTCGAACGCGACGATCTGCCGGATATCGTGTTTCAGCAGATCGAGCATTTCTTTACGCATTACAAGGATCTCGAACCTGAGAAATGGGTGCGCGTCGGCCGTTGGGGCGATTCCGCCGAGGCGCGCGACATGGTGATGCGGGCGATCGAGATGGCGAAAGCTGCCGATTGAATCAATCACGAGCGTAGTCGATTGATAATTTCTTTTGCATCAACGAGTACATGATCATACCCATCGGGAGGCGACATAGAATGAAAATATATCGAGGAATACCACGGTTCAATGTATTTTTAGTTTCTGTTTATCTTGCAGTAATGCTGGCTGCATCCGGATGTGCAGTAAAACTCACCAGTGGGTATGATGAGATCACTGATAGCGCAGTAACCGGGTTACAACAAAAAACAGAAACACATCTAGTCACGTTGGAATCGGTGGAAGGTTTGCCGGAGTGCACCTATGAAAACCACAAGCAATTTTACGATGAAGCTAAGACGGATATTAATGCTATAGCGGTACGTGTTGCGGCGATTCCGAAAAATAGCATCATAACAAAAGAAATTGCATTGCTCTCCAGTAGCTTGGATAACTTGGAGAAGCTTCATAAAATTGCATGCTTATCCAAGGATCAGATCGCGCTCGTGCGCTCACATTTTGATACTAGTTATACGGCGATTCATAAGCAACTGGAATTTGCCAAGCGTGGTGGTACATAACTTTGATTAATATTGATTCACTCAATCCGAGGAGGGAGATATGAACCTGGATGCGATTAGTCTTAGTAAAGAAATACTCGCCGCACTGACTGGCAGTCTTATAGAAAAATGGCCCGATGCCAAAGAATATGGCGAAGCTGAAGCGAAAAAACTTGCACAAACCTTGGTAATGATCGGAACACTGAAAGCCACCGGGAAAATCAACAAGGAACAAGCCGAATTGCATCTGGAAATGCAAAAAAATGCGACGCGCATGGTACTGATGACAATTGAAGGATTGGGTATTCTCGCCGCGGAAGGGGCAATCAACTCGGCACTTAATGCGGTGAAAGATACCGTCAATAAGGAAATCGGTTTTACGTTGCTGTAGCTGCTGGTCATGCCATAAAGAGCAGCGTATTTCCGCACGGATAATTTTCGGATTATCGGATCGGGTATCTGCCGGTTTTCTAAGCGGATACCCGATCCGAAGCGCTGTATTAATGACCGGTCTGTTCAGGGTAATCAATTTTCCTGATGCGAGGAATTACTTAGCCGGCGGGTAAACGCGCCGATCAAACCAAAATCTATCAGCAGCATAGCGTAAGTTTCAGGCTCCGGAACGGCGATCATGATGGTATGGTCGTCGTGTTGCACATTGATATAAGCCACATTAGGGTTGAACTTATCGAAATAAATCCCGGTTGGCTCAGCATTCAGAGTGGACATGGAAGCCCAGTGGCTAACCGATTCGGCTATGCCGTCATGATTGGCATCCGAGGCGAACCAAATGCCGGTTTGACCATCCGGTTGATCTTCAACGATGTATAATTACCTTCAGCATCAATTGCCATATTGCCGGGATCGTTAAACACGCCGTCTACCGGTAGGCCGGTGGCTTGATCGAGTGTTGATGTACTGACAAATAAGCTGGCGTTGTTGCTGCCCAGATTAAAGGAATAAACTTCATCCGTGGCCGTGGTTGCAACGTACAAGATCCGGTCGCCATCGGCCAGGGTCTTTATCTCGATCTTCCGGGCGCTGGTAGCCGGTTCCCAAAGCGTTATTGGCGGATAAGCGGCCATTGATGCTGTCGTCGCTGTTGAGAACGGAAATACCGGCTAATGCACCGCCATTGGCATCCGTAACGGTGCCCAGGCGATGGCACCGGTTGCATCGGCATTACCGCCGCCGTTGACTTCGTCGATAAAGTAAAATTTTTGTTTTTGCCGAATGCCAAGCTTTCGTATGATACGTGTGGAATGACGGGGCGTTGCACGAAATGGGCATCGTCTGCGCCGGTAGCAGACACTGGATTGGTCAGTTCAAACAAGTGCCTTTGGTGCTGCTGGTACCCCACGACTCTTCTGCGGTCAGATAAGAACCCCAAGCGTCCAGCGCGAGGCATCGCCCGACATGGATCCTTGTGTACCGGGTGCAACGAGGGTTACGGTGCGGGTATTGTAATCGAAGTTGAGCAAGCCGATACGTTGCACACTCGCGCTGCCTGTCTCAAACGGCATGAACAAGTAGCGCCCTGCATCACCGGTTTCGTTGGCTGTAATCATATCTCAGTGCCGCTATTGGCTTGACCTTGCGCCAGCTGGTTGCTGCGATTTGCGATGGAAAGCTGAGTCCAGTTTGGGTAAAGGGCTTGATTCCGGTAAGGAGCCGCCTGCAACACTGCCCGGTAAAGCGGTAAAACTGTCAAAACCGGTGCTGGCGGCAACGGCTTGCGATGCTCCGGTTATCAGCAAAATTGCGCCGGAAACGAAGGTCTTGAGTATTTTTTGCTTGATCATTTGAATCTCCAGAAATAACCTATAAAAATTCATTGATATGACGAAAGGTACAGGCAATCTGGCTGTCTGCATTGCGGAATTCGTTTGACAATCGTTCCGTGCAGATCTTGAATTTTCCGATTCCAGCTCACGCCGGATGTGGCTTCACAGTACGCAGTGGATTATAAGAATGGGATCTATTGCTGGACTATTGCTCGATCGTGTTGAAATCGCCCGTTATTGCATAGAGAAAATGAGATAATTTTTTAGACCGGCTTATCGTCATGATGCGAATGAATAGCGCATGTTCCGGTTTAATAACTAGAAAAAGGAAAATAATGAAGCTGTTATTTTTGCCATTCTTGGGGCTTATTTTACTGGGTTGCCAAATGATTTCAGCCGGTAATCATCGCCCCGCACTCGATGTCAAACTGATTGGTGTGTGGACGGGTGAATATCTGGAAGAGGGCGGTACTTTGAAACGCTGGAAGCAGACGCGGAATGCCGACGGAACTTATATCGTCGAATTCAGTTTCATGGAAAAAGATGAAACGGCAAGAGATTTTACCGAATCCGGGCGGTGGTGGATCAAAGATGGTTTATTCCATGAAATTGCCTTGCCGGAAAAAGGCCATCCGGACAAATACCGCTATTCTTTTAAAAAGAAGGATTGTGTCAGCTTCGAATTGGTCGAAAGCGAAGGATTCGCCGAAGAGGAAGATAGTTATAAGTTTAGCGAATGCTTGGAGGCGGATTCACCGCCGGCAAATTTCAGCAATTCTATTTAAGGAAACGCTGATTAATTGACTATACGAGCGAATCACTTCGTTGCGCGGTACTCGCTCCCTCGTCTATCTTGTTGATAGGTCTCGGTTGCTGTGTTCCGTGCGCCTCGTGCTTCATCTCGTTCGCCGAATTAATCAGCGTTTCCTTTATTTCTTTGCCAAAAAAAACCGGTACACCGGCTGTCTTGCGACAGTGGTGTACCGGTGTTGATGCTTAAACTTCTCTTAC
>JAFEEI010000032.1 GCA_018241205.1 Pseudomonadota bacterium
TTAGGTTGTGTTAACAGACCCTAAAATCCAACATTTAGTCAGATACCCTGGAGTGATAACAATGGAGTATATAGCCGTGAAACGCTTCTCACTTAACTCAATCAACCACTCGTATATAATCCTCTGGGATTTCTGCAGTTAATGCTTATGTGTTTTACCCACGTCTGAAAACCCATGCAATAACATTCTCATGCTTATCGATTCGTTCACAACGTACTAAAGTGTCAACGATTTATCTAACCAAGAATCGTAACAAAGTCGAAAGTATCCAAACTGGATTATTAACATTAGAAGCTTCACAATTTTTTAGGAAGCTTTCTTTTATTTCTTTTAGACTCATCTAATGTACTTAATAAATTTTCTTTCTCTTCATTATCTCCAATTTTCTCAGTAACTGCGACGAAACCGGTTCCTTGAGCATAAAAAATCTGGCTTAACCTCAAACATGGTTGATCATTCATTTTTTGATTCAGTTCTTGCTCCAAAGCTGCAAGGCTTACTCCAACTATAAATTGATACCTAGACATTTACCCTCCGATATTCAAAAACTTTTAGCAAGCAAGAGATTTCTGTTTATCATGCCGCATTGTCTCACAACACTTTTCCACAACTTCATACCTGCACAACAGAAATGCTCGATCCAAGTCACACAAATGGCTTTCAAATGTGAGCGTCAGAGAATGACATTCGTGACATCCGTCTATTGGACCAATCTCAACTTCGCTGACACCGTGATACAAATTAGGCCAATCTGCATCTCGCATGCAGGTGATCTCAACTTCGTCAGTATCGTCTCGGTCATAGTCTTGATGATCCACTGTTACTTCGACAAGGTGACTGCCTCGAATGTCTTTATGGATACAGGGACACTGATGGATATCTGGACAAGAATGTTCACAACAATCGCTTGTCTCAAATAAAATCGCCAGTTTCGTAATTTTTAGACTAGGATCAGCAGGCAAATAAGGGAATAGCTTTCGTGTTACATTCACAGTCATGCTGCTTTCTCGATGCTGTTCGTTCCCGTTCCTTGCGCGACGAAACAGTTCCCAAACATCTGGGAAATCTTTACGCACGTCGATAAAAATCCAGCCATTTCCTGGCAGTTTTCCCTTGACACTATTCCGAGCCGCATCGCGTAATGCATCACCACCTTCTCTCGCCGTGTAATTCATATGTAGAATTACGTCAGTGAGGCTGTCCATGTCAAAGTAGTTATTCTCAGGAGGAAGCTCGATTCGCCAACAGCTGACTGCACCATAGAATTCAAATGGGAGATGTCTTTCATCCCGGAAATTTAACTCAAATAGGCCGGAATCGTTGCGACCTGATGAGGTAGCGATTGCTTCTTGGGCACCGTAATGCCTCACAATGCGTGAGTCACTTGAACCCGCATCGTAATGCTCGCGGGATTCGTGACGGCATCCACACGGAGCAATAGGCTTGTCATCACAGCACTGCGTCTCTGGACATGGTAGGCAGGGGTCAATTCGCGTCTGACTTCTCAACAAAGTCAAACGGCAATGAACACCGGTATAAGGTCCTGTCACACAAGGAATTGTGAGACTTACATTCTTAATCCGGCGCATATATTGTCCAGCATAATCCATGTCGAACATCCATTCAGGACACTCGATTTCACAGCAGCCAGTGATCTTCAGCCGCAAGAATTGGAATGGAAAGTGCAAAGCCAGAGATAAATGCTTAGTAAGTTCGTATTCCCGGCGGTTGCAATTTACGTATTCATTCTCCATGCGTTGCAATGCCAGCTGCAACCTTTCTCCTGCCATCAGTCCTTCATGCAGATTGTCCCAATCTTCACAGCCGAGGAAGTTTCGTTTGGAGAAACCTAGTTCAAAATTTAATACACGTTGCGCTTCCAGAACCAGATGGCGTGCCAGCTCGTACATTTTCCAATAAAGAGCGGTAGTTTCTTTCTGGAGGTAGAGGTACAGTTCATGACTGGTAAATTTGTCTCGGAGCGCATCCAGCATCTCCCGGGACTGCTCAAGTTGACGTTGTTGGATGTTCAGCTCTTCCAGGGATTGATTTCGTCGCCGTTCGGCACCCAAAATCTGGATTTCAATCTGTTCGATTTCGATATCAAGTATTTCAACCTGATGCACCCATTCGTCCAAGCGGCGTTGCCATCCCCCCTCTGTTAAATCCAATGAGCCATTAATGCTTGCAATTTCAGCGGTTTCATTTAAATATCTAGCGTAAGTCTCAAATGCGCCACCCAGTTTCGTGCCTAAAGTTTCCCACGTCAAACTAGCTGGAAATCCTATGAATAAATCCGGAATTTGACGCATTCCTTCGCCAATAAGCTCAGAATCAGTAGCATTCGAGCGAAAATGAACTGAGGTCATAGTGTTATCTTTATAACCTTGTTCGCCAAAGTTAAGATCTAGATCAATCAGATTCTTATAATACCGACGGTTAGTTTGGCTAACCTCCTTAGTTTTTCCTAGCGCCTTAATCTGCCAATCGGATTCGCGCCACTGATCCTGACGAACCTTGATCGTCATATCGGCTAACTGTGCCTCGTGACGTGCCCGCATGGAAGCCAGATATTCCGCGTCGCCGCGGTCAAATGCGGAAAGTAGCTCATTGCCAAGTTCCCGGACTCTTGCGGCGGCCTCCTGCGCTTTTTGCACAAGAAATACAAACCGGTAAGGACTGTGCGGATGACACCAACCGGCCTCGTCGCAACAAGGCTCCTCCCTTGTTCCGCACCCGCAATAATGCTGGGAAGAGCCGCAGTCACAGGGTGTCTGTCTCCAATAAGGCGAACGGCAGTCTTTTGCGGTATTGCGTAACCGAGCGTTCGTCAAACAACGATGCACCAGCGCAAGACCGTCGCGGACGTGGCAATAGAGCTCCATTAATCTGGAGTTCAAAGGCGGGTTAAGCGGTTTGAACGCCGCCACTGTTTGGTCTGGAGTAGTTTCATGATTCATGCTGGTGCGGGGACACGGGCCGAGCACCGTAGCAGCCGTATCGAGAACGAGACGCGCCTGTTGAGCCGATTCACGCGAATTCTGCCGCATGAGTGCGTGTGACCATTCGACAAGCGTTTCGAGATAGAGCAGTAGAATAGCCCGATTTTTGGCGGTTTCAGCCGATATATTCGTGCTATCGCAGCACATTTCCGGTGGCGGTATCGAAACACGACCCGGAGCGACATCATTCGCAATCGTGAGAACGGGCGGGGTGTCATTTGGATGATCCGGCGGCTGAGTTGGACGATCGGGGGAGCAGTGAACCCAGGAGTTGTCGGCTAAAATAGGGTTCAGCACCAATTGATACCACTTTAGAGCGGGCTCAAAGCGGCAATGGCAGCGTAAAATTGCAGCGATGGAAACCGATGGACTAAATAATGATTTGGGAAAGAGCCGATCACCTGGTTCAACAAATGCGAAATAGGGGTAAGCTGGAAGTCCGGCAGGATAAGGGCTGGCGACTGCAACCGGATCTTCCACTAATGGCAGGGAGATACAGCAATCGGTCGCCATATCGTAACGAAAACCAGGTGCCTCCGTACCATTGTATCCAACCGGCACAATACCACCGTTAACGGAGAACGTCAGTGAGTCGCTTACTCGCCCTACATAATCCAGATCGGAGGCACTTCCTGGAAGTAACTGCACAACCTCATCGGAACGCCGCGGCTGCTTAAATTCCCCGTTATGAACCCGGCACCAAGCCAGCCGCGCGGCGGGCGCCGACTTCCAATCAAGCAAAGTGGATAAAGATTGCTCATCGTGCCAGCGAACCGAAACTTGTAAATTAGGATCGTAATATTCATCCTGGTCAACCGCATTGAAAACCTGAGAGCCAATCAGCCAGAAATAATACTCGTCCACCAGCGGTGGATGTGCACAGCCGCATTCGTTACAGCAATTGGGTTCTTTATGAAAATCACTGGGATGAAATGCCGCTTCTGCAGGAGGCATACCGGCTGCGGCGACACGTATGAACTTGGTGCCTAACTTGATTGCAGCCTGGATCCAGAAAGGTAGTTTATCGGTGTTATCAAACGCTGCTGCCGATAAAACGATACCTGCGGGATTTTCCGGATTTGGCGGTTGGTCACGTTCTTGACGGAAATCCGATGCCAACCATGAAGGCCGCCCATCCCGCTCCGGTGTTCCAAGTATACTTAACCCCTCCCTGGGGGGGGTAAGTGGCCGTAATGCAGACTTGTCACGTTTCTGTAGCAGCTTGACGGCTGGATGTGGCGGAGGGAGTGTTTCCGGCCAATATTCCAAACCGCCGGGCACCGCTATGGTCAAGGTGGATCGGCGAAGTTCCGACTCCAAAAACTGGAATGCCTCGACCTTCCGTGCCTCCCGCAATTCATCCCACTCGATCCAGTTTTCCTTGTAAAGCGCCCGGCATTTACATTTCTCCCAGATGCGGAATAGTTCAAACTCATGCTTCCAGAGTTGCACGAAATCCGCTGTGATCGGCCACCCCGCCTCCAGTCCCAAACGGGCGCGCTGGATAAAGGTCTGAACGGCCGTGACGGCTTCTTCGATCCGGCTTGATCGCTCGCACAATCCCGTTTCGATGTCGAGTAGCAATAGTGCACTCAAGTCTTTCGGGGATTTTGCAGTACCTCCCCATGGCAGCGGTATACGATTCATACCACATAGGTAGGCCAAGAGCGCCGAGCGTGCATGTTCACGGAGGCAATCGTTAAGCTGCTTTACATCGGTATATCGCCGAGGTTCTCCATTTTCAAAGCAACCATCACACAGAAATTGGGATAGATTGGTGTTTCCGGTATCGGTTTCACCGGTAACCATGCTGCCAGGATCATCGGATGCCCAAAGATCGGATCGAGCTATGCGAATATCCAAAGCAGCGAAATGCCGGACCAAACGGCACACCCATCGATCACCATGCCAGGCGCGCACCGCCCACCGGTCATCCTCCAGCTCAACAAAGGTAACCTTGAAAACCGGCAACGCCATGGATTGGAAATAACTCAGCACTAAACCCGCATGGCGCAAATCCACGTCCAAGTGACGTAGCAAGTGAGCTGGATTGTCGGGTTGCTTTTCCAAAGCTTCCTCGAACAGCAGCCAAACCGGGCGTTCGATAGCGCGTTGCCGTTCGCGGCGCATATGTGCGTAATCGAATATCCGTTCCCACCAATCGAACAATGCTTGCTTACGCTTGGCGGAAGGTTGTACCCGTTGATCCTGGATCGGTAATAGCGGGTGATAGGTATCCAATAATGGCCAGAAATTAAAGTTGAAATCCACAGCGTGACGTGTAAAACCCGGATTCCGGAAGTAACTCATGCCGGCAAAAAGATCGGAATGGTCAAATAGGTAACCCAGTTCCGATTGCCGGAAAGGCATCAAGGAATGGCCGGATAATTCAAACCGGTGGGCGAACAACAGAGCCTTGAATGCGCGCTGGTAGGTGCGGCGGATATCCCGTAAGCTGCTTGTGTACTGCAGTTTAAGGAATAGTCCAGCAGTACTGTGCTCTGGAAATAGAATCCCGATATCTAGGGTTTCGTCTTTGAGATCACGATATAGGCGTTTTAACGGCAAAGTCTCAAGCTGACATCCTGTATCCGGCCCCGAATATTTGACCTGGAACCCCGTGTATTGGGGGAATAGATCGTCAACTTCTGTAAAGTCCGGTGGCGGTTGGACAAATTCCACCACTATTCCATATGCACCGCATTTCAATGGCAGGCACGACTCAATCAAGCCGTGTTCTCCGGGCCAATGGTGGTTCAGAAGAATCCAGGTTTTTTGTCCTCGTGTCAGCGTGACCCGCCAGCGGCAATACTCCACCCGTTCAATATCCGGTTCCTCGCCGTCGGGTCTAGGAGCCCCAGCAATAAATTCATACTGGCCTTCCTCCTCAACCAGCAAAACACCAGACCACTTCACGGTAAAACTTTCCGCACTACCGAGTTCTCGACCATGCTGATCTTGAATGGCAAAGCCATTCCGCAGTTCGATGAATTTACTTTGCTCCGGAGTCAAAACTAAATCCATCGCAGGGAGTACGGTGGGCACTGGAGCATTCACTTCATTCCGTTCGTGGCCGAAGGCGTCCATCGGGCCACGCACTTCCCGCCATGCAAGAGAACCCGTGGTGTGTGTAAATTCACCCAACAAGCCAGTACCGGTCAGTCCTAATAGGGCGGCAAACGCGCCTCCGCTCGGCAAGGGCTTCCAGGTCAAATCGGGCATCACGCCAGAATCGGCCTCCCAGATACTCGCAGCCCGATTTTCATCGGCGAAAAGATGCTTCAATACCAGCCACGCGGTCGCATGGGCATGCTCCCACTCCGATTCCGTTGTGGCCTCGACATGACTGGCCAGATGCCGTGCGATGATGTGGCAGCGCTGATAGGCAATCACGAACTGGCGCCGGAACCAGTGCCAGCGGTCTTTTTCGTCGCGCTCCTCGATCAAGTGTTTTTCCGCAGCGGCGAAGCTGGGGAAAAAACAGGCGAACGGCGCTATATCAACTCTGGGCATGTAGTACAGGCTCTGCACTGCAAGCTGCTCAGCCGCATTCAACTGACGCAGATGCTCGAGTTTCTCAACAACCATTTCGTCGCGCAGTGGCAACTGAGTCCATAAATGATTCGTTGCCGCGTCGTAGCGGAACGGGCTATTGGGAGGAATATTCCACATATCCGGCGATGACGCGGCAAGGCTGACGCGATATTGCCGATCCTGCGGCGCAACGGTTATACCCGCATGTTCCAGGATGGCCGGAAAGAAATGCTGCCCGAACGAGAGCAAATAATCGGTTCCACTGGATGCGTCATAACCAAACTCATGCCGCAAAGCGGAGTCGATCCGATGCCAAGTCCATTCGTGAAGTTCGTCTTCCGTCACCTCAACCGAAAGCAGTTCTTTGCGCAAAACCCAAAGCGAATGATCTCGATCATCGTCAGGCAGGCCTAACGGACTATCCAGCGATTCGTTCGGCGGTTGCAGCGGAAATGGATCGTCGCCGTCCAAATGATCGTCGGCGGTAAACAGGTACAGTACTTCCCCAATGCCGAAAGACGAGGCATAAATTTTCGCCAAAATTTCTGCAAAACGCAGGGTATTGGCGGGTCTTGCGTGCCAAGTATCGGACGGAGCCGCTGGGTCAAAACCGGCTAATATCGATAAAGAATCAAGGTTGCTTGCCAGCAGTTTGATGAAATGTGGAGGACGGTGGCAGCACTCATGCCGTATCTTGGCGAAATGCTGCAGCCGATCCAGCAAGTGCCCGACGGCCCACAACCATTTTGTTGCCGCGAGCCCTACCCAAAGCGCCAGAATATGAGTCCGGTCCGCCCCATGCGCACCGGGCGTTGTAGTGCCGTCCGTCAGCTTTAGGCATAACTGGTCGCGTAGAATCTGAAAAGCGACCAGTTGGCGAATAAAGTCTGGGTTGATTGCCGGACCATTAAAGAGTTGCAAGACCTCGCAGATATCGCATAGCTGTGTAAAAGTATATCGAGCACCGCAAACCTCCTGCAGCTTGCGCCACAAACGGAGAAACACGGCTAGCTTCCGTAAAGCTTCCTTCTGATCCTGTGGATCGATAAATTCAATGTGGTAATGTTCCAAACAACACGGTTCGCAATCCGGAAGGATAAATTCCCTGCCATCCTCTCCTTCACGATTCCTAATTTCCGTTGGAATCACGATAAATTTGAAACACTCGGATTTTTGCAGCTCGACCAATTCGCAATAGGACAGCCCCGTCCGCTTCAGGAATTCCGGCAACAACAGGACAATATTGATCCAATCGACACCACCGGGATTAGGAACATCGAAGCCATAAAGTTCATACAGAACCAAATGACCCGGTGTCGGTATGTCCATGATGTCCTTGGTAAAGAGTAACTCGTACTCTTCCGGATTGAGCTGGAGGTATTCGATGGCGATATCGATCCGCACCGGATAGCGCCATAAATGGCTTTGGAATACCGGCGCGGGCAAGGTTGGGTCGAGGGCAAACTCGGTGATCTCCTTACGGAAGGTCCGCATGGTTTCAAAACGGCAGGTTCCGAAGTGGTCAAGGTACGTTCTGGCGATATCGAGTGGTTGGGAATACGGCAGCGTCGGCGCGGAGAAATCGAGTTTGAGTTTGTCGTAGGCACTAGGCTGCGCCACTGGGATGGCTGGTGATGAATGTTCGGGAAGTGCTTCAAATAGCTTGGTTGGCTTATGGCAAGTGAGCGACTCCTCTGTATCCGGCGGGCAAAGCACGTGGTTTGCAAGCTTGTCACCAGTTGTATCGTAGGTAATGCCTACGGGCGGGGCCGGGAGAATAGCCGCCAGGTTTTCCAAATTTTCGTTAACGATATCGATCAGGGGAATCTGGGTTTCAGCATTGGCTGCGGTGACTGCGAGATTGCCCAAAGACCCACGCCGTTCAGCCATGGCATCGCCCAAGGTTTTCTTGCCTGCCGGAGGTAGCGCGAACGGATTTTTGCAGGTTGAAGCCTCGGAAAGTTGCAACAGTTCGTGCAGATACTCCACCGGCCCTAGTGGCGATAGGTAACACGGCGGGATGCAGTTGACTAAGGAACCTGGATTGACGGGTGTAAAGGATCCGGGCGCAGGAGGTGGTGGAGGGCCAACGGCACCGGCTCTCGCGTAGATTGCTGCGGCTTGGGAAAACGCCACCGTGCCGCGCAAAGCATCGGAGAAGTCGGCAAGGCTCAACGGCTTAATAACGTCCGCGCTGGTGAAGCCACGCGCATACAGTGCTTCTGCAATCGAGAAGGCTGGGCTCAAAGCCGGCGGCGTGCCGCCGGAGACCACACCGGCCAGAAAGCAAAGCTCGTTGATGACATGGACACGCTGATTCAACCAGGATTGGGCGGGCGGGTCACCTGGAAACACTTGTTGAACAGCTGCGGCAATATCCGGCTCGTTTAACGGTCCACTTCCAAAGCTGAAAGCCCCGCCGATTAGTGCTTCATATTGGGTAACAAACTGGCCGATGATATCGACAGTTGGCAAATCCAGTGTTGGTGGCGGACTGGCAGCGGCTGACGGTAGGGTTGACGTACCCGATGCCATATCGAAAAATTTTTGTACTCGTCGAATGAATGCCTGCACGCGTGATTCTGGCGTGCCAGGAGCGGTGAACGGCGGTAACAGCGCGACGTTGGGCTGGGCGCCAAACAAATCCTTCCATTGTATTTCGGTTAATACGGCAAGTGCTGTTACCGAAGTTATTGGAAGCGCGAGAATCGCATTGATAAGAGGCTGATAACCGTTCGTCAGTGCGCATAGAACTAAATGTAGGTATGGCAGCGGTTGTGCCGCCACTTCCGGAGTCCAGAACTTGAATGGATCGTCTCCTGGTTTGTATGCCCTCCACTCCGGATTTGCGACCGGGGTGTTGGCAGGAAATGCGAGCCAGTCGTTCGCCAATGGTAGTATCGAGGCATCCAGTTTGCAGTGCGGAGCAAGGGTTTCGGATACCGGTTGCAGGGCGTTCAATCTGCGCACGGCCTGAGCGGGATTGACCGCCGGAACCGGGTTGATCGTCCCATCGTCATAGGCGGCACTGAGTATCGGCAACAGCCGTTCCTGTTTGCCCCGAGTTACCTGGAGAAAGCGTTGATCGACCCCCATGTCGGGAGGCAATTGGGCGCCGAGCACATAAAAATATTCCGCAGGCACCTCAAATGCCGGAACGAGCGGCCCATTCCCCCCCGTGCCATCGACTAGAATTACCTCCGCCGTGCTAATCGTCGTCTGTTGCCCGCTGGCAGCAGGATTAACCGGAAATTGCAGGAATGCGGTCTTGGCGTTTTTACTGAGCTCCTCACAAGTGATTGCGGCACTGAGTGCCAGGATATACCGCGTCAATCGGTCGATGTTCGCATTGTGCGTGGCGTAATAGCTGGTGAGATCGCCTTCAAATTGCTGGCGCAGTTGCTCATTACTGTTCGGCGGGCTGGTGTAAAGAGCGCCGAGATCATCAAAACCGTTAGCAGCGGCGCCAGGCAGATCCGGAAAGGGATCCTGCGGCCCCCAAACGATTTCGTACGCAATGTGACGCGCCTGATCGGGGGTCAGGCTGCCCAGCGCAGCGGGGGGTGTAGCCGGTTGATCGGCGCTAAGCACTGCTGTCACCGCGTCCTTCAGTGTTTTGAAGTTCGGCGGCGAACCGTCGTCATTCAAATCCAGGGAAACGATCCCCGGCGCGACAGGGCGCGGCAGCTTCAAATATAAACTGGTCGGAGTGAGGCTCGGAAAGCTGTTAGCAGGCGGCAATGCGCCGACTGACGCAATCTCGACATCGTAGTAAAAGTTCTTTTCGGAAATCGCGCTACCGGTTCGAGTGATCGTAATGCGCAGATCGGGTGATACATATTCTTTGTAACCGGCAGGTACCGAAACCTCGATGACTGCGGTAGCGACCGATTCAGGTTGGGGAGGGCGAGGTGGCTGTATCTGCAGCGGTGTGAAATGCTGGACGATCCCTGTCGAAGGATCAGGAATCCATGGGTTGGCGGGATTGGGCGGTGGCAAATAACCGGCCTCGCCTACTTTAGTACCCATCTTAGGGTCGCCGACAGATAGGTCGTAGGCGGTAATGGTGAGTCCTGAAAGATAATCCGCAAACTCTCCACCCGCTATGGACTTGTCGGGATGAAGCCGGATGATAATGAGCGTAGTAGCCATGACCTATTCCTCCTTTCAGGAAACCGTATTTCTACATTTTTGACAAAACCTATATCGTAAAATGGATACCCCGATAGGGGCGATCCGCCAAATCGAAAAAAAACATACGACCTCATCCAAACATTCGCTGAAACCATGATTCGGTTTCCCTTCGGCGGAACGCCTATCGGCTTCCGCCTTACGTGTTACGTGTTACGTGTTGGCTTCCGCCTTACGGGTTCCTTCAACACCCATTCGGGACCGGTCGCTTATCTTTATTGCCAGACGGGGGATTCCTCCCGTCTGGAACGTTTCAATAGCATGTCAACTTATATAAACATCCGGAACGGAGTACAAACCCCGTCCCGCTCCAAGCGTCACTCGCCGTTCATGTATCGATTCATTACTTCGAGACGATCGGCGCGAGGCCAATCGCTCAAATCCACATGACTCTCGATTACTTGTTGAGGAGTTACTTGGTCTTGGATATACAGGCTGTACATCTTCGCAGAATCAACTCCTGCTTGGAGGATTGCTCCATATGCCATTGCCTCCGCCTTTTGTATGTGGTAAGTGCCGCTCAAGATGGCGATAGGGAGAGACTTGATACTGATCGCGTTGAGGATGGCGCCAAAGTAGTCTTTTTCTTTCACGTCGTCGATGACTCCTTTCACTGCAAGCGCGACTCCTAAAACCTTCAGTCCAGCAACCAGCAAACCCAAGCCACGTCCCACTCCGCCACCGACAGGAGAACCTGAAGGTGAAGGTGATCCCCCCCCAACTTCTCCTAATCCAGACGGGCTCGGTGCATCTCCTCCTGCCGCTCCAGTACCCCTCTCTGCTAATTGGGTCGGGGATCTTTCTGGTGAATCCGCCCAAGGATCTCCTGACGCCTCCTCCGAGCCGCGGATGCGATACCCCCTGATGTCACCATTATCGCTGTGAAAGGATTCGTCCGCACCACGGGTGCGGTGTCCCATGATGTCCCCGTTGTCTTCGTGAATAACTTCTCCTTGTATATGTTGCTCGTTGCGTACAGTTTCCCCTCTCATGTCTTCTGGCGGATCAGGAGATGGTGGAGAACCAACTGAACCAGGCCTGTTTTTTGATAGGGTATTCGCATGAATTTCGTCTTCAGCGTTTGCTTCGATTCCTATGCCTTTAGGCCCAGATGGCTCTGTTCCGGGTGGAAGATGAAGCGTTGGATCGCCTTGGATTAAAGTGCCTATTACGAAAGTAGCCCGTCTGATTTTGTCAAGAATGCGATCCCAGATCGATCCAGGCTGTTTACCATTTATATCAATATTCCGAATACTATTATTATGAGTGTAATCATATAGATTAAGGCCATAAGATAAAAAAATTGGATCACAACTCACCCACCGCCCCAACCAAGTCGCATAATACCTCGCCGAGTGATAATTTAACCCTGACTCCTCATCCCGCTCCATCCCCGTATACCGGTAGCGCTTCAAACTCACTTCCGCCTGACTCCGTCCCGCCTGATACGCCGTACTGCCGTACGGAAAATATTCCTCATAGGAAATGAGCTGCCCGGCCGCATCCAGTTCCAGGCTCGCCGAACCCAGATGATTGCCGAACTGGTAACGAATGAGCTGCTCCGGTACGGGCGTATCGGTGCGCGTCTCCACCAGCGCAATGCGCTGCTTGTCATCCATAACCTGCAAACATTCCCGCGCTAACCTTATTTCAACGCCATCGCCGCCGTATTCCCGGTACACCTCGAACCCGCCGGTATAAATCCGCTCCTTCAGGCGGGTGCCGTTCTGCCGCTCGGTCACCTTGCGCACCCGTTGGCCTGCGCCGTCGTAGACATACCAGGTACGTTCGCCCTGATGCACGATGCCGTCCGCATCTTCAGCATTCACCTTCTGGCGCTGGCTCATTTGTAACTGGTCGTGGAAATCCCATTGCATCACCTGTAACTGCGGCATGTGCAGCATGTTGCCGTGGGCATCATAGCCATAGGGTTCGATAATGGGGTTGCCATTGCTCGACTGAATGGTGGTACTGCTCAAGCGGTTACTGTGCTGGGTTGCTTCCAGCAAGCTGGGTTCGCGGTAGCCGTAGCTGCGTGTCCAGCCGGGATTGGCCGGATTGGTACCGCGATGCTGGAATTCCAGGAAATTGCCGGCCGCATCGTACACATAGCGTTCCAGATAATTGCCCATGGCGTTGCCGTCGCCGGGTTGCAGCAAGCCGGCACGCGGTGCATCGTTATACGAGTGTGGGAAAGGTGCGCCGCCTGCCTGGCCTAGATGTTCCCTGCCGGTGGCTTCGATCAAACGGTAAACGGCGTCATAAAGATAGCCGGTACTGGGTTCAACGATCTGATTGTTGAAGAACAGGGTCTGCTGGGCGGTATCGCGGATAAAGGTAATATTGCCCGCGGGATCGTAGCTGTAATGCAGGTCTTGCAAGACCGCGTTATCACCGCTGCGCTGGGTATTCAGCCGAATCAGGCGGAAGGTGGTGGGATCGTAGTCGTAATGGGTGCGGGTATGGTTGCCATACTCGATCAGCTGGCGCTGGCCCTTGGCGTCGTAGTCGATGTTGTTAACAAAGCGGGTTGCCGTCGCTGAACCGCGTAGCTTGACATCGACTGTTTCCAAGAGGTTGGCTTCATTAAATCCCGGCAAATAAATGCTGCTATCCGGTGCGGTCACGGCCAGCGGGCGATTAAGGGCATCGTAGTCGGTGCTGCTGCTAAATGTTTCCCAAGTGGATTGGACAATGCCGGTCTGCCAGTCGATCGTGGTTTTGTAGTTGTCGGCCAGCGTGCGCGAGCTATGGGTTAAATTGCCTTTGAAGTCGTAGCCATCCGTCGTCACCACGCCGGCTTGGTCAAAGACCTGGTAGACCTTGCCGCGCAGGTTGGTGGCTTCTGGATTGGGCTGGTTTTCGCCGTAAACGCTGCGGCCAATTTGCATTTCTGCATCAGATCCTTCCCGCAAATAGGTTCCTATTGGACGGCGTAAAG
The DNA here is from genome assembly GCA_018241205.1 of Pseudomonadota bacterium. Classification (GTDB taxonomy): domain Bacteria; phylum Pseudomonadota; class Gammaproteobacteria; order Burkholderiales; family Nitrosomonadaceae; genus Nitrosomonas. The sequence goes on from JAFEEI010000032.1 coordinate 13,669, forward strand.
CATCGTAAGCGGTGCGGAAGCGGTGGTCGCGGCTGTCCCAGGCATACAACGGTTTGCCCATCGCGTCGTTCAACAGCCAGCGCTCACCGGCTTCCATGCTCGCTTGATGGATACGAGTGCCGAGCATGTCATAGTCGTACCGCATGACGATGCGGTCCTTGGCATCGATGACTTCGCGCTGGTTGCCTTCGATGTCGACATTAACCCGGATAGCATAAAATTCTTCCTGTGGCGGATCAGCGGTATTGGCATTGCTGAACTTAAAGCGATTATGAGCAATGGTCAGAAAGCTGCGCCCCAAGGCATCGGCATGGGCCATGCCGGGCGTTGCCGCGTGCAGTTCGGTCTTTCTGGCGGCCTGGGTTTCATTGTCCCGATCCTGGGCAGCCGGGTATTGCGCGGCAAAAGCTACTGCATTGGCAGCACCGGTTCGCAGACCGTACCAGGTGGGCAGGTAATCCGCATCCGGCAGGCGTTTGAAGAAATCACCGACATCGGGATCGTTTTTAGGGTCGGCGATTAATGCCGTATCGTTGACATCCCAGCTTTCCTGCCGCCAGGGATCGAAAATGACTTTTTGCCAGGTGTGGTTGGGGTTAAGGATGGCGACCACCCGTTCAGCCGGATCATAGAACAAAACCGGGCTGACACCTGCCTTTACGTCAAATTCAAAACGATGAATATCGGTAAAGAAAGGCTCGTATTGCCGTACCGGCTTGCCTTTGTTATTGAACACCGTCCAGCCGCTGCCGACCCAGCGCGGGCTGGTATTGGCAGCAGTCATCTCCGGCTGGCCATTGGCGCCGATGATGATTTGGCCATTGGTATCTCGCTTCGGCACAGGGCCTGGCTCCGCCTGGATTTTCTTCTGGATTTCCCGTCCGAAGCCGTCGGAATACGAAAAACTATGCTGGATTTTGGTTTGTTGCCCTTCTGCCAGATCAGCATCGTGGGTTTCCCGGACCAGTGTGTAGACAACAGCCGATTGGGGATTGGGTTTGTTTCGCGTACGTAGATAGGCAAACTGATCGTAGACCAGTCGCGTGGTCGCACGATTTAGTATCGAATGGGGGTCATCGAGCGGATTCGCGAGATGATTAAGAATGGCTGCCTCGTTCAAATCGGCCTCAAAACCGGCTAGCGTGTCGCCCAGGTTTTCCTCCGGCTTGCCCATCACCGCCGTTCCCACCACCATGCCCAGCGTATCAAACGCAACTTCGGTGCGGTTGCGGTTGGGGTCCATCATTAACCGGGGTTGCAGCACCCGGTAGTCGTTGCCTGTCTTGGTGAGATTTCCGCCGATATCCCGTTCACCCACGGTAACCCGGTTACCCAGGACGTCGCGGGTTTCCTGCATCAACAGATCATAGGTGTCGTAACGCACGAAACTTTCGGCCGGTGTTTCCTCTGTGTAGAAAGGATTGCGGTAGCGGTGCGGCAAGAAGAAATGCTGCATTGCATAAGCGAGTTCCTGCGCCACCGTATCCGTGCTCTCCGGCGACAGGAAAATACGCCCGGATGGAATCCACCAATTCGGGTCACCTTCGCTGTGAACATACCGCCCTTCGGCCTCAAGCATGCCATCGGTAACCCGGTCTCCGTACACCTCGCGTATCAATCCCGGCGTCAACGCCAATTTGTAACTTTCATAGGGCAAAGCCAATGATTGAAGCCGGGCAGGAGGCAACGGCCCTGTGAGATCATTGCGTCGATACAGGGATCGGACGTGCTCAATAAGACGACGATAGGAATGCTGTTGGGTAGCGAGCGCCGCGTGAATGTCTTCATAAGGAATGTCGTGCGCTCCGTCACTAGCACTAACCGCTTTTTCCACCAGCTCCTGGAACCGGAAAAGATTGGTGATGCCACAAACTTTCGCCGATGGATGCACGTGGATTAGCTCGAATTGCTTAGACTCAGCGGGCAGCGGCGTACGGTAGGCATCCGGCTGGTTCACCGCATTGGTGTACCGGTTTTCGGTCAAGATCAGCAGAATTCGCGCCTGTTTTTTCCGGTCCGCATCCGTAAGTAGAGGAGAGCAGTCAGGAAAGCGCCGGCCGTAGCCTATGGCAACGGACTTCAGCACATTGCCATAATCATCCACTTCCAGCGTAACACCGTGTGAGACGCGTGGGTCGGCACGCAAACAATGGTCAATTTCGTAGAGTTTGCGCTCGTAATTGAAAGTGATCGCTTCGCGGGCGTGGGTAAAGAACACGGCATACCGGTTACTGCGTTGCCGCTGCAGGATACGAATCGTGTAATTGCTCTCGGTGATCGTATAGGGCCGGGCGGATTCTTTTTTGCCATCCAGTCCATAGACTTCCTGCCGCAACGCCGCCCCTTTGAGAGAGCGGCAGGCCTCCCGAGCTTCTTCCGGCGTCAGATGCTCGGGAAGGATGGTGTCGTCAAGCAACATGGCCTCGACTTGCTCAGGACTCAACGGCGTTTCACCGGTTATCCCGCTCCCTTCTTGATAGTATTCATGCGCCAAGTGCCGTGAAATGCGCCCGCTCTGCAAATAGACACCGGTATGAAACCAGGTCTTGGTTAAAACCGGAGGCACATGGGAGGCCGCCTCGATATTGCCACCTATCGGAAAGTTGCCACTCGCCGACAAAACCCCAAACTCTTCAGTATCGAGTTGGTCAACTCTTCCGAATCCGCGAAACTCCCGTTCCACGCCATCGTAAAACCCGTGGTGATAGGTATAGGCAGTGACGAAACGGTTACGGCTGACGTAATCGTAAGTCTCAACGCGCTTCACTACATGTACCGGAAAAGGCAACCTGGTAACCCAAGGTGTTCCAGCCGCCTTATCGGCTAGATAAAACTCCGTCGATGAGGCGTATTCGATTCGGGTTTCTGCCCCAAGATTGTTGACCGCGCTGACCAGTAAGTGAGGCTTTTGCCCGCACATGAGATCAACGTAGCGAAGCTGGCGTCCGCCCTCACGTGGCAATGGTGAAGACCACAAAAGGCATGCAGTTCCTCGTCCAAGTAAATCTTCAACGGTAATAGAACCGACATTATCCACAGCGGGAAAATGCTGAAGATGACGGGCTGAGCTCCAGCCATTGCCGGTTTCGTTTAGATAGATTCGAATGCCATCTCTGCCGAGATACAGAATATCCGAGGTTCCGGAACCATCGATATCAGCTAGACGGATGCGGCTTTGATCGAATTGATCCGGCTCGTCGAACCGCGGCGCATGATCCATGGTGATCTTGGTACCAAAGCGGCCATAGCCGAGATTTGGCCAGTAGCAAATTTCACGATTGCGGATACGTACGAGATCCGAGAGACCATCGCCGGACATATCGGCCAGATAGATCGATTGCTCGCCATCGGCAAACACGATGCGCAGCCCCTTGTCATCGTCAGTGGGCACATGTACTCGAATGCCGGATCCAAAACCATCCTTGCGTAAGGATGGATGCCAGATTAAGGCAAAGTCTTCCGTTACCAAAACATCGGCTGTGCCATCACCAGTGAGATCGACGAAGCGAAGGTTGGGATCGTTCCAATTCCGGACCGGCATGAATGGAAAAGCCCGGAAGCCCAACCAATCGGCATCAAGAGCCCGCTCCTGAAAGCCCGCTAACGATGGCGAAAGATCGACCAAATCGAGGTTACCATCCCCTTCCACATCCATCAGCGTCGTCACGCCTTCGTTCAAGGCAGCAATCGAAGGTCGTGTCTTTATGGTTTCTGTGATACCGAATCTTCCATTGCCTAGATTAGGCTTGTAAAACCAGGAATCACCTTGCTCTGCTAGGACACCCGATATCCCTTCTCCATCGAGATCCACCCAACGATAATTCCCTCCATCGATGCCACCAGGAAGATTTTTCAAGCTGTCTTCATCGATAGTCTGCAATTGATAATCTTGGAACTCTGGATTCTCAAGGGGGCTCGTGGTGTAGGTGAAATCGAGAGGTGGTAGTTGCTTCGTTAGGTAATTTCCATCATCCAGCAGTTTATGGCCGGATTGGATAACCTGGGTGATAAATGAGCCGATTGGCTTTTCGTGATAACGCAACGCTGTGGACCGGACAAGATAAGACTCCGTACTCAACTCTTCGGGGAAGTGATGGAACATCAATACCCGGCGGCAAAGACGATAAGTGCGGATCTCGAAACCAGAACGGTAAGAGGAAAATGGATCGTGGCGGACTGGCCATGGATGAGAAGCTTCAGGTTTGGCTTTGGTCAGGATACGGCCCTGATTGTCTGGCGGCTTTTCAAAGTAATGACCGTCACCATAATCAAACACGACTTCGAACATCCATCGCGCGCTGTCCAGATCATGCGGATCGAGATGGGAACGTCGAAAACTAGGACGGTCAGAATCAAAAAGTACGGGGCTGCGATTACCGTAGCGAATGCGCTTCGGATACCGGTTAGCGGATCTTATCCGATTGCGTTCGTTAGACTTTGAGAGGTCAACACCGTCATCGTTTTCCGCAGCGTAGTCATAAAGGATGGCATTGCCCTTGCCGTCATAGCTTCGGCAAATCAACCAAGTGAAGACGTGTTTTGGATTTTCAGGGTCAGCGATGCGAGAATTGGCATCGAATCCATAAACGGTTAGGACGTTGTCCTTGGAGATAGAACGCCAGTGAGATTTGCTGCTCTTGAGGCATGTCCAATGTTCGATGCGCGCAAACAATCCTTCAATCCGGGGGCGATAGCGTTTAACGCGGTAGCCATCGCGTTCAAACTCGTCAGGAATCCATTTGCCTTTTGGGTTTTTACAGAGAATTGGAACAAGGTCTTCGGCGCCCGACAAAATGAAGATATCCGATTCATCGTTATCGCGATATTGAGGAATGCCTTTATCAGTTCGGCGAGTGATGGCAGGAAGGAGCAGGTTCCATCCCATGCCAAATACGCCGTTTCCGGCACTGGAGTCGTAATTAAGGGAAAGCTGCGGGCCAAATCCAGATCGGCCTGGACTTATGGGAAATGGGATACTGAGCGATCCGGAACCTGTGACGGGGTTGGTCGTAAACTTTTCATCTACGCCGCGAATTGCCCCACCACCTTTCGGTAAGTTGATTGATGGTACGGAAAATGGACTCGTTTCAGAGTTCGATCCTCTATCACCATTCCCTCCGGCAGTCGCGATTTCGGTCATAGCACTATCTCACAATAGCTAAAGTGGTAGTTTTATGAAAACTAATTATCAATTAATCAGTAACTTGTATATCCACCCCACCCAATTTCCTGTAAAACGACACCTCGTTAGCGTACCTACATAAACGTTGAAACAGAATAAATACCAAGGGAAACGCTGATTAATTGACTATACGAGCGAATCACTTCGTTGCGCGGTACTCGCTCCCTCG
>JAFEEI010000033.1 GCA_018241205.1 Pseudomonadota bacterium
AGATGGACTCACCGGACGCATACCCTTGAACGGGATATCCCGCAACTAGGACCAAGAATTCCCGCCGAGACGTTAGGAAGATTCTGGACGATGCTGGCGCATAGCCAGGGAACCAATATCAACGCGGCAAAGCTCGCATCCAATATCGAAGTCTCAAGCGTAACCGTAGCGCGCTATATTGATCTTCTGGTTGATCTGCTGCTAATCCGTAAAATACAACCCTATACGGTCAATATCAAAAAGCGCTTGGTCAAATCGCCCAGAATTTATGTGCGCGATAGCGGCGTCACGCATGCACTGCTGAATATCGGTACTTATAATGATCTACTGGGTCATCCGGTTGTCGGTAAAAGCTGGGAAGGATTTGTGATAGAAAATATAGCTGCTGTTTTACCGCCACGCGTCAGGCCCTATTACTATCGAACGGCAGGCGGGGCTGAAATTGATCTTGTTTTGGAATTCGGTGTGAATGAACGTTGGGCGATAGAAATTAAAAAAGGGATATCGTTCAGCTTGGGGCGTGGGTTTCATGAAGCCTGCGAAGACATCCAGCCGCAAAAAAAGTTTGTCATCTATGCCGGGAAGGATAGATTCCCGTTGCAGCAAGAGATTACCGCCCTCACCCTGTATGATTTCATGGATATGCTGAAAGAAAAAAGGAATGATGGAATTTAGCGGGCATTTATCTGATGTGATAAATATGTCTTGTTGAATCAACCATACGGTGGAACACCCTAACGGGCTTCCGCCTTACGGGTTTCCTCTGTTTGGTCGGTGGCAAAAGCCGAGTGTCTACGTACCAATAAGAATGAATGCCTATGCATGAAAGATTCCCTTGAATGACGCTCAACGTTCAAGGTGAGGGGCTGGCTGGAAGCAGGCGAAGCCCGCTGTAGGCCAGTCCCACTCGACCGCAATGTTAGGTTGCGGTATTTGGTTTTGTGGCAGAAAACCGTAGGCGAACATAATCGGCCTCCCAATTACCTTTTTCATCACAGAGCACGGGCATCAAAACTTCAACCATCTCAGCAATAAAACTCGGTCTCTCAGCGGCGGATAGAACAGCGGTGTAAGGTTGGGCGAACGTCTCAAGCCAACCGCTAACATCGCCGGGTAATGGAGTTGGGCGTGGAATAAGAATAATGTTATGTACCACAAGACCGCGAGCTTCAAGGAGTCGCCGGTATTCTTCTGAGCGAGGAAAAAACCAAGGACTGGGAACCGAAAGTCCTCGTGAATTAAGCGCAGATTCTATGGCCGCGACAATGGCAGAAACGTTACCATATCCGCCGAATTCACTGACAAAGCGCCCACCCGGTTTAAGTGAACGCCAGACACTCGTGATGACAGCTTCAGGTTCTTTCATCCAATGCAGCGCAGCGTTGGAAAAGACCGCATCAAATTCGTTGCCGAATTGAAGCGTTTGCCCGTCCATTACCCGCGCATCCAACCCAAGTGCGCGCGCAGCAGCGACCATTTCAGGACTTGAATCGACGCCAACCACTTCACAGCCGAAACTCAGTAACTTGGCGGTCAATGAACCATCCCCACAGCCCAAATCGAGGATACGTTCTCTGGGCTGTGGCGCCAGCAGCTCGATAACGGGCAGGCCTAGATCGGACACAAACCGGGCATTCTCGGCATACCGCTTAGGGTTCCAGTGCTGCGTGCGTGATTTTGGTGTCCGCTGCAACGTATGGTTATGCGTCCGCTTCGGACCACACCGCAAACTCATTGCCGCTTGGCTCAGTGAAATGAAAGCGACGGCCACCAGGAAAGCTGAATATCGGTTTAACAATCTTACCACACCTGCCTCGGTAACTTTGACAAGCGTGCTCTCAAGATTATTGCTGAAGAAAACTAAAAGTGCTGCGCCATTGGCTGTGCTGGAGCACAGATTAGCCTTGAAGAAACCACCGTCAAGGCCCTGCCCGGAAAATGCGGTGTATTCGGGGCCGTAGTCTACAAACGACCAACCGAATGCCTTTTCGAAGAAAGCCTTCGTGGACTGCAAATCAGATGACGCAAACTCAACGTAATTTAGCTTTTCATGTTTGTTCATTGAGCTGTCTCTGATTTAAGAGCATAACTAAAATTAGAAAGACAGTATTTTCTTTGATTGGATTTATCAAGTCAATAAATGAGCATTATTATCCAATATAATTATATTGATATAATGCTTCTCTTTTTTATAGGAACCTAAAAAAATACGGATGAGTAGTCCACCCAAATTACTGGATCAGGTGCATGAGCATATACGCGCCAGACATTATTCTATTCGTACCGAGGATTTATACGTCGATTGGCCGAGCGGAATGTGGCTGCATCCACGGAAGGGCAGGCGAAAGCGGCCTTGCTGTTTTTATACAGGGAAGTGTTGAATATCGATTTGCCTTGACTGAAAGAGGTGGTGGAAGCAAAAGCAGCCAAGCGTTTGCCAGTGGTATTGACGCCACGTGAGGTTGCGGCGCTGTTGGCTGAGTTAAATGGCACCATATGGCTGGTTGCCAGTTGAAGTGATCTTCAACAACAATTGATCTGATTCTGCAGCATTTCTATGAAAAAATTCTCCTCCGAAGCCATCACCAAGCGGTTGGCTCATCTTCCGAACCCGGTTTACGCTGGCGATCTGCCGGTCAATCTGCGCCGCGAGGAAATCAAACAAGCGATTGAGCGTCACCAAGCCGTGATCATTTGCGGGGAAACCGGTTCGGGTAAGACCACACAAATCCCGAAAATCTGTCTGGAGCTGCAGCGCGGTGTGCATGGCCTGATCGGCCATACGCAGCCGCGGCGGATTGCGGCGCGGACGGTGGCGGGGCGGATTGCGGCGGAGTTGAATAGTCCATTGGGGCAGGCGGTCGGCTACAAAGTGCGATTTTCCGACAAAATCGGTGTGGACAGTTACATCAAACTGATGACGGACGGTATTTTGCTGGCCGAGACGCAGGGCGATCCGTTGTTGCAGGCGTACGATACGCTGATCATCGATGAGGCGCACGAGCGCAGTTTAAATATCGATTTTCTACTCGGTTACCTCAAGCAATTGCTGCCGAAACGGCCGGATCTGAAGCTGATCGTGACCTCGGCGACCATCGACGCGCAGCGCTTTTCGCGGCATTTCAACGATGCACCGGTGATCGAAGTCAGCGGGTGGTTGTATCCGGTGGAGATTCATTACCGTCCGCTGGCCGATGCGGACGACGATAGCGACGGCGATGTGCAGCAGGCCATCATCCATGCGGCCGATGAGTTGATGGCGCTGGGTTCGGGCGATATTCTGGTGTTTTTGCCGGGCGAGCGGGAGATTCGCGAAACCGCCGAAACTTTGCGCAAGCATTCGTTTCACCGCTTTCATTCACATATCGAAATCCTGCCGCTGTTCGCCCGGCTGTCGGTGGTCGAGCAGGAACGGATATTCCAGCCGGGCGGCGCGCGCCGCATCGTGCTGGCGACCAACGTGGCGGAAACGTCGCTGACCGTGCCGGGGATTCATTATGTGATCGATACCGGGCTGGCGCGCATCAATCGCTACAGTTACCGCAACAAAGTCGAGCAACTGCTGGTGGAGAAAATTTCGCAAGCATCGGCCAACCAACGCGCCGGGCGCTGCGGCCGGGTGGCGGATGGGGTGTGCATCCGTTTGTACTCTGAACAGGATTTTCAAGGGCGAGCGGCGTTTACCGATCCGGAAATCCTGCGTTCGTCGTTGGCTTCGGTCATTTTACGCATGAAGTCGCTAAAAATCGGCGATGTCGAGGATTTTCCGTTTCTCGAGCCGCCGTCGCCGCGCATGATTGCCGACGGTTATCAGTTGCTGGCGGAATTGGGCGCGGTCGACGACAACCGGCAGTTGACCGCCATCGGCTGGCGATTGGCGAAGTTTCCGCTCGATCCCAAAATCGCCCGCATGATTCTGGCGGCAAAACAGGAAAATTGCCTGCACGAAATCCTGATCATCGCGTCGGCATTGAGCGTGCAAGACCCGCGCGACCGGCCGTTCGAGCATCAAGCTGCCGCCGACGAGGCGCACCGGCGTTTTCAGGACGAACGTTCGGATTTTCTAGCGTATTTGAAATTGTGGGATTTCTATGACGAGCTGCTGAAGCATAAGAAATCCGGTAAGAAACTGATGGCGCACTGCCGCGAGCATTTTTTGTCGTACCGGCGCTTGCGTGAATGGCGCGAGATTCACGGACAATTGCATACGCTGATGGCGGAACTGGGTTTCAGGCCGAACGAAATACCGGCGGGATACGATGAAATCCATCGCGCGTTATTGCCCGGTTTGCTCGGCAATATCGGCTTCAAAACCGAGAAGGAGGGTGAATATCTGGGCGCGCGCGGCATTAAGCTGGCGATTTTTCCCGGCTCGGTGCTGAGAAAAGGCAAAGCCAAATGGGTGGTCGCGGCGGAATTGGTCGAAACCAGCAAATTGTACGCGCGCTGCGTGGCTAAAATCGATCCGGCCTGGCTGGAGCGGATCGCCGGTAATTTGTGCAAGCGGCATTATGTCGATCCGCATTGGGAAAAGAAGCGCGCGCAAGTCGTCGCGTTTGAGCAGGTCACGCTGTACGGCTTGATCATCGTGTCGAAGCGGCCGATCCATTACGGGCCGATCCATCCCAAGGAAGCGCGTGAGATTTTTATCCGCTCGGCGCTGGCCGTCGGGGAATTCGTCACGCAAGCGCCGTTTTTTCAGCATAACCAGGCGTTAATCCAGGAAATCGAAGAACTGGAGCATAAAACGCGGCGGCAGGATGTGCTGGTCGACGAGCAGGAAATTTTCGCCTTCTTCGATGCGCTCATCCCGCACGACATCACCAACGGCGCCGCTTTTGAAAAATGGCGCAAACAAGCGGAACAGCAGAATCCGCGCTTGTTGTATTTGCAGCGCGAACTGCTGATGCGGCACGAAGCTGGGCATGTCACCGAGGTGCAATTTCCGGAATACATGGTTTTGCCGGATGGCAGCGAACTGGCGCTTGCATATCGTTTTGAACCCGGCCACCCGCTCGACGGTGTGACGGTGACGGTTCCGTTGCCGTTGCTGAACCGGTTGGAAGCGAGGCAGTTAGATTATCTGGTGCCGGGATTGATCCGCGAGAAGATTACCTGGTACCTGAAAGCACTGCCGAAGCAAATCCGACGCATGCTGGTACCGTTACCCGAGTCGGTGACGGAATTTCTGCTGAACCATTCGAATGCTGTGCATCCGTTACCGTTGGCCGATGCGCTGGCGCAATTCATTCTCAAAAGAACCACGCTGACGGTACCCCCGGATACTTGGCTGGCAGAACAGATACCGCTGCATTTGCTAATGAATATCCGCGTGATCGACGATGCCGGTGCGGAATTGGCGATGAGCCGCGATTTGGCCGGATTGCAGCGGCAGCTCGGTCAAGCTGCGCAACAATCGTTTGTCAAACGCGGTTCGGCCAGCGAAAAAATTGCCATCGAGCGCGATCAAATCACGTGCTGGGATTTCGGCGACTTGCCGGTGGAAACCGGCTTCATGCGCAATGGGCAACCATTGACCGGTTATCCGGCATTGATCGATCAAATCGACAGCGTCGCGATCCGCCTGTTCGATACTCGCGAAGCGGCGGATCATGCGATGCGTCCGGGCGTGAGGCGATTGTTGTGCCTGATGCTGAAAGATCAAATTAAACAGTTGGACAAGAATCTGCCCGGATTGAAACAAGCGAGCATGCAATTGGCGAGCCGGATGAATCCGGGTGATTTGAAGCAAGACATGCTGGATGCGATTATCGATCGCGCCTTGCTGTATGACGATCCTCTGCCGCGCTCGGAAACCGAGTTTACCACTCAGTGTCAGCGCGCCAGAAAGCGCTTGCCGGAAGTATCCTCAGCGTTGGCGAAATTGCTGCAGCAGATCGGCGCCGATTGTCAAGCGCTGATTGCACGCTTATCTACAGTTCGCAACGAACGGATGAAAGCGGAACTGAATGAGCAGCTCGATCATTTGCTGTACCCCGGCTTTCTCGGTAATACCGGATGGTCACGTTTGCAACAGTTGCCGCGCTATTTGAAAGGCATGACGTTGCGCCTGGAAAAACTGACCGCGAACCCGGAGCGGGATCAGCACAACAGCGCCGAAGTGGCGCCGTTTTGGCAGCACTATGTGCAGCGGCTGGAAAAGCACCGAAAAGCCGGTTTACACGATGGCAATCTGGAGGAATTCCGCTGGCAGATCGAGGAATTGCGCGTGTCGTTGTTCGCGCAGGAATTGAAAACGCCGTTCCCGGTATCCGTGAAGCGATTGCAGAAATTATGGGAAAGCGTGCAACCCTAAAAAAACGGGAGCTGTAGCTCCCGTTGGTATGAAAATGATCGTTGTACGATTAAGCGGTTGCAATTTTGCGGCGGCTTGCCGTGAAGCCCAGTAAACCAAGACCGGCCAGCAACATGGCGTAAGTTTCAGGTTCGGGTACAGCCGCTACGCCTTCAACCGTAATGTTGTTCAATCCCCAGCCTTCATCGCCAAGACCTTGAGGGCTGCCGGAATAATCAAAGGTTAGCACGTGGTTGCCGGCGGCAAAAGTGACGGGAATGGATACATTCAGCACCCCGCCATTATAGAAACCGAAGTTGGTTGCGGAGAAGGTTGCACCGTTCGGGTTGGCGAATACGATATCCGTGCCGCCGCCACCGAGATTGAAAGTGCCTTGGAACAGCAGATCGCTGTCGTTATAGAAACTGAACGTATCGGTGCAGCAATTGGAACCATCCAGACTCAAATAACCTTGAATTTCGAATGTGATATTACCCGCGCCGCTGTCTGAAGCAAAGCTGCGTGTGATACTGCTCGGGCTTGCCAGTATGCCTGTCGGGGTAAGATCTTGATAGATGACGGATGCAGCATGGGTCGATTGCTGCGGTGTCAATCCGATCAAAGCGACAGCAGCAACAGCGATAAAATGTCCAACTGAAAGATTTTTTGTCATGATATTCTCCGGTTTTGTTTATATAAGCAGCCAAATCTCTTTCCAATCGATATTAATCCAATCGGTTCCTGGCTGTTTCATTGGATTTCTCGTTTAGAATCCCTGCTTTACTGCTGGGCTGAAATTTGACCGTTTGGTCGAGATTGCACAGTGACATTTTATAATCCACTGATTTCCGGACTATAACTTACTGATCTTGACTGATTCCATAGTTCATCACTCCTGTTTTACTACTAGATAATGGGTAATTTGTATTATTAATTCAGTCGACAGCCAGCCAAAATCGCTAATAAAGCGGTTCCCCACTTCGCGAATCACGCAGATCCGGATAGAAGCGGTGCATAATTCGCTCGTTATAAGTCGTGAGATTTTCTTTGGTTAATGCATATTCCTTAAGCGGAGACTCGATGGGGCAACCGCTGATATTGATCAATAACCCAAAAGCTGATGCATCCAATGCGGTGGGACGATCACCCAAGAAATACGGCTTGTGGCCGAGATATGCCGCCAATGCATCAATATCCTGTTTGCCCAATGCGAATATTTCTTCTGTTTGATGTCTGCCCATGCCATGACCATAAATTTGCCGTTGAATTTTTTTGCGCCAACGGTTGGCAACAATATCCCGGATGATGGGCGGTAATGGGCTGAAAATGGCTTTTTTATTGATTTGCCAATTTTCATCGGCATATTGCCAGCGGGAATACAGCGCGCCCCAAAATAAATGTTCTTCCAGCAAACGCTGCAAAGCGGTAGATATAGCCAATTCCTCGTCGGTCAATCCGCTATCCAAATCGTGATAAGTTGATTTCAAGTACTCGATGATGAAACGCGAGTCGCCGAGCGCTTTGCCATTATCGCTGATATAAGGCAATTTCCCTTTCGGTGCGCTCATGGGTAAGGCGGGCTTTATGTCATGTTCGATGCTAGCCATGCGCATATAGGTTTCGACTTTGCAGCAGAACGGGCTTAAATTGGGGATACCCCAGGTACGTTCAAATTGATACAGCTTCAGCATGTCGCATATTCTCCTCCTCTTGATTGGAATCATCACTTGCAATTCAAAAGTTACTCTATCTTATAAACTTGTGAATTGCAAGTTACTGAGATACATTAGGGCCGTGTTGCGATTTTTAAAATGGAGATACTAATCAATGGCGGAAGATTCGGAAAAAATAGACTTTGAGCGATCGTGCTGTCCGGTCGCCTGCGCGCTCGATCTTTTGGGCGATAAATGGACGTTGCTGATTATCCGGGATTTGCTATTGGGTAAGAAACGCTACCAGGAATTCTTCGCCTCTCCGGAACAAATCGCCACCAATATATTGGCGGACCGGTTAAAGAAATTGGATGCTGCGGGCATTATCGTGCAGCACGCCTACCAGCAAAAGCCAGCGCGCTATGAATATGCATTGACCCAAAAAGGGGAAGATCTGCGGTCGGTATTGGAAGCTTTGGTTAAATGGGGAATGACCTATTACCCGGGTACGAAAGTTTTTAAGTCGTATGAGCGCCATACTGCCGCTGGTAGAGAAAAATAATAGGCAGGAAACTTTGCTCAACTGACGATGATCGATCGATAAAGAACCCCGCCACGTGTGGCAGGGTCGTAATGGAAGCACATTAAATCTGAGGTTCCGGTTTATCGACAGTACTTTGAGTGTGTACTGCTGCAACTTTGCTCTCCAGAATCTGAATGCGGGATTCCAGTCTTGCGATCAGTATTTCTGTTTCGGATGATTCGACCGGAATCTGTGGTTTAGCGGCTAAGGCATGGCTCTCCAAGGTTTCTACCCGGATTTCCAGTCGTTCCGGCAGATTCTCAGTTTCAGGTCCGGCCAGATGGGTAAATTCGACACTATCCTCGTACGGTTCGCGTGTGGTTCCGGTTGCTTTAATAATGGCGCCGGCAAGCAACCCGCCAGAAATTGCGATGATCAAGGTGATTGCAATGCCATTAAATTGTGCGATGGCGACATCCGGCACGACCAGGAAAGCACTCAATCCGCCCAGTAATCCCGGCATTCCGTGCAGGTTATGCACACCGCAGGTATCGACCAGCTTAAACCGGGATTCGAGCATCGGTTGCAGGAAAACATACCCCAGAACAGAAACGGTGCCGGCCAGCAAACCGATGCCAAAAGCACCCATTGGAGAGACAACATTACACACAGAGCCGATAGCGACACCACCGGCCAGTGCGGCATTCGCCATATCCACCATGGATGTTTTACCTCCATGCAGTCTGCTGCTGAGGAAATATGTGGCGATGGTAGCTCCGCAAAGTGCTAATAATGTATTAGCTACGGTTTGCGGCATGTTTTCCAACGGTACCAGGGCGGTTGCGAAGCTTGGCCAGAACAACCAAAGCACCATGGATCCGAGCATCGCGAAGCGGTCCGACGTGTGATCCGATTCAATCGGTTGACTGCGTTGATACGCCGTGGTCAGTACCAGTGACATACTTAATCCGAAATAAGCGCCGAATGCATGGATGACGATCGATCCGGCGGCATCCTGAAAGCCGGTGGTATAACCAATGGCATCATCAAGCACCAGCCATTCATTGATTAGATAAAGCGGGACGACCAATAAAGCCAGTAAGGCGTATTGAAAAACGCGCAAACGTCCCAGCACGGCACCCATTGCGATCAATGCGGTGGCAACCGATAGCTCGGCATACAGGAGCGCATCAAGCGAATGCGGTGACAGTTGATGGCCAAAAATACCATTGGCGCGGAATAAGATATATAAAGGCAAACCAACGGCGACGGCCAAATAAGTGCCCGTTACCGCACCGAATCCATAGCCGCGTAAAAAAACCATTAAAAAACCGAAACCGACCAGCAGCATGGCAAGGATATGGATGATGTAATTATATTGCGCGACCGTGCGTGCTTCGCTTAAGGGCGGTGCGGCTTCTGCATATACCCAACTACTGAAACTTAGGAGAAACAGACTCATTGCTCCCGGCAATATCTTGCTAAAGCTTTTTTTCATGTGATTCTTCCTTATTTTAGTGATTTTTCGGGTTGATCCTCGACGAGATCCAGAGGAGGGGTGGAATACGATTTATCCCCACGCGGAGTGTGAGCTTTAATTCCCCTAAAAACAATAGGGAAAAATAAATTTCTGATTTCTAATGCGTATGGATTTATAAGTGAAGGTGGGACAGCAGTGTTTGTAAGGGAAACGCTGATTAATTGACTATACGAGCGAATCACTTCGTTGCGCGGTACTCGCTCCCTCGCCTATCTTGTTGATATGTCTCGGTTGCTGCGTTCCGTGCGCCTCGTGCTTCATCTCGTCCGCCGAATTAATCAGCGTTTCCTAAGGCAACACTTAATCCTGATAACTACGATACATTTTCTTTTAGCGGAAAATGCTGCGGTGCATGCCGGCTTTCAATGCTTGAATGGCTTCTTCGGTACTGCCGACGATTTGTTGATGGGGGCAAAAAATATTTTTGGCGAGTTCGCGTTGCGCATAGAATTGCCGCACTATATCAAGTTGTTGCCACTCCGATATGCGGGGTTTCACCCAGGTTTTGTCATCGCGTCCGAGCGCGTAGAGTTTTCTTTCGCTGGTGGCGCAACGGATGCCCTCGTAGCTGACATTCATCGCACCCGATGATGATTTGACCACCAGCGTAAAGCGGATGACATCATCCTGACCGATTTTGATGGAGGTTGTATCAACCAGATATTGATTGCCGGTTACCGCACCGGCGTCAAATGCCAACAGATTCTTCACTTCCGGGTAAGCGGGAAGCTGCGTCATTTGCTCGATCCAAGGTTTGTCGCTTTCGAATTCATCCTTGAATGGTGGATTCGCGCAAGCAGGCAAAAGCGCTGTGCAAATCAAAAGGATCAATAGGCGTCGCAGTGTCATGCCGAGGTCAAATCGCTCATTAGCGAAGCGCGGACATCGCCAGCAATGGCGTCAACCAATGCGTGATAAGCCGGGTGATCGACGCCCATGTTGAGCATGTCACCTTGACGCAGCGCCTGAATCATTTCCGCTGTGAGTTCAAAACGCAGGAAATGCACCGATGATGTTTTTTCGCTGTTTTCCCGCTCCAGATCTTCATCGGCAATAGCAAAGACCGGTTCGTATCCGGCGATTCTGACCCAAATCTTGTCTTCGATGCCGATCAGTGCAGCTAATTTTTCCGCACGCACGGCGGGGTCGGAGTATTCAATCATCATCGTGGCTTTCCAATTTTTCCCATTCGGAATTAAGGGAGTATACGTTTCAAGCTCATGCATGATTTCCTCTTCCTGGAAAATGCGTTCAACGCGTAGCATTTCCTGGATTTGATAGCGAACGGTCAAAGCATCCTCAAATATCAGCGTGATATTTTCTCCCAGCGAGACTTTGCGCGTTTTTTTATGCGCCATGACTTGCGCACGGAAATCGTTGCGCACTTTGGCATAAGCTTCCAACGTCAATAAGCTTTCACGAGTGACTGCGGTTGTCATTTGTTTTTCACCTGCTGGAGTGGTTTGATCAATTGATTCACTGGAATCGGATTTTGATTCTTGTTTTGAGTCGGTGCCGTAGGCCATGCGCAACAGCGTCAGCGGATGCAGTTTTTGCGCTTTGCTGGTGCCGATGCCTTGCTCGATATGACGCGCAGCGATCGCACAATCCGAACTGATATAGTCCGGATCGGAAGCAGCCATTTGCTTGAAGACCGGGCGGCCGATTTTCATCGAGTCGGCGAAATGCTCGCTTTTCACTCCCCAGGTGCCGTCATGACCGGAGCAGCGCTCCACGGTGTTAATCGTGGTATCCGGTATCAGTTGCAAGATGTCCCGGGTCTTCTTACCGACGTTCTGTACGCGCTGATGGCAGGGGATATGGTAAGCCACGTTGCCGAGCGATTGCTTGAAATCCGTTTTGAGCAAATTATCCTGATTTCTCAGCACCAGATATTCAAATGGGTCAAACATGGCAGCGGCAACGGCCTGAACCGCTGCGTCATCCGGAAACATCAGCGGTAGCTCCTGTTTGTACATCAGTGTGCAGGAGGGAACCGCGGATAAAATGGCATACCCTTCTTGCGCCAGTTTCAATAAATGGGGAATGTTTTCGTTTTTCAGTTTTTCCACCGCTTGCAAGTCACCCAATTCCAGTTTCGGCATGCCGCAGCAAACTTCCTTTTCCACCAAGCGGGCGGGAATTTCGTTGTGTTCCAGTATTTTCAGTAAATCATGACCGATGCCGGGTTCGTTGTAATTGATATAGCAAGTCGCATAAATGGCTGCTTTGCCGGGCGTGCGCGCGCCGTTCCTTACTGGGAAAGTATCGTTCGGTTTGGCGTTGGGACGGAATTTGTTTGTCGTATATTCGGGCAGTTTTCGCTCGGCATGAATTCCCAGCGTGCTGTCCATGATCTTACGGACAACCGGGGTATTGTTCATGGCATTGACGGTTTGAACCACCACGGGAATCGTCGCCAGTTTGCCCATCAAGTCGGTGCTGGAGAGCAATTTGTCGCGGAAACCGGCGCCCTGGTTTTTATATTTAACCGCTTTGGCGCGCAGCATCAAATGCGGAAAGTCGATATTCCATTCGTGCGGCGGCACATAAGGACATTTGGTCATGAAGCACATGTCGCACAGATAGCAACGATCGACGACTTCCCAAAATTGTTGCTTATTGACACCATCCAGTTCACCGGTCGCACTGTCATCGATCAAATCGAATAAGCGCGGAAACGCCGTGCAAAGATTGACGCAACGGCGGCAACCGTGGCAAATGTCGAAAACCCGCTCCATCTCCTGATTTAAAAGGGTTGCATCATAAAAATCCGGATTTTTCCAGTCGATGGGATGACGTTGCGGTGCTTCAAGACTGCCTTCACGAGTAGCCATGGCGGAATATCGGTGTAGTGATTTTTGGATGAGTCACTGCGGGATTTAACCTAACCGGCAAATAAACCCCGCAGCGACTTTGGAATCAGCGCAATAATCGCGCTGCGATGAATTAATCGGCCAAGCTGTCCAACGCACGCTGGAAACGATTGGCGTGCGAGCGTTCCGCTTTGGCCAGTGTTTCGAACCAATCGGCGATTTCGTCGAAGCCTTCGTCGCGCGCCGTTTTTGCCATACCTGGATACATGTCGGTGTATTCGTGCGTTTCACCCGCGATGGCGGTTTTCAGGTTATCGCGGGAAGAACCGAACGGCATGCCGGTGGCGGGGTCGCCACAGTTTTCCAGATGCTCCAGGTGACCGTGCGCATGACCGGTTTCACCTTCCGCGGTAGAACGGAAAACCGCAGCCACATCGTTTTGTCCTTCCACATCGGCTTTTGCTGCGAAGTACAAATAACGGCGGTTGGCTTGCGATTCACCGGCAAAAGCGGCTTTCAGATTTCCTTCGGTTTTTGATCCTTTGAGTTCCATTGTGCTCTCCTTTTTGAAATTGAGGGTTTTTTTATTGTTATTGTCACTGTAGATGAAAAAAATGTATTTTGTATCGCACAAAATTGAGATCGGCTGAGAAACGGGGTAGGAATGATGTGGTGCATCTTGCCAACGTTTCCTTCAGCTCAATCAGCGCATGGCGAGTGCGTAAAAATACAAAATCCAATCTGTGCGTGGAGACTATCGAAGGGCTTATGGATTGTCAACTATCTGCTGGGGAGAAGAGTGGAAAAGGGTAAATTTTTCCCGGCACGCGAAAAAGATTTGCGGAACGAATTCTTGTAGAATGCGTGCCTCGGTAACAAAGATTATGGATCACTAAGGAAACGCTGATTAATTCGNNCGAGATGAAGCACGAGGCGCACGGAACACAGCAACCGAGACATATCAATAAGATAGGCGAGGGAGCGAGTACCGCGCAACGAAGTGATTCGCTCGTATAGTCAATTAATCAGCGTTTCCCTAATTCCAGTAGCCAATATTTTAGCTAAATCGCTGCATCGGTTTGCGTATTGTTATGCCGTCACTCCCTTATTGGCGCCTTTCCGGTTTTTATTTCTTTTATTTTGCTTTCATCGGTGCTTTTTCACCGTATTGGAGCTTGTACTTGCAAGCGCTGTCGTTTAATGCGCTGCAAATCGGCATATTGATGTCACTGCTGCTGGTCGCGCGGATTTTCTCACCGGCCGTCTGGGGTTGGCTGGCGGATCATACCGGTAAGCGTGTACGTGTGGTTCAAGTGGCTGCGGTGAGTGGTTTGTTGAGTTTCTGCGGTTTCTTCGCTGGCGAATCTTTTGTCTGGATATTTTTCGTCATGCTGTTGATGAGCTTCTTCTGGAGTGCTTCGCTGCCGCTGATGGAAGCGATCACACTATCGCATCTGGAAAATGCGACCGACAAGTATGGTCGGATCCGCTCCTGGGGATCGGTCGGTTTCGTGTTGGCGGTAGTGGGTATCGGCTATTTGCTGGAAATAGTGGAAATTACTTGGTTACTGTGGGTTGTGCTGGGGCTAAAGCTGGGTATTGTGATTTTTTCTTATCACATTCCGGAAAAAGAGGTCATGCGCCACACCGCCGGATTGCATTCCGTGTTGCGGATTTGCTTGCGGCCGGAAGTCACGGCGTTCTTGCTTTCCAGTCTGCTGATGCTGTTTGCACACGGCGCTTACTATACATTTTTCTCCATTTATCTGGTGGAGCATGGATACGATAAAGGATTCGTCGGTTGGCTGTGGGCGACCGGCGTAATTTGCGAAATCGGTATTTTCTTCATCATGCCGTGGCTGCTGCGGCATTTCCGTTTAAAACATGTGCTGATTTTTAGTTTTGCTTGTGCCATGCTCCGTTTTGTTCTGATCGGACAATATGTCGATTGGCCAGTTATGATTGTTTTTGCGCAAATTCTGCATGCAGCAACTTACGGTGCGCATCATATTGCCGCCATGATGGTCATCCATCAATTTTTTCAAGGCCGCCATCAAGCCAAAGGTCAGGCTATCTATACCAGCACGGCATATGGCGTGGGTGGCGCGCTGGGAGCGGTATTCAGCGGTTACACCTGGGATTGGCTGGGAGCGGAGATTACTTTCCTGATCAGCGCTGTGGCAGCACTGGCCGGTTTGGTTTTAATCGCGTGGAAAATGAGATCATTCAATCATTGATGCAGGAAAGCGCGCTTGGTTTGTTGAATTTGTAAACTTTATGGGATAATCGCGCGTTAATCGAATTTTTAAAATTTACCCGATGCAAACGCTATACGACAAACTGTGGGATCAACATGTGGTGCATACTGAATCCGGCGATCCGGACAGTATGACGCTGATCTATATTGATCGCCATTTGGTACACGAAGTCACCAGCCCGCAAGCATTCGAGAGCTTGAAACTGACGGGAAGAAAACCTTGGCGCCTTAACTCCATTCTCGCTGTTGCAGATCACAATGTGCCGACCACGGATCGTAGTCACGGCATTCATGACCCCATCTCGCGCTTGCAAGTGGATACGTTGGACCAAAATTGTGATGAGCTGGGCATTACCGAATTCAAGATGAATGATCTGCGGCAAGGGATCGTGCATGTGATCGGCCCGGAACAAGGCGCTACCTTGCCGGGCATGACGGTCGTGTGCGGTGATTCGCATACCAGCACGCATGGTGCATTTGGCTGCTTGGCGTTCGGTATCGGCACGTCGGAAGTCGAGCATGTATTGGCGACGCAGTGCTTGTTGATGAAGAAATCAAAAACTATGCGTATTGCAATCGAGGGCCAATTAGGATTTGGCGTTACTGCTAAAGACATTGCGCTGGCGATCATCGGTGAAATCGGTACGGCAGGCGGCACCGGTTATGCCATCGAATTCACCGGCAGCGCTATTTGCGCGTTATCGATGGAAGGGCGCATGACGCTGTGCAATATGGCGATTGAAGCCGGTGCACGCGCTGGCATGGTCGCGGTCGACGATACCACGATTAACTATCTTAAAGGACGGCCTTTCGCACCGCAGGGCGAGTTGTGGGATCGCGCGGTTGCTTACTGGTGCACGCTGCACAGTGATGATGGCGCGGTTTTTGACCGCACGGTAACTTTGTATGCGGCGCAGATTAAACCGCAAGTGACGTGGGGTACTTCGCCGGAAATGGTGACAACGATTGACGGTGCCGTACCCGATCCCGCGCAGATTAGTGACGAGGTCAAGCGCCACGATATGCAGCAGGCGTTGAACTATATGGGATTGCACGCCAATACGCCGATTACGCAAATTACGCTGGATAAAATCTTTATCGGTTCCTGTACAAACTCGCGCATTGAGGATTTACGCGCAGCGGCACAAATCGTCAAAGGAAAACATATTGCCGCCAATATCAAGCTGGCGCTGGTGGTTCCGGGTTCCGGGCTGGTCAAGAAGCAAGCCGAGCAAGAAGGTCTGGACAGAATCTTTGTTGCGGCCGGATTCGAATGGCGCGAACCCGGTTGTTCCATGTGTTTGGCGATGAACGACGATCGCTTGACCGCAGGTGAGCGCTGCGCTTCGACGTCGAATCGCAATTTTGAAGGACGGCAAGGTCCCGGCGGCAGAACACATTTGGTCAGCCCGGTAATGGCTGCTGCGGCTGCAGTCGCCGGGCATTTTGTCGATGTGCGCGAATTCGGTCACTAGATGTTTAGTCCCACGGTGTGTAAGCAACTGCACAAATAAATAAATGGAAAAATTTCATACTCTTACTGGTTTGGTGGCGCCGCTTGATCGTGCCAATGTCGATACCGATGCCATCATTCCGAAGCAATTTCTCAAATCAATCAAGCGCTCCGGTTTCGGTCAGAATCTATTCGATGAATGGCGCTATCTCGATCACGGAGAACCGGGGATGGATCCGGCGCAACGCCAGCCGAACCCGGAGTTTATATTGAATCAACCGCGCTACCTGGGCGCGCAAATATTGCTGGCGCGCGCCAATTTCGGTTGTGGATCGAGCCGTGAACACGCGCCGTGGTCGCTGCAGGATTACGGCTTTCGCGTCATCATCGCCCCCAGTTTTGCCGATATTTTTTTCAATAACTGCTTCAAGATCGGTTTGTTGCCGGTTGTGCTGGATGCGGCGATACTGGATCGCTTGTTTGATGAAGTCAAAGCAACGGAAGGATACCGCTTGACGGTGGATCTCCAGAAACAAACCGTAACGACACCGCAAAATAAGGTGTATGCATTTGAGGTGGATGCTTTCCGCAAACATTGCCTGCTCAATGGTTTGGATGAAATCGGCCTGACTTTGCAGCAGGCGGAAAAGATTAAACAATTTGAACAGAAGCGGCGCAATGAGCAGCCTTGGCTGTTCTCCTGAGTTATTTAAGAAATTAACCTATGATGAAAATTGCTGTTTTATCTGGCGATGGGATCGGTCCGGAAATCGTTGCACAAGCCGTGCGCATATTGGATGCATTGAAGAAAGACGGCTTAGCGATTGAATTGGAGTATGGTTTGATCGGCGGCTGTGCCGTGGATACTACAGGAGAACCATACCCGGAAGCGACACACCGGTTGGCCAGTCAGGCGGATGCGGTTTTACTCGGAGCCGTCGGCGGTCCGCGCTACGATGCGCTGCCGCGTCAACAGCGCCCTGAAAGAGGCTTGCTCGCCATCCGTAAGGAGCTGAATTTATTTGCTAACCTGCGGCCGGCAATACTCTATCCGGAATTGGCCAATGCTTCCAGTTTGAAATATGACGTGGTTGCGGGTCTCGATATCATGATTGTGCGCGAATTGACCGGCGATATTTATTTCGGCGAGCCGCGCGGGATTGAAACGCGCGACGGGCAGCGTGTCGGTTACAACACGATGATTTACAGTGAATCTGAAATACGGCGTATTGCGCATGTCGCCTTTCAAGCGGCGGCTAAACGGCAAGGCAAGTTGTGCTCCGTGGATAAAATGAACGTGCTGGAATGCACGCAATTATGGCGCGATGTTGTGATTGAAGTGGCACAAGAATATCCGCAAGTGACGCTATCGCATATGTTGGTCGATAACGCCGCGATGCAGTTGGTGCGTAATCCGAAACAATTCGATGTCATCGTGACCGGAAACATGTTCGGCGATATTTTATCTGATGAAGCGTCGATGTTGACCGGGTCGATTGGTATGTTGCCTTCGGCTTCTTTGGATGAAAATAACAAAGGGTTGTATGAACCGATTCATGGCTCGGCACCGGATATTGCCGGCAAGGATCTGGCTAATCCCTTGGCGACGATATTGTCGGTTGCCATGATGCTGCGTTATACCTTTAATCAGGAAGCGGCAGCACAGCGCATAGAAAATGCCGTCAAGAAAGTTCTGACGCTGGGTTTCCGCACCAAAGATATCGATGAACCTGGAATGAAGATGGTTGGCACTAAGGCGATGGGTGATGCGGTGTTGTTGGCATTGTAAATGCGCCTTGGTAGCGGATTATGTATGAATGATTGAATTGGCGGTGTATTGGCGCCATTACTCATTAATTATCGATTTGTAATGTAAGCTAATATTTAAACAGTTTTTTTATTTGATTAACCGGTTGTCAATTTTAAGGTAAGAGATAAGCAATGAAACAAGTGGGTTTTGTTGGTTGGCGTGGCATGGTGGGTTCTGTATTGATGCAAAGAATGCGGGAAGAAGAAGATTTTTCTCTGATTGATCCTGTGTTCTTTACAACTTCGCAAAGAGGTGGCGCAGGCCCTGAAATTGGCAAGGAAACTTCCCCGTTGAAGGATGCTTTTGATCTCGATCAGCTGAGTGCGATGGATATCATTATTTCTTGCCAAGGCGGTGATTACACCAATCAAGTTTTTAAACAATTGCGTCAATCCGGCTGGCAGGGTTATTGGATTGATGCGGCATCGGCGTTGCGCATGGAAAAAGACGCCGTGATCATTCTGGATCCGGTCAATATGCCGGTAATCGAACAAGCGTTACATGACGGGGTAAAAAACTATATCGGTGGTAACTGCACGGTCAGTCTGATGTTAATGGCAGTTGGCGGGCTTTTTGAGAAAGGTATGGTGGAATGGATGAGCGCCATGACATATCAAGCAGCATCCGGCGCCGGCGCTAAAAATATGCGCGAGTTGCTGCAACAAATGGGCGAGGCGCATCGCGTAGCGAAAGATTTACTCGATAATCCCGCTTCCAGCATTTTGGAAATCGACCGTGAAGTTGCCGGTACATTGCGCGATAAAAAATTCCCAACGGAGAATTTCGGCGTGCCGCTCGCCGGAAGCTTGATTCCCTGGATCGATAAAGAAGTTGCCAATGGACAAAGCCGGGAAGAATGGAAGGGACAGGCAGAGACCAATAAGATTCTCGGTAAAAGTGAGCAGCAAATTCCCGTAGATGGAATTTGTGTGCGTGTCGGCGCGATGCGCTGCCACAGCCAGGCCCTTACCATCAAGCTAAAACAAGATGTGCCTTTGGACGAAATCGAGGACATTATCGCGAATTCGAATGACTGGGTGCAGATTGTTCCTAACGAAAGAGAAGCAACAACTTCAAAATTGACCCCGACAGCCGTCACCGGCTCGTTATCGATACCGGTAGGCCGTCTGCGTAAGCTGGCGATGGGTAACGAATATTTGTCTGTTTTTACCGTCGGCGATCAATTATTGTGGGGTGCAGCGGAACCGCTGCGTAGAATGTTGCGCATCTTAATTCAACATTGAAATCATCTTTTCTTGATACTTTAGTTACATTTTCGCAATTATAAGTTTGTTTTAAATGAATTAGCACATAATTTAAGGCATAATTCCAGCTTACGTGATTGCATCACAGTGTTAGCCTTTCGAAATCTTTATTCAAAAAACTGAGAGGGTACTTCGGTGTATAAAACATCCTTTAGAGTAAGCTTGCTTGTAATATTCCTGTTGTTGCCATGGGCTGTCGTCGTTCAAGCTGCAGGACTTGGCAAGTTGACGATTAATTCTGCTCTGGGACAACCACTCGCTGCTGAAATCGATATTGTCGCCACCAGCAGCGATGATGTGTCATCTCTACAAGCCAGTATCGCGGCCCGGGAAGCATACACACAGGCAGGTATTAATTACGAGCCGGTTTTATCCACTATTAAAGCCTCAATAGCATCGCGCGCAAACGGCAATCCGTACGTCAAACTGTCATCACCGCAGGCCGTCAATGATCCTTTTTTGATGGTATTGCTGGAATTGAATTGGTCTTCAGGGCGTATATTACGTGAATATACCGTTCTGCTGGACCCCGTTGAAAGCAATACGCGTAATCTCGCGGCAGCAAATAGCAATTCTGTGCCCATCACGGCGGCAACTCTACTGAATGAGGAAAAAGCGTTTGATAGCGAGCAAGAGAATCGAAGTAAGAAATCATCCAAAACAAGAAATAATCCACCCGGGCAAGCAAAAAATTCCTATGGTCCGGTAAAACGGGGCGATACGCTAACCTCCATTGCACGCCAGGCATTACCGGCAGGTGTCGATCTTAATCAGATGCTTGTGGCGCTTTATCACGCCAATCGCGATGCTTTTATTGCGGATAATATGAATTTGCTTAAAACTGGCGCCGTTCTGAAAATACCGGAAAAAAATGAAATAGCGTCGATTGATGCATCCACGGCAAGAGCCGAGATTAAAGTGCAAACCGCCGATTGGCGCAACTATCGCAGCAAGCTTGCGGATATCAGCCGGAAGTCTCCGGTGCAGCATACGATCAGTCAATCCGATCAAGGTGAGATTGCCACTACGCTGGATAAAAAATCCGCATCGGCATCGAGCGCGCCCAAAGAGATTCTTAAATTATCGAGCGGCGCTCAATTGCTTGATAAGGATGGCAAGACCCCGGATTCTGCCCTGGCCGATCGTCTCCGTATGATGGAAGAAGATGCCATTGCGCGAAATCTCGCTTTAAAAGAAGCGAACGAACGTGTAGCTATACTGGAAAAAAGTATTGAGAATTTAAAACACTTGTTGGAATTGAAAGATTCCGTTCTGGCTCAGGCGCAGCTTAAAGCCGAACCGGCGGCCAAGAGTGCCGCTAAACCTGAAGCGAAACCGGTGCCCGCAGTGGAGTCAGTGTCTGAGAAAGATGCCAAGCTGGAATTGAATACCACACCGGCACCAGTACCAGAAACTCTCAGTACCCCGCCAGTAGCGGAAGCAACCGTCAAAAATGTACCGGTTGTTCCACCGCCTTTACCGCAAGATACCGAGGGTGGTTCATGGATTGATTTAATATTTGGCCATATCGAATATATCGGAGCTGCGTTAATTTCCGGATTGTTATTGGCCCTGTTAATTATTAAGAGACGCCGCAAGCAACAAGAAGCGGCTGAAGAGGAAGAAGGAACAAAGAAGGAAAATTTCTCTTCAGCCATACGATCACGTATAGCGACTATGGCTGCTGCTGATGTAGCCGCTGAAGCCGCCGCGGATTCCATGCCACCCGAGAATATAGAAGATGATTTAACTTACCAGAATATTCATTCATCTTCAGACGATGAGGAATTTGATAAGGATAGGCAATACTACGAAGATAATGTTGCGAAATTTGATTCCGTTGTGGAATCACAAGCTGATGAAGAGCAATTAATTGCGGATTCGCAGCAAGATGAGCGATCCATTGATCAGAAAACATCCGGTAATTTCGCAGAAGATTCTCAATCTACTGATTCCGGCTATGACTCAAAGAGTTCTGCAAATCAAATCGACTTTGATCTAAGCGATGATGAAGATGAAATTAAGCATCATGTGGCGATGAATCAATCGCTGACTGAATATGAAACAGAATTGTTGGATACCGATAAAGATTCGAAAACACTTGAAAACGTTTCCGGTGAGGGATTGGAAATTAATTTTGACGACTCGGAAAAATCTCTTGATGCGGCCAATGTGAGCGACGACAATGTTTTCGAGAATGAAAAAGTAGATTTGGATTTTGATTTGAGCGATTCCGAAATCGATTTGGTTAAAAACAAATCTGAAAGTGAAATCGCAGTTCCTGCGATCAATGATGAATTTGCTGCCGATTATAGCGAGAAGACAACGAGCTTTGGTAATGAACCGCTGGAATTTGATCATGCTCCGGATGCGCATGAAACGCCTGAATCAAAGCAACCATCCGATATACCCGAACTTGAATTGGCTAAAATCGACTTGAATCTAGAGGATTCCGGGCAAGAAATTGAAAAGAAAGAAAATCCGGATTTGAGTGAAAAGAGCGAGCAGTGGCAAGAGATTGAAACCAAACTTGATCTAGCGAAAGCATATCAGGAGATGGATGATAAGGAAGGCGCTAAAGAAATGCTTGAAGAAGTGATTCGAGACGGCGACGCGAAGCAGAAGAAAGCTGCTCAACAGATGCTCAAGAGTTTGTAGGAGTAGTTTTTTGATGCATTGCTGGAGCGCGTATCAATCAGCAAAGTGATTTCTTGATTGTGCGGATAGCGCTTGTTTTGGAATATGACGGCAGCCGTTACTGTGGATGGCAAAGCCAACCGGAAGGTTGCTCGATTCAGGATGTGCTGGAAGCAGCCTTATCCCGAATAGCGCAAGAAGAAATCCGTATTATTACCGCCGGGCGCACCGATTCCGGTGTGCACGCGCTGTATCAAGTCGTGCATTTCGATACAGCGGCACGGCGCCCGGTTAGTGCTTGGATACGCGGTGTCAACGCTTTATTACCAGATGACATCGCGGTGTTCTGGGCTGGCGAAGTATCTGGCGAATTTCATGCAAGGTATAGCGCGCTTGAGCGGCGCTATACTTATCTATTATTGAATCAATCCGTCCGGCCGGGTATCAGCAATAACAAAGTAGGTTGGTATCATCACCCGCTGGAACTGGAGAAAATGCAAACCGCTGGTAACATTCTCATTGGTGAGCATGATTTCTCCTCATTTCGAGCAGCCGAATGCCAAGCGAAATCTCCAGTACGGACAATCACCCGGTTAACTATTACCCGCCAGGGGGATCTATTGGCTTTTGATATATGCGCTAATGCATTTCTGCATCACATGGTGCGCAATATCATTGGCTGCCTTGTTTATATCGGGAAAGGTAAGTATTCTGCCGAATGGATGCAGCAGTTATTGACAAGTTGCGACCGGACCTATGCCGCGCCTACATTTTCACCGGCAGGTTTGTACCTGGCCGGTGTCAAGTATGATACTTGCTGGGGGTTACCTGAATCTTTTCAGAAGCCAATTATTCCTGGATTGTCGGTACATCAATAAATCATAAAAGATAGATTTTCATGTCAGTACGCGTAAAAGTATGCGGGATTACCCGGAATGAGGATGCAATAGCAGCGGTACAATGCGGTGCTGATGCCATCGGTTTTGTGTTCTGGCCGCATAGTGCGCGCTATATTGATGCCGATTCCGCACGCCGGATTGTCGAAGTGATACAGCCTTTCGTGTGTACGGTGGGTGTCTACGTTGACCCGGATGCGGCTTGGGTTGAAAAAACCGCGCAAGCTGCCAAACTCAGTTTGCTGCAATTTCACGGCGATGAATCACCGGAGTTTTGTAACCAATTCTCACAGCCTTATATTAAGGCGATTCGCGTCAAAGCGGATACAGATTTGCTACAATATGCAGAACGTTACAGAACAGCAAAAGGATTGTTGCTCGATACCTATGCTGCCAACGTGCCCGGTGGTACCGGTCATATTTTTGATTGGCAGCTTATCCCGCAGCAACTGCCGTTACCGTTGATTCTGTCCGGTGGTTTAAATCCAGATAATGTGGCGGATGCAATCAAGCAAACAAAACCCTGGGCAGTGGATGTTTCAAGCGGCGTGGAAGCCTCAAAAGGTATTAAAGATAAGAAAAAAATTATTGCTTTCATGCAAGGAGTCAAACAATCGTGAATGCTTATGATCTGCCGAATAAAGAAGGCCATTTCGGCCCCTATGGCGGCATATTTGTCGCTGAGACATTAATTTCAGCGCTGGAAGATTTGCGCAAGCAGTATGAGTTTTATCGCGACGACCCGGAATTCAAGGCGGAATTTGCATACGAATTGAAACATTACGTAGGACGCCCCAGCCCTATTTATCATGCAAAAAGATGGTCTGAGCACTTAGGCGGCGCGCAGATTCTGCTGAAGCGCGAAGATTTAAACCATACCGGTGCGCACAAAATCAACAATACCATAGGGCAGGCGCTACTTGCCCGGCGTATGGGGAAAAAACGCGTCATCGCGGAAACGGGTGCGGGGCAGCATGGTGTGGCGAGCGCCACTGTAGCCGCGCGCTATGGCATGGAATGTGTGGTTTACATGGGTTCCGAGGATGTAAAACGCCAGGCGACCAACGTGTACCGCATGAAACTGCTGGGTGCAACCGTGGTGCCGGTCGAATCCGGATCCCGCACATTAAAAGATGCACTGAATGAAGCCATGCGTGATTGGGTCACCAATGTCGAGAATACGTTTTATATCATCGGGACCGTTGCCGGGCCGCATCCTTATCCGATGATGGTCAGGGATTTCCAAGCAGTAATCGGGAATGAAGCCAAAGTACAGATGCAGGAAGATTTTAACCGCCAACCGGATGCGCTGATTGCGTGTGTGGGTGGCGGATCGAACGCGATCGGCTTATTTTATCCTTACATTGACGATACCGATGTGCGCTTAATCGGGGTGGAAGCAGCAGGGAAAGGCACTGATACCAACCAGCACGCGGCGACGTTATCCAAAGGCAGGCCCGGTGTTTTACACGGTAACCGCACTTATCTTATACAGGATGAAAATGGCCAGATCATAGAAACACACTCAATCTCGGCCGGTCTTGATTATCCGGGCGTGGGACCGGAACATGCTTGGCTTAAAGATTGCGGACGTGCAGAGTATGTCGCGATCACCGACGATGAAGCATTGGAAGCATTTCACACGCTATGCCGTTTCGAAGGCATTATGCCGGCACTGGAATCCAGCCATGCGCTGGCTTACGCTGCCAAATATGCGCCGACTTTGCCGAAGGACAAATTGCTGTTGGTGAATTTATCCGGGCGGGGCGACAAGGATATGGCAACGGTTGCGCAAATGTCCGGTTTAACGCTGTAATCAATGGTTAATTCTATTGCATTTGCAGTTTTCTGAGAAGAATTGAGAACGGATCAAGCACATGAGCTTTATAAAAAGTTTAATGAATATTTTCAGTAATCAGGATGACGCTGAAAAAATAAATCGTATTGCCAAGGCATTTGCCGCATTAAAGAAACAAAACCGGAAGGCATTGATTCCCTTTATTACCGCCGGTGATCCCAATCCGCAGATAACGGTTCAATTGATGCATCAACTGGTTCAATCGGGCGCCGACATCATCGAATTGGGTGTGCCTTTTTCCGACCCTATGGCGGATGGACCGACCATTCAAAGATCATCGGAGCGGGCGCTGAAGCATCATGTCAGTCTGAATGGCGTTTTGGACATGGTGAGCGAGTTTAGAAAAACGGATGCCGCTACGCCGGTGGTTTTAATGGGATACGCCAATCCGGTTGAAGCGATGGGTTTTGCGGTATTTGCCGCTAAAGCGAAAGATTGCGGCGTCGACGGTGTCCTCATCGTCGATTATCCTCCTGAAGAATCCGCTGGGTGGGTGCAATGCCTGGAACAACAGGGAATCGATGCGATCTTCCTGCTGTCCCCCACGACGCCTCAGGAACGTATCGCGCAAGTAGCCAAAATGGCCAGAGGCTACGTGTATTATGTTTCCTTAAAAGGAGTGACTGGCGCATCGCACCTCGATCTTCAGGATGTCGGCGCGATGTTGGCGCAATTACGTCAGAATATTGCATTACCTATCGGTGTCGGATTCGGTATACGCGATGACGCGACGGCCAAGGCCGTAGCCGGTTTGGCGGATGCCGTGGTGGTCGGTAGCCGGATTATCGAGGAAATTGAGAAATCTTCAGAAACGGAATTATTGAGTAATGTAGGAAGTTTGATCGGTACTCTGCGCAAAGCCATCGATGAGAATCGGAATAATGGTTAGAACACGCGAAATATATTTTAGGAAGCACAATTCATGAGCTGGTTTCAGAATATTATTCCGCCAAAAATCAAGAGAAAAGAAGCTGGCGAGAAGAAAATAGTACCTGAAGGCTTGTGGAGTAAATGCCGAACCTGCGAAGCGGTTTTGTACTACACGGATCTGGCTAAGAATCTGAATGTCTGTCCTAAATGCGATTTCCATAATCGCATTTCCGCAAGAAACCGTCTCGACCAGCTGCTTGACCCGGAAGGACGCTATGAGATTGGCGCCGAAGTGATTGCGACCGATGCGCTTAAATTTAAAGACAGCAAACGCTATGTCGATCGCTTGGCGCAAGCGAAAGAAAGCACAGACGAACAGGATTCCTTGGTGGTGATGCAAGGAACCGTCAAAACAATGCCGGTCGTTGTTGCGGTATTTGAATTTGGTTTTATGGGCGGCTCGATGGGGTCTGTCGTAGGTGAACGCTTTGTGCGTGGTGTCAAAGCCTGCATTGATCAGCATGTACCCTTTATATGCTTCAGCGCCAGTGGCGGTGCACGTATGCAGGAAGGTTTGTTTTCGTTAATGCAAATGGCGAAAACAACCGCAGCGTTGACCAAACTGAGTCATCACAAATTACCATTCATATCGGTTCTGACCGATCCAACGATGGGTGGTGTATCGGCCAGTTTCGCCTTTTTGGGCGATGTAGTGATTGCCGAGCCTGGCGCACTGATCGGCTTTGCCGGTCCCCGTGTCATCGAGCAAACAGTGCGCCAAACCCTGCCGGATGGTTTTCAACGAGCCGAATTCCTATTGGAACATGGCGCGATAGATATGATTGTCGATCGCAGGCAAATGCGTGACAAAATTGTGACGCTGTGCACGCAACTGATGCGTGTTCCAGAACCTCTATCTTAGCTGTTGCTACCGCTGCTCAATGCTAGCACCCAGCTCGCTCGCGGATTGGTTAACTTACCTTGAATTGCTTCATCCCAAGACAATTGAAATGGGATTGGAGCGCGTCGGCCGGATTCGATCCAAACTCGAATTGGTGCCACAATTTCCCATTATCATGGTGGGCGGTACGAATGGCAAAGGATCTGTTTGTGCGATGCTGGAATCCATGCTGGTTTGCGCCGGATATACCGTGGGTTGTTATACCTCGCCGCATTTGCTGCGCTATAACGAACGCGTTCGTATCAATAAGAATGAAGTGGATGATAAAAGTCTGTGTGATGCTTTCGCACAGATAGATACCGCCCGGAAGGATTGCCATACCTCGCTGACTTTTTTTGAATTTGGCACATTGGCGGCAATGCATGTGTTTGTTCAAACCCATGTTGATGTAGCAATTCTGGAAGTTGGTTTAGGCGGGCGCTTGGATGCGGTTAATCTATTTGATGCGGATTGCGCGATTCTAACCAGCATCGACCTCGATCACATGGATTATCTGGGAGATACGCGAGAGAAAATCGGATTTGAGAAAGCCGCAATTTTTCGAAAAAATAAACCGGCAATTTGCGCCGAAACCGATATACCGCATTCCGTTTATCAGCAGGTAGAAAAAACCGGGGCAAAATTTTTCCGCCTAAATCAGGAATTCGGTTTTTTTAATAAACAGGCACAATGGGATTATTGGGGACCCAAAGGCAAACGACATTCTTTGTCGTTTCCCGTACTCCGCGGAGTTAAGCAGCTGCAAAATGCTAGCGCTTGTCTGACCGCATTGGATACCCTGCACGAATTATTGCCGGTCAGCATGAATGAAATCCGCCAGGGATTGGGTGAAGCGGTGATACCGGGTAGATTTCAAGTGGTTTCGACGCAACCGATGATCATCCTGGACGTCGCGCATAATCCCGCTGCGGCAGCCGTTTTATCGCAAAACCTAGCGGCAACCAGGCCAAAAGGCCGTACGTATGCGGTTTTTTCCATGCTGCAAGACAAAGATATTCAAGGCGTCGTTCAGACCTTAAAAGACGATATTGATTTCTGGCTGGTCTGTGCGGTTGATTCCGCTCGTGCTGCGCCGGTAGATTATCTGATCAATGAAATTCATAAAGCAGGCGTTGCGGGTAATGAAGATACCATTTGTCAGTTTTCCGATTGCGTTGCGGCTTATGTTTTTGCCTGTGAACATGCCGGTAAAAATGATAGAATTTGCGCATTCGGGTCTTTCTATACAGTAAGCGGTGTATTGCAGTATTTGAATGCACAGCAGGGTAGGTAATAATTGGCCATTTCAAATGAATAAAAATATCAGTGAAGAAGAATTATTACTCAGAAAGCGCGCAAGACGGCGTTTAGTTGGCGCGATTGTACTGGTTCTGGTTGCCATTATTGTATTGCCGGCAATATTTGATGAACCCAAAGGCGGCGGCGAGAAACAGGAAATCGCCATCAATTTGCCACCTGGTAAAATTACTAAGATAGATGCAATGCCAAAAGAAGAACCGGTAAGCCGCGAACTGCTTGGTGAAGAAGGCGCATCATCCGAATTGCCAAGTAAATCTAAAATGGGCTCACAGGTCAGTGATGAATTCACGGGATCGTCTAACGAGCAAAAACGTATTCCAATCCCCGGTATGAAACCAAAAATTGATCGGCGTTTAACAACGGCCGCTTCTGAAGTAAAAAATACAGCAGCGGTAAAACCCGTGAGTGCTGCGCCGGTCTCAGCGGCTACTGCAACTGCAATCCCAGCACCGGATACTTCTGTAGCGGCGCCAGCGGACACGGCTAAAAGCTTCATCGTGCAGTTGGGAGCATTTTCTGATCCAGCGAAAGCCAAGCAGCAACAAGCAAATCTATTATCGAACGGCTTTAAAGCCTATACCGAAACGCTGAAAGTTGATCAAAACGAAGTGACACGGGTACGTATCGGTCCTTTCACGGCGCGAAGTGCCGCAGAAGCTGAATTAAAGAAATTAAAAAAGATTGGATTGGATGGCGTTGTGGTTCCCAAATAAGTTGATAGCCGGATAATTTTGATTTTTTGTCACTCACTATTAGAACTGGGCTGATTTTCATCGATGACCGCATTGGATTATGTCGTTTCCGGTATTTTTCTTATTTCGGTAATTTTAAGTATTTACCGGGGGTTTGTCCGGGAAGCGTTATCCATTGCCGGTTGGGTAGTTGCTTTTATTGTAGCGAGCGCTTATGCATCGTTTTTTGAACAATTTTTACCCGCCGAAATAGCCGGTGAAACGCTACGGATCTCGATAGCATTCGTTCTAACATTTCTGTCGGTATTGCTGATAACTGCATTGGCGACTATGCTGTTGACTACCTTGATTAAGGGTATTGGATTGGGATTTATCGATCGATTATTCGGTTCGATTTTTGGTCTTTTGCGAGCACTGGTGATTGTAACGTTACTGACCTTGATCGCAGGGTTGACGACGATTCCTAATCAGGTATTCTGGCAACATGCGGTTTTGAGCCGTCCATTGGAAGCAATTGCGATACAAGTGTTACCTTGGCTGCCAACCGATCTGTCAAAACGTATTAGTTTTGAAAGAAAAGAAAATTCTTAAGATGATCGAAAAGCCGCATAATTTAAGCCGTTCTTATGTTGATCGTCTTATAACGAAAGCAATTGAACTCGGACTCTGAAGCTGATTAGAGTAAAGTTTACGGAGCGTTTATATGTGTGGAATTATCGGCATTGTTGCAAAATCACCCGTTAATCAATTGCTCTATGACGGTTTACTCATGTTGCAGCATCGCGGGCAGGATGCAAGCGGCATTGTCACTGCTCAGGGAAATACTTTTCATATGCACAAGGGCCTTGGCTTGGTGCGGGATGTATTCCGCACCAGGAACATGCGTTCATTGACCGGCAATATCGGCATCGGGCATGTGCGATATCCGACAGCCGGATCAGTCAACTCACCTGCGGAAGCGCAGCCTTTTTATGTGAATTCGCCATTTGGAATTGTGCTGAGTCACAACGGTAATCTAACTAATGCAGCAGAACTGAATCAAGAATTGTTCAGAACAGATTTGCGGCATGTGAATACCAATTCGGATTCGGAAGTTTTACTCAATGTGCTAGCGCATGAATTGCAGGAAAGCACACGTAATTGCCAATTGGATTCCGATACAATCTTTGCTGCGGTCGCAGGTGTGCATAAACGTTGCAAAGGCGCTTATGCGGTCGTAGCGATGATCGCTGGATATGGATTGTTAGCTTTTCGTGATCCCTATGGCATACGGCCATTGGTTTTTGGCACTGCCGGACACGAGCTGGGTGATGGATATTTGATCGCATCGGAAAGTGTGGCATTGGATACACTGGGTTTTAAATTGATCCGAGATATACGACCCGGGGAAGCCATTTTTATCGATGAAGACGGTAACTTCTACAATAAGCAATGTGCAACCCAGGCTTCGCTAAATCCATGTATTTTTGAATATGTTTATCTGGCGCGCCCCGATTCGGTCATTGACGGTGTTTCAGTTTATGAAACGCGGCTCAACATGGGAGAACATCTGGCTGAGAAAATCAGAAAAACGATGCCCCATTTGGATATCGATGTCGTTATTCCCATACCGGACTCCAGCCGTCCCAGCGCCTTACAGCTTGCTAACAGTCTAGGCGTCGATTTTCGCGAAGGATTTGTCAAAAATCGTTACGTCGGCCGCACTTTTATCATGCCAGGTCAGCAACAACGGCGCAAATCCGTACGGCAGAAATTAAATGCGATGAGTATAGAATTTCGCGGTAAAAATGTGATGTTAGTCGATGACTCCATTGTTCGTGGGACCACAAGCCGCGAGATTGTTCAGATGGCGCGCGAGGCCGGTGCAAATAAAATTTATTTTGCTTCCGCTGCACCGCCGGTTCGCTATCCGAATGTCTATGGCATCGATATGCCGACACGCCAGGAATTAATCGCGACCGATCGCACGGCAGAAGAAATTTGTAACGAAATCGGTGCAGATTTTTTATTTTTCCAGGACTTGGATGCACTTAGTCATGCGGTTTCAAAAGTATCGCCTGCCATCAATAGCTTTGAAACTTCGTGCTTTAACGGTAAATATATAACCGGCGATATCACGCCGGAATATTTACAAGCCATCGAATCGCAACGTAATTCCGGTCATTCGGTATTACAGACCAGAATCAATACACAATTAGATTTGAGTCTGGTTTTTTCCGATTAATGCACCGTATTGAAAATTAAGCAGGTATTCTGTCATTTTAAGCGCGTTATTCACTTCTTGCTCATAATAAACTTTCCAGGTCGTTAAAACGATCGTTTTCGCTTAAGGTTCCATTTTATGTCTGATCATTTGCAGCCAGAAACACTTGCGCTTCATACAGGAGTTCATCGCAGTCAATTCAACGAACATTCCGAAGCGATGTACCTGACGTCAAGTTTCGTTTTTGATAGCGCCGCACAGGCGGCTGCGCGTTTCTCCGGTAATGAGCCGGGCAATATCTACTCCCGGTTTACCAATCCCACCGTCACGGCATTCGAAGAGCGGCTGGCCGTATTGGAAGGTGCAGAAGCTTGCGTTGCGACTTCTTCCGGCATGTCGGCGATCTTGGCGTGCGTGATGGGATTATTGTCCGCCGGTGATCATATTGTCGCATCGCGCAGCTTATTCGGCGCAACGGTGAATTTGTTCAACAACATTCTGAAGCGTTTCAATGTCGATACGACGTTTGTATCGGCAACAGATGTGCAATCATGGCAAGTCGCGATACAACCCAATACCAAGTTATTTTTCTTGGAAACACCGTCCAATCCATTGACAGAGATCTCCGATATTGCTGAACTCAGCAAGATTGCCAAGAAAGCGGGCATTTGGCTGGTTGTCGATAATTGTTTTTGCACGCCCATTTTGCAGAAACCCCTCGAATTAGGCGCGGATATCGTCATTCATTCCGCGACCAAATATTTGGATGGACAGGGTAGAGTATTGGGCGGTGCCGTGCTCGGCAAGCGGGAATTGTTGATGGATGGCGGGATTTTTGGATTTCTGCGCACCGCCGGACCGACACTGAGTGCATTTAACGCTTGGGTGATCTTGAAAGGCTTGGAAACGCTCAAGGTGCGCATCGAAGCACACTCCGCCAATGCGCTGCAAATGGCGCAATGGCTTGAATCACAGCCGAATGTGAGACGTGTTTTTT
Source organism: Pseudomonadota bacterium (assembly GCA_018241205.1). GTDB lineage: Bacteria > Pseudomonadota > Gammaproteobacteria > Burkholderiales > Nitrosomonadaceae > Nitrosomonas. Next base: position 32,025 of record JAFEEI010000033.1, read on the forward strand.
ATCCCGGTCTGGTATCGCATCCGCAACATGCATTGGCAAAACAGCAGCAAAAATCTGGCGGCGGAATCGTCACATTCGAAGTAAAAGGCGGCAAAGAGGCGGCTTGGCGTGTCATTGATTCGACGCGCTTGATCTCGATTACCGCCAATCTCGGCGATGCCAAAAGCACATTGACACATCCGGCGACCACAACCCATGCACGCATCAGCCAGGAAGCCCGGGATGCTGCCGGTATTTCCGATGGGTTACTGCGGATTGCAGTCGGATTAGAGTCGGTACAGGATCTGCAAGCCGATTTGCAGCGCGGATTAGCATAAACCTCTGGCCGAGACGATCGTGATTATCAAGGTTTTGTGCTGAGGAAACTCGAAGAGATAGTAGAGACTTTAAGCAAGGAAAAATCAGACGAAAAAGTACAGTTTACGCATGGTAAATGCGTCTTTTGAACCTGATTTCAATTGATTTTTTTTGGAGTTTTTCTAAATGATATCGGCCTTCAGAATGACGACATCTTCCAGCGGCACGTTTTGGTGGCCGGCAAAATCTCCCGTTTTGACCTTCTTGATTTTATCGATCACATCCTGGCCTTCAATCACTTTGCCGAATACGCAATAACCGTAGCCTTGCGGTGATGCCGATTTGTAATTCAGAAACCCATTGTTGGTCACGTTAATGAAAAATTGCGCGGTTGCTGAATGAACATCGGCGGTGCGCGCCATCGCGATGGTATAAGTTTCATTTTTAAGCCCGTTGGCAGCTTCATTTTGAATCGGCGATTGTGTCTTTTTTTGTTTCATTCCAGGTTCAAAACCACCGCCTTGAATCATAAAATCGTCAATGACACGATGAAATAACGTGTTGTTGTAAAATCCGCTGGATGCGTAATTTAAAAAATTCTGAACGGTTTCAGGGGCTTTCTCGCTATCCAGCTCCAGCGTAATAGTGCCAAAATTGGTTTCTAGTTTAACCATATCGATCCTTTGTTAGTTATTAGATTCTTGTTGTTGCTCATTTTCTATGGCAGCTTTACGACATCTTCAATGAGAACGCTGCTTTTCGGCACATCACCTGAAAATGGACCTCCTGGTCCGGTTTGCAGTGCAGCAATCTTATTGACCACATCCATGCCGGAAACCACCTTACCGAATACCGCGTAGCCGTAACCGTTTGGTGACGGAGCTTTGTAATTGAGGAACGCATTGTTGGCAACATTGATAAAAAATTGCGCCGATGCCGAATGCGGGTCCGAAGTGCGCGCCATTGCGATGGTTCCGGTTTCGTTTTTTAAGCCATTGGCAGCTTCATTTTGGATCGGTGATCGTGTCGGTTTCTGCTTTAATGCCACGTCAAAGCCGCCGCCTTGAATCATGAATCCGGCGATGACACGATGAAACACGGTATTTTTATAAAACCCTTCGTCCACGTATTGCAAGAAATTCTTCACAGTCTCGGGCGCTTTATCCGGATATAGTTCCAGCACGATACTGCCGAGATTGGTTTTCATTTCAACCCGGGGCTCTGCTGCATAAATATTCAAACTGATCGAAGCTAGCAATAGAAAAATCAAAGTCTGACGCAGATGCATGATTAAGTGTCCTAATTGGCTGGTGGGTAGGGGCTTGGCGCCTTGGTTATGTTATACTCGCAAGCTATTCGAATAGCGCGGAAATGACCGGATTCTATCAAGAAGAAAGCTGACTGCACAATTTTATCTGTTGACCTTATGCTTAAAATTTATAACTCAATTGCCCGGGAAAAACAAGATTTCATTCCAATAACACCTGGAAAGGTAAAAATTTATGTCTGCGGCATGACCGTTTACGATTATTGTCATTTGGGTCATGCGCGGGTTCTGGTGGTTTTCGATACGGTTGCCCGCTGGTTCAAAGCCAATGATTTTGAAGTTCATTACGTGCGCAACGTAACCGACATTGACGACAAAATTATCAAGCGCGCGCAGGAAAATAACGAACCGATCGAAGCGCTGACACAGCGTTTCATCCAAGCGATGAACGAGGATTCCGCTGCGCTGGGTGTCGCACTACCGGATCATGAACCGCGCGCAACCGGCTATGTCGAGCATATGATCGCCATGATCGGCAAGCTGGTTGGAAAGAATCTTGCGTATCAGGCGAAAAATGGCGATGTGTATTATTCCGTACATGATTTCCCCAGCTACGGAAAACTGTCCGGTAAATCGTTAAGCGACCTGCGCGCCGGTGAGCGCGTGGAAATCGATTCGAATAAAAAAGATCCGTTGGATTTTGTACTGTGGAAATCGGCGAAACCGGGTGAGCCGTTTTGGGAATCGCCTTGGGGCAGGGGGCGTCCGGGCTGGCATATCGAATGTTCGGCCATGAGCGAACAGTTATTGGGTGTTCATTTCGATATTCATGGCGGCGGACAGGATCTGCAGTTTCCCCATCACGAGAATGAAATCGCACAAAGCGAAGGCGCGCATGATCATGCTTTTGTCAATTACTGGATGCACAACGGTTTTGTGCGCGTCGACAATGAAAAGATGTCGAAATCGTTAGGCAATTTTTTCACCGTCCGCGAGATTCTGAAACTCTACCAACCCGAAGTCGTGCGCTTCTTTATTCTGCGCGCGCATTATCGCAGCCCATTGAATTATTCCGATCAGCATCTCAAAGATACCAAGCTTGCGCTGGATCGCTTATACATTGCGTTAAAGGAAGTTGAACCGGACTCGGCCGCTGCCGCTATCGATTGGCAAAATTCTCAGGCGCGCAAATTTAAAGACGCCATGAACGATGACTTCAATACACCGGATGCCATCGCCGTCTTGTTTGAGCTGGCGAGCGACATCAATAAAACGGGCTCGAAGGAGAACGCCGGTTTGCTTAAAACACTGGGCGGTTTACTCGGTCTTTTGCAGCAGAATCCGCAAGCGTATTTGCAAAATACACCGGCCGCCGGTGCATCGGATACGTTGACTGCGGATAACATTGAACAGTTGATTCAGCAACGCATCAGCGCGCGTAAGGAAGGCCGGTATTCGGATGCCGATGCGATTCGTAAAAACCTTCAGCAACAAGGCATCATCTTGGAAGACAGCTCGCAGGGAACGGCTTGGCGGCGCGCTTAGCGAACCGATCCCTAAGCTAAATCTTCCACAGATAAAGCGCGGAATTGGAGAAATCGTCGAGTTGGATGCTTTTATCCGCGGCAACACCGGGAATGATGAACGTGTTGCTGATCAACAGACTGCCCGGGCGCATTTCCTTGCTGGCTTTCTCCCATAGCGCCGTCATCGGCACCGGCGACAGATAGGCGTAAACGACATCATACTGCGAAAAATCCTGTTGCCAGAAATCTCCCCAAGTAATAGCGCAATTTTTAGCGCCAAACAGACTTCTTAATTTACTGATCAGGAAAGGCAGGGGAGCCGCTTCGATACCGTAAAACACACCATTGCGGTTTTTCTGCGCCAGGTGACTGAGCAAACCGCCGCAGCCGCTGCCCAGATCGACAAAAGAAAACCGGTTGCTTTCCGGTAATAGCGATTGCAGCACCTGAGTCACACGGTTGCTGGAGAGATACAGCGGTACTTGAGTTTTATAAGTTTTGCCATAGATCAGCCATAGACCGAGAAAAAGCACCAGGCACACTGTTGAAGAAATATTCAATGCCAGCGCAACGACAATCAGCGGGATAAAGCCGAGATGGATCGGCATCCACCACACCGGCATGCGCAGCGCATAACTGAGTAATCCCGCCGCTAATCCTTGCAGCAGACTCCATTCAAATAAGCTCAACTCAATCGTCGTTTGCAAGACGACGATCAAACAGATCAGCAAGATAGTAACGATCTGAATAAGCAGTGCAATAATACCGGGATGAATTCTTTTTAACATGGCCGGCCGCTCAATGAATTAGGGATTTCGCAACATTTCGCTATCCGGCTCCGCCTGCATATCGATATCGATCGTCTGATCATCCATCGTGACGGCTTTCTCGGCTCTTTCGTTCATGACCACGATGCTGATGCGGCGGTTGATCGGATTGAGCGGCTCGTTCTTGTCGAACAGCACGGCGGAAGACAAACCGATCACTTGCAACACCTTGTTGGTATCCATGCCGCCGATGATCAATTCACGGCGCGAAGCATTCGCACGGTCCGCCGATAATTCCCAATTGCTGTAGCCTTTGTCGCCGGACGGGAACGGTTTGCCGTCGGTATGACCGGAAAGGCTGATTTTGTTGTTGACATCATTTAGCATTTTACCGATCTCGCGCAGAATGGTTTTCGTGTATGGTTGCAATTCCGCTTTACCCAGCGCAAACATCGGGCGATTCTGCTCGTCGACAATTTGAATCCGCAAACCATCCGGAGTGATATCGAGCAAAAGCTGATTGGAAAATTTTTTCAACGAAGGATTGTTTTCGATCGCTTCTTCGATTTTTTTCTTCAATCCTTCCAGTTTGACACGCTCGATGCGTTCCTTGATGATTTTCTTGGCTTTTATGTCGTCCTTAATCTCGCCTTTCTTCACTTCGCCGTGCTGGCGCGTGAGATCGGTGCCGCCGCCTTTCAGCACACTGCTGGTTTCACCGATGGACGATCCGCCCATCATGGCGACTTTCAGCGGTGTTTTAAAATACTCCGAGATGCCTTCCAATTGACTCTTGGTCGACGACCCCAGCAGCCACATAAGCAGAAAGAACGCCATCATGGCGGTCACGAAGTCAGCGTAAGCAATTTTCCAGGCGCCGCCATGATGTCCGCCAGCGACTTTCTTGATTCGCTTGATGACGATCGGGCGTTGGGAAAGATCATCAGCCATAATGGTTCTCGCAGTTCAATTGAAGGATGATTGTGCAGCAGTTATTTCGATTTGCTTTGCTTGACATGCTCTTCCAATTCCAGGAAAGACGGTCTTTCGGTGGTGAATAGCACTTTGCGGCCGAATTCAACCGCCAGAACCGGTGAATACCCATTTAAATTGGCCAATAAGGTAATTTTGATACACTCAAACATTTTGCTGGATTCGTGAAGGTTATGTTCCAGCTTGTTCGAGAGCGGGCCGACGAATCCATATGCCAGTAAGATCCCCAGGAATGTACCGACCAGCGCGGCGGCGATCAGAATACCCAGCTCCGCCGGCGGGAGATGCACCGATTCCATGGTATGCACCACACCCATGACCGCCGCGACAATACCGAAAGCCGGTAATCCGTCGCCGAGTTTGGCTACCACATGAATCGGCACTTCGCCCTCTTGATGATGTGTTTCCAATTCGCTGTCCATCAGACTTTCGATCTCAAGCGAATTAAGGTTGCCGCCCACCATCAAGCGCAAATAGTCGGTAATGAATTCAGTGATATGGTGATCGGCCAGGATATCCGGGTATTTGGTAAAAATCGGACTGTTGGCGGGGTCGTCGACATCACCTTCGATCGACATCAACCCTTCTTTGCGGATTTTGCTGAGCACTTCGTACAGCAATGTCATCAAATCCATGTACAACGCTTTGGTGTATTTGGAGCCTTTGAAAACGGTCGGCAACGCTTTCATCGTGGCTTTGAGCGCTTTGCTCGAGTTGCCAACGACAAACGCACCGATTGCGGCGCCGCCGATCATGAGCAACTCGACCGGTTGCCACAGTGAAGCGAGATGCCCGCCCGCCAGTGCAAAACCGCCGAAAACAGAAATGATGATGATGAGATAACCAACGGATACAAGCATTGCGATGACTCCCTCGAATGTAATTACGCAACTTTTGATGGCAAATTCTTGGAGTGAGAAGTTAGCACACCGTGACGCAATTCATTCTTGAGGATAAGGTCGGTTTTTTCCCGGTATTTTCAGCTTCTTTTATTGCTGCTGAACTTTCTTCGCAGAAACAAGATGTAAGTTGTTCATGCGGATACTGCTATTTATTTATGGGGGAGCACAGAATTAGGAAAAAACTGCACGTTAGCGTCTATGATAGGCTGACTATTATCGATGATGGATGTAACTGATATTTGTGTTACCGCTGAATATTAATTCCGGGGTCTTTAAGAAATTTGTACACCGTCGAACGACCAATGTTATAACATTTTAGACAGTTAAGGTGATGCAGTACTTATTTTGATAAGGAGCCAATTCGAATTTGAAAGCAAGACTCGGAGTGTTCGAAAGCGGCGATTTACGTAAATTTGCGGCGTGAATCAACGAAAACAGGAGTCAACATGCCGAACCCGACTAAAACTGACGCTTTGCCAACAGAGAACGATCCTCGTTGGCAAGCGGTGCTGGCTCGCGATCCAGCTGCCGATGGCCGCTTTTTCTATGCGGTTAAAACCACCGGCGTCTATTGCCGGCCGTCTTGTCCGGCTCGTACCGCCAAACCGGAAAATGTGCAATTCCATCTTACCCGGGAAGAGGCGGAATCTGCCGGATTCCGCCCCTGTCGGCGCTGTAAACCGGATCAGCTATCCTTGCATAAACAACACGCCGATAAAGTCACCGAAATCTGCCGTTTGCTGGAAACGGCGGAAAACGAGCCCAGTCTTGCCGAGTTGGCCGCTATTGCCGGACTTAGCACATTTCATTTTCATCGTGTTTTTAAAGCGATTACAGGATTAACGCCCAAAGCTTATGCGGCAGCCCAGCGCAGTCATCGAATTAGAAAGCAACTCACGAAAAGTCAGTCGGTCACTGCGGCCATCTACGATGCCGGTTACAACGCCAACAGCCGCTTTTATGAACAATCGTCACAACTGTTGGGTATGACGCCATCCGACTATCGTACCGGTGGCGCCAATAGCAGAATTCGTTTTGCTTTGGGCGAATGCTCACTCGGTTCTATCCTGGTGGCAGCCAGCGACATCGGGATTTGCGCCATTGCTTTAGGCGATGATCCGGATCGCTTGGCACGGGAGTTACAAGACCGTTTTCCAAAGGCTGAACTGATCGGCGGTGATCATGAGTTCGAGCAATGGGTTGCCAAAGTGGTCGGTTTTGTCGAAGCACCGGCCATTGGCCTGGATTTACCGTTGGACATGCAAGGTACCGCCTTTCAACAACGGGTTTGGCAGGCTTTGCGGCAAATCCCTGTCGGCGTAAAAGTCAGTTACATGGATATTGCACAACGTATCGGCGCACCCAAAGCGGTACGGGCAGTCGCCGGCGCCTGCGCGGCGAATACGCTGGCGGTGGCGATTCCTTGTCATCGGGTCGTCCGCTCTGACGGCAGTTTATCCGGTTATCGTTGGGGGGTGGAGCGCAAAGCCGAGCTGTTACGGCGGGAGAGTCAGACATGAGCGCCAGTAATTCCTCATGCATACTACCACTGCCTACGAATTACCGGCCGCGAGACATTTTATCTTTTCATGTTCGCGATACCTTAGCCATTTCAGAATCAGTAGCGGCCAATCAGTTGCGTAAAGGCATCGTGTGGCACGGCGCACCGGCTTTTTTGACAATCCGTTTTTTACCCTTGGCCGCCGAAATAGAACTGAGCATTGATCATTCACTAGCCATATTGGGCGTTGAAGAAGTATCCGCGCAAGCGGTTCGGATACTTGGCTTAAATCAGCCTATTGATGTTTTTGAGGACAGTGTTGGTCAGCATCCGCAGCTTGGGAGGTTGATTAACAAACAATCCGGATTGCGGGTACCGGTCGCGCCGACGGTATTTGAGGCTTTAAGTTGGGCAATCACCGGTCAGCAAATCAGCGTTTCCGCTGCTATTTCGATACGCCGTAAATTTATTCAATTGGTCGGGTTACGACATTCCAGCGGTTTATATTGCTACCCGGAAGCACGGCATGTAACAGACCTGAACATCGATGACTTGCGCCATGCCGGATTTTCGCGCAACAAAGCGCAAACATTGCTGACTGTGAGTCAGATGGCGGTATCCGGCGAATTAGAATTGAATAACGTTCAAAAAGAACCGCCGATAGAGCACATACCTCAACAATTATTGAAGATTCGCGGCATTGGCCCCTGGACTGTCAATTATGCGCTATTACGCGGTTATGGTTGGTTGGACGGTTCGCTACACGGCGATGCCGCCGTCCGACGTGGCTTGCAAATATTACTGAAGCATATTGAGCCGGTAGATGAAAATAAAACCCGGCAATGGTTGGAAAACTTTGCGCCGTGGCGGGCTTTGGTGGCGGCGCATTTATGGGAATTGGTTTCTAGTGGCGGGTAATTGTGGTTACGTCAACACCTAGTTGTACCGGCTGAAAATTGACCAGGTAATCCACGTATTCTGCTTGTTTTTTAAGCAGAGGTTAAGAAGAGGTGATTACCATGGTTATGTATGCAAAGATACGGCGGATGTATTACCCGTGAACATCTGTCAATTAATCTCTACCGGGTTTAATT
>JAFEEI010000034.1 GCA_018241205.1 Pseudomonadota bacterium
ATTAAACCCGGTAGAGATTAAATTGATAATGCTTTTATTTAAAAGCAGATTCTATAGATATAGCAACTGCAAACGGTATCCTAATGCACCCAAATTCGTACTATCGAAATCCAGGCGAACATCGATTTCATGCTGCGGTTGAATAAATTGCCGTGTCTTATCTTCTTCCTGCAAGTATTCCTCGGCAGTAAAGATACGGCTGGCGATAACTTGTCCCTGTGCATCCTGTAGCAGCAGTTGCAGTGCCGGCAAAGCCTGCGGGAAGGATGCATGATTGCTGATAACTGCGCGCATGGTGGTAACTTCCGGTTGGCGCACGGGATTTTTCTGTAAATCGGACGATTCGATACCAAGCTGCCGGATCTCCCGCGGGTACGGAACTTGGCAACCAATGAATGCGCAATAGCGCTCCAGATAAGGCCGGACTCCCGGCTTGATCATGGTCAGCTTCGTGCGATTGGCAAATGCGATTTGTCCGATTAAAGCTAACGCTAGCAATAGACTGGCTAATCCCCAAAAACCCGATGATTTTTTTACCGGTTCATCGTCAAATAAATCAGCCGGCGATTCTGCATCCGTTCGTTCCCCGTCCGGAGTCGCGTTCTCTTCATGTGACGCAAACGAATATCCTTCTGCTGCCGCCCCCTTCGCGACTGGTTGCTGTGGGTATTCAATAGCTGATTCATTCACGGTAATCAATGTAGTGAACCCATTGAAAACCCGCTGACAATGCCCGCAGCGCACATCCCCGCCGCGCGCCTGCAGTTGCGCTGCATTGACACGGAAAGTCGTGCCGCAGCCTGGACAAAGAGTCACCAACGCCATGTGTCACTCGCAATGTAGAATCGCATGAAATAGCACCGGAATGAATAACAGAATTGATACGGCTTGCTTACCTTCAAGCCAAGAGCGGCCATTATTATTTCACCTTTTACTACCGGTTAACAGCACCCAGCCTTCTTGTTCGCCATCGATACTCATATTGAACCACCTCTGATAGGTATCTCTGACTTCCTCTGCCTGTTCCTTCAATATCCCGGATAGAACGATATGGCCGTGTGGCCGGACAATCTGCGAAAGTAGCGGCGCCAATAGAATTAAAGGATTCGCCAGAATATTGGCCACCACAATATCCGCCTGCTCTTGCGATTGAAAATCCTGTGGCGTGGTTGATTGCGTTGCTGTGAAATCAAATTTCGACGGGTCGCACTGATTGCGCAGCGCGTTTTCCTCACTGGCTTTGATCGCCTGAGGGTCGATATCGATACCGGCGACATGCCGCGCACCCAGCTTTAAAGCGGCAATCGCGAGTATTCCAGAGCCGCAGCCATAATCAACGACATTACTGCCCGGTTGCAAATTTTGGTCCAGCCAACGCAGACACAATTGCGTCGTGGGATGGCTGCCCGTGCCGAAAGCCAGTCCGGGATCGAGTATCAGATTGATAGCCGCCGAATCGGGGAATTGATGCCAGGTCGGCACAATCCACAAGCGTGGTGAGATTTGAATCGGGCCGAATTGCGATTGCGTCAAGCGCACCCAATCCTGTTCTTCGATCCGTTCAGTGCGATAGTTGAGTTGCTGATCCGATTGCGCAATGTGCGCGACATAACGCAGGATTTTATTGATATCCGCGTTTTCATTGAATAATGCTGAGATTTCCGCGTGCTGCCAAATCTCTCCACTGGGTTCGCCAGGTTCGCCAAACAACATTTGCTCGTCCGCTGTATCGGCGGCGGCATCGTGAATATCTACCGACAATGCGCCCTGCTCCAAGAGCGCATCGCTCAGTATTTCGGCGTGCGCCGCATCCGTCTCGATAATCAGCGTAATCCAGGACATGCAGCGCAATAAGGACGGTTAACGGACGGTTTGGATTCGATACGCTGACCTGTCAATTCGATTTGTTATGCAATGCAAGCTTTTGCTCTAAATAATGAATCGAAGCACCGCCACGCAAAAACGAGGCGTCATTGAGCAAATCCCGGTGCAGCGGGATATTCGTTTTGATACCGGTAATTACCATTTCGGATAAGGCGATGCGCATGCGGGCGATCGCTTGTTCGCGCGTGTCGCCGTAGGTGATGATCTTGCCGATCATGGAGTCGTAATACGGCGGTACCATGTAATTATGGTAAACATGCGAATCCACGCGCACGCCCGGCCCGCCCGGTGCGTGATACTGCGTAATGCGTCCGGCAGATGGTGTCAGTTTGTAAGCATCTTCAGCATTGATGCGGCATTCGATCGCATGTCCTTTGAAGACAATGTCTTTCTGCTTGATCGGCAGCACGACACCGGCAGCGACATTAATTTGTGCCTGCACCAGATCGATGCCGGTCACCGCTTCGGTCACCGGATGTTCAACTTGCAAGCGCGTGTTCATTTCAATGAAATAAAACTCATTGTTTTCGAATAAAAACTCAAATGTGCCAACACCGCGGTATTTGATGCGGCGGCATGCTTCCGCGCAACGTTCGCCGATTTTGTCGCGCAATTTTTCCGGTATGCCCGGCGCTGGTGCTTCTTCCAAAATTTTCTGATGGCGGCGCTGCATGGAACAATCTCGCTCTCCCAAATGCACGGCGTTACCGTATTCGTCAATCAGCAACTGAAATTCGATATGCCGCGGATTTTCCAGAAATTTCTCCGCATACACCACCGGATTACCGAATGCGGTCTGTGCCTCGTTGCGTGTCACGATGATCGCATTCGAGAGCGCTGCTTCGGTATGCACCACCCGCATGCCGCGCCCCCCGCCGCCACCGGCGGCTTTAATGATGATCGGATAACCGATCTCGCGCACGATCTTTTTGATCTCATCGATGTCCTCCGGCAACGCGCCATCCGATCCGGGAACACAAGGCACACCGGCTTTTTTCATGGCATTCTTGGCGCTAACTTTATCACCCATCAAGCGGATGGTTTCCGGACGCGGACCGATAAACACAAACCCGCTTTTTTCCACACGTTCGGCAAAATCGGCATTCTCGGATAGAAATCCATAGCCCGGATGAATCGCTTCGGCGTCGGTCACTTCCGCCGCGCTAATAATCGCCGGCACGTTCAAATAACTATGCGCCGCCGCTGCCGGGCCGATGCACACCGATTCATCGGCCAATTTGACATACTTCGCTTCCGCATCCGCTTCGGAATGCACGGCAACCGTTTTGATACCCATCGCACGGCAGGCACGTTGTATCCGTAAGGCGATTTCACCGCGATTGGCAATAAGGATTTTTTCAAACATAGAATTTGACCTTTATTCAGACTATTGAATAACGAATAAAGGCTCGCCGTATTCCACCGGCTGGCCGTTTTCCAGCAAAATCGCTTTAACTACCCCACTTTTATCGGCCTCGATTTCATTCAGTAGTTTCATTGCTTCAATAATGCACAACGTATCGCCTTCCTTGACTCTCTGCCCGATTTCCACGAATGCATTCGCACCCGGCGATGGCGCGCGGTAGAAGGTGCCGACCATCGGGGATTTGACGACATGACCTTCCGGCAGCGCAGTCTTGTCGGAGCCATTGGTTTCTCCACCTTTCGATTCACCGGTTTTATCTGTATCCGATGCAGAGGCTAATGCTTGCTGCTGAACCGGTGGCATAACTGGCTGCATGGCAGGCGGCATGAACGCATAATTCTGCACGCCGGAACCCGACTTACTGATGCGAACTTTTTCTTCGCCCTCGGTAATTTCCAGTTCTGCAATGCTTGATTCTTCAACCAGCTCAATGAGCTTCTTAAGCTTTCTTAAATCCATTTTCAATCTCCCGAGACGATGTCTCGTTTTAAGGTAGTGTTATCTCTTGAAAACAATGTTACTGAATGTAAAAAATGCGCAAAATACTATCTAAGGTATCGCAAAAGAAATGAAATCGCAGAAAAAAATTAACACATCTGGTTGATCAATAAGCAGTCATGGCATATTCCAGCGCAAGTTCATAGCCTTTAGCACCTAAACCGCTGATTACACCAACTGCCAGATCTGAAAAATAAGACCGCTGACGGAAAGATTCGCGCGCGTAAACATTCGATAAATGAACTTCAATGAAGGGCAGTTTCACGGCAGCCAGCGCATCTCGCAAAGCCACACTGGTATGCGTAAATGCGGCTGGGTTGATAATAATAAAATTCGTCCCATCTTGCAGCGTTTGCTGGATTCTGTCAATCAATGCAAATTCCGCATTACTTTGAAAAAAATCCAGTTTAATTGCTTTATTTTCAGTTAATTTGCTTAAATTTCTGTTAATATCTTGCAGTGTAACAGCACCATAAATATCTGGCTCGCGCACTCCCAGCAAATTCAAATTCGGGCCATGCACAATCAAAATATTTAGCACTTTTGCACCTTTTGAGTCCATTTTGATAATTATGGACTCTTATAGTAAAAATGTACAGATTTTAACGAAATTAGCCGAATTTAAACGAATATCCGTTCAAAAATTGAATATGCATTAGAATGTGCATTAATTTAAAATGTCACAACAAAATAAAACATACACAATTTTGAATTCAACCCTTTATCATTTGCTCGCAACTCTGCAACCATCTATAATACGCCGCTCAATTAGCGCTCAGGCTGTTGTAGCTCAGTTGGTAGAGCAACTGATTCGTAATCAGTAGGTCGGAGGTTCGACTCCTCTCAACAGCACCAATAATCAGTGACTTAGAAACGTAATCGAGTCTGTTTTACTTCGATTGTGCCAAATTTGTGACATTTAGCACACCATCCAAGACCCGGGCATGCTGAGCAAATTGCTCAGGCGCGAGGTGAGCATACCGCCTCACCATCTCAGCAGATTCCCATGCGCCCATTTCCTGAATGATATTCAACGGCACGCCGTTCTGAGTAAGCCAGCTTGCCCAGATATGGCGCAAATCATGCCAGCGAAAATCCTCAATACCCGCACGTTTTAACGCCTTATACCAAGCTTTTGTATTCACTTGCGTGATTGGCTTGCCCTTGTAACTGAATACTGATCTTGGATGTTTGCCAATCTGCCTAGTCAATACCGCTATTGCCGTCGCATTCAGGGTTACATGAATCGGTTTTCCTGCTTTGGCCTGATCGCCATGTATCCATGCCACATTGCGTTGCATATCCACTTGCGACCATTCCAGCTTCGTAACGTTTGATCGTCTTAAGCCTGTAGCCAGTGAAAACGTCACCATATCCGCCAAATGCTGCGGCAATTCTTGAATGAGCATACTTGCTTGTGTTGCATTCAGGTAACGCACGCGCCGCTTTGCTTCACGATATAGCTTGATTACAGGAGGTTTATCAATCCACTCCCAATCTAAAGCGGATCGCCGCAAAATCGCACGAATTAGCGCCAGTAAGCGATTCGCTGTTGCTGGAGTTGATTGCTGACGCTTTAGCTCACCAATCTTTGCGATTAGATCCCGAGTCAACTCATCCAGATATTTGCCCCTAAAGAACTGTTGGAGCCAGTTTATTTTAGCCACATCTTCATAATGCGACTTTTTATGTTGTGTCTCCATTAGCCATTTATAAGCGGCCTCATCCCAAGTTCGCTTTGGCTTATCCCCCAGTCTTGCAACCCGCCAGGATTCCGCTTTCAGCTTATCGTGGAATTCTTGCGCCTGGGTTTTATCTTCAGTTGCAGCAGAGCATCTAATTCGCTCGCCGCTTGGTGTGGTGAAACTAATCCACCACGTCTTACCACGTTTACAGAGTGACATAATTGTTTCTCCTCATGTCCCACTTGCAACGCTTGCCGAGTGCAAGCATATAACGAGCGAATGTGGTCAGCAAGATCATCTTCAATAAATGCCCACCGCTTACCTAATTTTGCACCCGGAATAATTCCTGCTTTAGCGCGACGACGCACTTCTTCGGGATGCAACTTCAAGAATTGGGCAGCCTCACTTAAATTTAGTGTTCTCATGAACTATCCGGCTTATTTACAAAAAAGTCTGGCTATAACAAAATCAAAAACATAGTTACAACCTGTTGACACCGGTCGAAAATTG
>JAFEEI010000035.1 GCA_018241205.1 Pseudomonadota bacterium
ACCGCTGATTAATTCGCCGGACGAGATGAAGCACGAGGCGCACGGGACACAGCAACCGAGCCATATCAATAAGCTAGGCGAGGGAGCGAGTACCGCGCAACTAAGTGATTCGCTCGTATAGTCAATTAATCAGCGTTTCCCTAGCGGAAACGTGACTTTGTCCGTCCAAAAATATATATTAGCGGCAGAACGCTTTATTTACCCGCTACCTCGCATTATTCTTAGGAACCATACCGATGAGCCACAATTTATTCGATAGCCTGCATGAACTGTCTTTGGCATCAGGAAACCATGCGAAATACTACTCGCTCCCGGCACTGGAAAAGAATGGCATTGGAAAAATCTCCCGTTTGCCGGTATCGATTCGTATCGTACTGGAATCGGTATTGCGGAATTATGACAACAAAAAAATCACAGAAACCCATATCCGGCAACTGGCAAACTGGAAACCCGATGCCGCCAGAGTGGATGAAATACCGTTTGTGGTTTCACGCATTGTGCTGCAAGACTTTACCGGCGTGCCGCTGCTGGTCGATCTCGCTGCCATGCGAAGCGCGGCGGTGAAACTGGGAAAAAACCCAAAACTGATCGAACCTTTGGTTCCTGTCGATCTGGTCGTTGATCACTCGATTCAGGTCGACCATTACGGCACGAAAGACGCGATCGATCGCAATATGGAAATAGAATTTTCCCGCAATAACGAACGTTACCAGTTCATCAAATGGGGTATGCAGGCGTTTGATACATTCAAGGTCATTCCTCCCGGAATCGGCATTGTGCACCAAGTCAATCTCGAATACCTCGCCCGGGGCGTACATCAAAAAGACGGACTCGTTTTCCCCGACACGCTGGTCGGCACCGACTCGCATACCACGATGATCAACGGTATCGGCGTTGTCGGTTGGGGTGTCGGCGGTATCGAAGCGGAAGCCGGCATGCTGGGTCAGCCGGTTTATTTCCTGACGCCCGATGTCGTCGGTGTCAATTTAACCGGTCATTTGCGCGAGGGCGTTACCGCAACCGATCTGGTGCTGACGATCACGGAAATGCTTCGTAAAGCGAACGTCGTCGGCAAGTTTGTCGAATTCTTCGGTGAAGGAACCGCTTCGTTGACACTGCCCGACCGCGCCACGATCGCCAATATGGCGCCGGAATACGGTGCAACCATGGGATTCTTTCCGGTCGACGACGCAACCATCGACTACTTCAAGGGCACCGGACGCAGCGAGGAAGAAATCGCCGCTTTTCAACGTTATTTCCAAGCGCAGCAAATGTACGGCATCCCCAAAAAGGGAGACATTGACTATACCAGCGAGCTCACGCTGGATCTGGGTTCCGTCTCATCCTCGCTGGCAGGTCCCAAACGTCCGCAGGATCGCATTGAACTCGCGGCAATCAAATCGCGCTTTACCGAACTCTTCAATAAACCCGTCAAAGAAAGCGGTTACGGCAAACAAGACGATGACATCCAGCAACGTTACGCCCTGCGCGATGTGCATACGCAAGAGCCCGAAGTGTGTGTCCACTCCGGCATACTCAACGGCAACCGCATTCCGGCACTTGGCTCCGGCGCGGCAGCGAGCGAAACCGACGGACAAGCAGCGAAAAATGCTGCACCTGCGGAGCGGCGTATGGTCTCCCGCAACATTGCGGAAATGACCAGCAATCGCCCGGCGCCTAATGCAGCCGATTTATGCCATGTCGAATTGAATGGCTCAAGCGTTGATCTGGGGCACGGCGACGTCTTGATCGCCGCCATCACATCCTGTACCAACACGTCCAATCCCAGCGTGCTGCTCGCCGCCGGTTTACTGGCCAAGAAAGCGGTGGAAAAAGGCTTATCGGTCAAGCATCACATCAAAACATCATTGGCGCCGGGTTCGCGCGTCGTGACCGATTATTTGAACATCACCGGATTGCTGCCCTACCTCGAGCAACTGGGCTTCGACCTGGTCGGCTACGGTTGCACCACGTGTATTGGCAACTCCGGACCACTGGCCGAGCCGATAGAAGAAGCAGTTGTCAAGAATGACCTGGTCTGCGCGGCTGTATTGTCCGGTAACCGCAATTTTGAAGCACGCATCCATTCGAACATTCGCGCCAACTTCTTAGCTTCTCCGCCACTGGTGGTAGCATACGCAATCGCAGGGAGCGTACTGAAGGATCTCACGGCCGAACCGTTGGGCATCGGTAAAAACAATCAAGCGGTCTGGTTGAAAGATATCTGGCCGAGCAGCGCCGAAATCCACGCCTTGTTGAAATACGCCGCCAACGCGGATACGTTTAGAAAACTTTACAGCAATCTCACCAAGGATCACGCGTTGTGGAACAGTGTCACTTCCGTCAGCGGACAAACCTACAACTGGCCGACATCGACTTACATTGCTGAACCGCCTTTCTTTGCAGACTTCTCACTGCAACCGGCGGCAAGCGGCGATAATGACATCAAAAACGCTTATGCGTTGGGTGTATTTGGCGATTCGGTGACCACCGATCACATCAGCCCGGCAGGGTCGATCAAGGAAACATCACCGGCCGGCCGTTATCTGCTCGATCATCATGTCGCCAAGACTGATTTCAACAGCTACGGCGCCCGCCGCGGTCACCACGAAGTGATGATGCGCGGCACGTTCGCCAATGTCCGCATCAAGAACTTGATGATTCCCGGCAGCGAAGGCGGCATCACCCTCTACCAGGGCACTGCCGGAGCCGCACCGGAACAAATGAGCATTTACGATGCTGCGATGAAGTATCAGACACAAGGCATTCCGACGGTTATTTTCGGCGGCAAGGAATACGGTACCGGCTCAAGCCGCGACTGGGCCGCCAAGGGAACGCAACTGTTAGGCGTCAAAGCGGTCATTGCGACCAGCTTCGAACGCATCCACCGCAGCAATCTGATCGGCATGGGCGTTCTGCCGTTGCAGTTTAAAGGTAACGACAGTGTTGAATCGCTCGGCATCAAAGGCGACGAACAATTCGATATTTCCGGACTCGATAACATCCAGCCGCAACAAGATGTTACGTTGAACATTCGAAGAAAGGATGGCAGCAACCAGACCGTGCAACTGCTATGCCGCATCGATACCGCTATCGAGGTGGATTACTTCAGACACGGCGGAATCTTGCCTTATGTGTTGCGGGAATTGATGGCTTAAGCAATTTCCCTCATATTTAAATCTTTAATCATTCCAGACCAGCCCCCCCTGTTTATATGACAGCAGATGTCATATAGTGGTAACACGACAAAAACGGAGGTGGTCCGATGATGTACGATCTGGTTGACAAAGTTTTTAAAACGCTTCTGTCTTTGAATGAAGAAGATGAAAGAAAATTTGCTGATACGAGAAAAGACATCAATCATATCAACCATATCCTACACGATATGGTCATTATCGATACTAAAAGCTCCGCACTGCTAACGCATGTTTCCGTCATGCTGGCGGTTGTCATCGGCATGTTGTTCACGTTGATCGGCCCGAAGGAAAGCGGCAGTATTTTGGCTTATTTGCTGAAAGTGGAAATGGTGGCTTATGCCGTCGTAGCCATGGTGCTTCTACGCTGTCTCGACATCATGGGGCCACCGTTCCGGAAACTCAGAAATGAAATGCGGGAAATCGATGCGCAGTACCATAAAGAAATAATCATCCGGCGAGCAATTTATCAATTAATGTCCCGCGTCGTTTTCATTCTGACCGTTGTGTTGATTATGATTACTTTCCTGAAAATATTCGGCCTGCAATGAGTCTGCAACATACACGGAATCAAGATATCGCTCAAGTGATTGCTTTACTCCCACTCGATCATCAACAGGTCTCGCAAGCCCGCGTGGTTAAAGGGATTTGCGATGATCGACATGGGCCATTACCGTCGCTTTTACCGTCATCCGACAAGAGCTTCGTCTGACGCGCTAGATGGAAGAACTTGAGGGGCGACAACTCTTGCGACACCATAGTCAATCGCCATCTAGGATACCGCATACAAGCCCAGCGTGTTGACACCGGTCGAAAATTGACCAGGTAATTTCCGT
>JAFEEI010000036.1:0-22538 GCA_018241205.1 Pseudomonadota bacterium
TACTTGACTCTAAGATTGAATCACTTTGTTCCGAGGTCCTCGCTCCCTCGTCTATCTTGTTGATATGTCTCGGTTGCTGTCTCCCGTGCGCCTCGTCCTTCATCTCGTTCGCCGAATTAATCAGCGTTTCCCTAGTTTCTTCTCTTGAAAAGAAAAAGAAGCGGTAACCTGCTTCCCTGAATACGGTAGGACTCATTGGTTGTTAACCTTATTTACGCCAAGACTGCTTTGCACTCATACCGGCATACTACCCATCCGCCGCCATATCCACCAGCATTTCCTGACCCCAATCCGGCATGACATCATCCCGGAAAGCAACACAGCCGTTACGGATCACGACCAATTGCCGAAACGGATTATCCGCGCGGGAATTGTCGAGGATATACACGTGATCACAGAGCGGTAAGGTTTTTTTGACGAAGCTGAGCGTTCTGGGTATCCGGCTGATCACTTTATCAGCCGGAACGTGGTGGCCGCCTTCACTGACGCGCTGCGCGATACGCGCCTGGTTGAGCGCTGGGTCGCACAGGTGAATGAATACCAGAACGATTTCATAACCGAGTGTTTTGGCGTGGGCAACGAAGTCGATTTTCGACAGATGCGAGAATACCGTTTCAAAACAGAAGCTGCGGCCTTGCAGCAGCAGTTGCAGGCGCAGGTGTCCCGCCAGTTTGGCGGCGCGATAGCTGTGCGCTTCCGGCACTTGCGGATACAGCAGTTTGGCGATGATATCCGCATTCACAAACGATAAGCCGCTGGGCGCGAGCCGGGTGCGGTAAAACGTGCTTTTGCCCGCACCGTCGCCTCCGGCCAGCAGCCAAAGCTGTTTTTTCTTGCTCAAAGCTGCGATGCATCGATCACGATGAACTCACCATGCTGAAATTTCCCCGTTTGAATGCGGCCATCCGGGTGAATCTGTTCCAAGTAACCGGGATATGTACTTGATGCCTGGTACCGGATCACGCTACCGGTCACCGTTTGCGGCAAAACGCCTGTGGCGCGGTCGTTTTCCAATGCCTGAAATATGCCGGCAGCATCGACCGGCGCGCTGCTAACCGGCTCGACAGTAATTTTCGCCAATCCCGCCGAGATCGCCAGCAAATCATCCGGGTTCAACATGTGGTCGACATTGCGCCCCATTTCCGCCCAATATTCGATCTGCTCGGCCGTGCTGCGGTGAAACCGTTCCGCGGTCAATGCGGCGGCCTGCATTAATTCATCTTGCAGGCGAATTGGGGAAGCTGCTTTTGCCATGATAGATTCCATCAAAAATTCAAAAATAGATTGTAGCAGATTGCTACAGTTTTCTATATTAACGTAAGTAACCGGCAAAATTTAACGCCGATCCCTGCAATGATACACTTGCCCGCATGTTGTTTATTCCTGTCACACATTCCCGTAGTTTCCGCATACGCCGGGTGATTTGTTGTCTCATCGTTCTGGCCGGTTACGTTACAGGCGCAATGCCGGTCTGGGCGCAAAACCCCGCAATCGCGCAATCCATCATTCTCAATCCGATCAACATCACCGCCACGCGCAGCGAGCGTTCACCGGCGGATATTCCGAACAGCATTACGCAGATCACGCGCTACCCGCAGCAGAATTTTCAGCCCGGCGCGACGTTGGATGAGTTCGCGCGCGGCACGCCGGGGGTGTTTTTTCAGAATCAGTTCAACTTCACGCAGGATTTGCGCATTGCGATCCGCGGTTTTGGCGCGCGTTCGCCGTTTGGCGTGCGCGGTATTCAGATGCGCGTCGACGGTATTCCGCAAACGTTGCCGGACGGGCAGACGCAACTGGATTCGATCGATCCGTCGCTGATCGAGCGCATGGATATTCTGCGCGGGCCTTCGGCATCGCTGTACGGCAATGCCTCCGGCGGCATGATCGACATCACCACGCGCGAGGCGCCGCCGGAGAAATTCGTCGTGATGCCGCGCCAGGTGTTCGGGCAATACGGCTACCTGAAATCGGAATTATTCATGGGCGGGCGCAACGGCAATTTCGGCTACAGCATCTTCGGTTCGCATTTGCAGCAGAATGGCTGGCGCGATCAGAGCGCGATGCAGAACACACTGTTTCAAACCAAGCTGAATTTCAAAACCAGCGAGGATTCCGATTTGATGCTGGTGTTGCGCGAGTTTTATTCGCCGCTGTCGAAAGATCCCGGCGCGCTGACCAGCGCGGAAGTGCGCGACAATCCGCGGCAAGCCTCGGCGCGCAACGTGCAGTTCAATGCTGGTGAGGAAATCCGCCAGGAGGAACTGGGCGTGCGTTTCCGCAACCGTTTTTCCGCCGGCAAGGAATTGACGGCGACGACTTATTTGCTGCATCGCGATTTTCAAAACCGGCAGCAGTTTTTCGACGGTGGACAGGTGCAATTCGATCGCTGGGTGGGCGGGTTGATGGTGCAATTCGTCAACGATCATATGCTGTTTCAGCGCCCCAACCGCTTTCTGGCCGGCGTCGATTACGGCATTCAAAACGACGACCGGCAGCGTTTCGACAACAATTTTGGCGTGCGCGGCGCGTTGAACTTGAGCCAGATCGAGCGCGTGCAAAGCACCGGGCCGTTTTTCCGCAACGAATGGCGCGTGGCGGACAAGCTCGATGTAGTGTTCGGCGGGCGCTGGGATTGGTTGCGTTACGAAGTCAAGGATCAATTCAAAAACGACGGCAACCAATCCGGCGCGCGCACCGTGTCGCAAGCCAGCGGCACCGCCGGATTGGTGTATCACGTAACCCCTCAGCAGCAGATTTATGCGCATGTCGCTTCCGTTTTCGAAGCGCCAACCACCACCGAATTGATCAACAATCCCGCCGGAAAAGGCGGCTTTAATCCTAATTTGAATGCGCAAACGTCGCTCAGCAACGAACTCGGCTGGCGCGGCAACGCCGCCGGATTTCAATTCGACACCGCAGTATTTTTTATCCGCACCTGGAACGAGATCACGCCGTTCGAACTGGCTTCGTCGCCCGGCCGGTCATTCTTCCGCAACGCCGGGCAGTCACGCCGCATCGGTGTCGAAACGCGCCTGGCGACACCGGAATGGAAAGGGTTACGCGGCGAAGTCAGCTACACATTCTCAGATTTTGCATTCGAGCAGTACGTGGTCAACGATACCAATTTGAAAGGTAACACGTTTCCCGGCATTCCCCGGCACCGCTGGGAAGGTTTAGTGCGCTACGCGCATCCGTTCGGTTTTTTCGGGCAAGTGCACGTGCAGCGCGTCGGTGAGTTTTTCGTCAACGACATCAATACCGCGGCCAACCCGGCGTATACCCTGGGGCAATTGCTACTGGGATGGGAAAAGAAGTACAGCGGCATCGACGGCTCGGTGTTCTTCGGCATCAACAACCTGTTCGATGCGCAGTATAACGCCAACACGCGCATCAATGCGGCACTGGGACGCTACTATGAACCCGGCCCGCCGCTCAATGTGTTCGGCGGCGTGCGAGTCAGGATTGTGGTGTTTTGACCGGGCCGATATTGAGCCACTCCGGCAGGAATGGTACAGTGGAGCGCGTTTACTTTCCATCATGACACTATCCAACTATCCACCATGAAACGACCACTTAAGGAAGCTCTGAAAAAGGTAGCGAGCGAAGGCCAGTCAAGGCAAAATCAAGCGAAAAAGCGCAATTTACCAGCAGTAAGTGAGCATTTTGAACTTGATTTCAACACAGAATGGCCAAACGCAGTAGTTTTTCAGAGCTTTCTTAAAAAAATCCTGCTCGCAATCGCTCTTTGTCTTGCTGTTTCGCTCAGCGCGCAAGCGCAGCGCCTGCAAACCGGATTCGACGTGCGCCTGGTCGCCGAAGGGTTGCAATTCCCCTGGGGCATGGCATTCATGCCGGACGGCAATGTGCTGGTCACGGAGAAGGTTGGCCGGTTACGCATTATCACACCGGACGGCAAGATATCGGAACCAATCAAAGGTGTTCCGGCGGTTTTTTTCCAACAGCAAGGCGGTTTGCTGGATGTCGCGCTGGATCCTGAATTTGCCAAGAACCGGCTGATTTATCTGTCGTACGCCGAACCGGAGGGATCGAGAGCCGGTACCGCGGTCGCCCGAGCCGAGTTGAAGGACGGCAACCTGGAGAATCTGCAGGTGATTTTCCGCCAGATACCGAAAGTACTGGGATCGGTGCATTTCGGTTCGCGCCTGGCATTTGCGCCCGATGGCAATCTGTTCATCACCTTGGGTGATCGCGGCGATTACATGGAGGAGGCGCAAAACCTGAGTAATCATCTCGGTAAGCTCATCCGCATCAAACCCGATGGCTCGGTGCCCGCCGATAATCCATTCGTCAATAATCCGCAAGCCAAACCGGAAATCTGGTCGTACGGCCACCGCAGTGTGCAGGGCGCGGCGATCCATCCGCAAACCGGCGCATTGTGGATTCACGAGCACGGCCCGAAAGGCGGCGATGAAATCAACATTCCGCAGCCCGGTAAAAATTACGGCTGGCCCAAAGCCAACTACGGCACACACTACGACGGCACGCCGATAAAACACGAGCATGCCGAACAAGGCTTTGAAGAACCGATTCACTATTGGGTGCCGTCGATTGCACCGTCCGGTATGGTGTTCTATACCGGCAAATTGTTTCCGGCATGGCGCGGCAACTTGTTTGTCGGCGCTTTGGCCGGCCGGCAGTTGGTCCGCCTGACCGTCGGCGATAACAAGATTCTCAGCGAAGAGCGGTTGCTGACCAATACGCTGCGATTTCGCGACGTGGAACAAGGCCCGGATGGCGCATTGTATTTGTTGACGGACGAAGACAACGGCAAATTGCTGAAACTGTCACCAAAATGAAACATTCATGCGGTATAAACCGGACTTCGGCAAACCCGCGCATTTTCCGTACGGGTGCACCGGAACGGCAATGAACTGACAAGAAAAAATAAAAATCACCTGAACGACTACCATTGATGGATACCCCTGATCTTAAAAACCCGACGCTGTATATCAACCGTGAATTGAGCCTGCTCGAATTCAACCGGCGCGTCATCGAACAAGCCAAGGATGAGAGTCTGCCGCTGCTGGAGCGATTGCGTTTCTTGTGCATTGCCAGCACCAATCTGGACGAATTCTTTGAAATCCGCGTGGCGGGTTTAAAGCAGCAGGTCAAATACGGCTCGACGCAAACCGGACCGGACAATTTGTCACCAGGGGAAGTATTGGCGCGCGTCAGCGAGACCGCGCACCAGTTTGTACACGAACAATACAGCGTCTGGAACGACATGATCATACCTGCGCTGGCCAAGGACAGGATCCGCCTGCTGCGCCGCTCGCACTGGAAAGCCCTGCCCAGCCGCTGGATTCACCGCTACTTCAAAGACGAGGTGCTGCCGGTGCTGAGCCCGATCGGTCTCGACCCGGCACACCCCTTCCCCAGGGTGCTCAACAAGAATCTGTATTTCATCATTTCGCTGGAAGGCAAAGATGCCTTCGGACGCGATTCCGGGCTGGCCATCGTGCAAGCGCCGCGTTCATTGCCGCGCGTCATTCAGATTCCGGCGAAATACAGCGAAGGCAATCACGATTTTGTCATGCTGTCTTCGATCATCCATGCGCATGTCGGCGATTTGTTCCCGGGCATGAATGTGACCGGTTGCTATCAATTCAAAGTGACGCGCGACAGCGATTTGCTGATCGACGACGAAGAAATCGACGATTTGCTGCGCGCGCTCGAAGGCGAGTTGCCGTCGCGCCGGTTCAGCGATGCCGTGCGTCTGGAAGTGGCGGATAACTGCCCGGATGAATTGAGCCGTTTCCTGTTGCAAAAATTCGAACTGCAGCAGAACGATCTGTACCAAGTGGCCGGGCCCGTCAATCTCGGGCGTCTGCTGGCGATTTGCGATCTGGTCGACCGGCCGGAACTGAAATTTGTCGGCTTCACTCCCGACATTCCGAAACGCTTGCTGAAAAACAGCAATATTTTCGACACGCTGCACAACGGCGATATCCTGCTGCACCACCCGTTTCAATCGTTCGCTCCGGTCATCGATTTTCTGCGCCAGGCAGCCGCCGATCCCAACGTGCTGTCGATCAAGCAGACGCTTTACCGCACCGGCACCGATTCGGCGGTGGTCGAAGCGCTCAAGGTGGCAGCGCGCGCCGGCAAGGAAGTCACGGTCGTGATCGAATTGCGCGCGCGCTTCGATGAAGAAGCCAATATCGAACTGGCCAGCGAATTGCAGCAGGCTGGCGCGCATGTGGTGTACGGTGTGGTCAATTACAAGACGCACGCCAAAATGATTCTGGTGGTGCGCAGAGAAGGCCGCACCTTGCGCCGCTATGTGCATTTGGGCACCGGAAATTATCACGCGCGCACCGCACGGTTGTATACCGATTACGGTCTGCTGAGTTGCGACAAGGCGATCGGCGAAGACGTCAACAAATTGTTTCACCAACTGACCGGCCTGGGCCGCGCAGGCAAGCTGAAAAAGCTTTTGCAATCGCCGTTCACGCTGCATAAAGGCATCCTGGGCTATATCGACAAGGAAATCAGCACCGCGGCGGCGGGGAAAAAAGCCTGGATCATTGCCAAGATGAATGCACTGGTTGATCCGGAAATCATCGCCGCGTTGTACAAAGCATCGCAAGCGGGCGTCAAAATCGACCTGATCATCCGTGGCATCTGCTGTCTGCGCCCCGGTATTAAAGGCGTATCGGAAAATATCAGCGTGCGCTCCATCGTTGGCCGTTTTCTCGAGCATACCCGGGTTTATTATTTTCACAACGGTGGAGGAATAGGCGAGGAACTGGTATTTTGTTCCAGCGCGGACTGGATGACGCGCAACTTACACTACCGCGTCGAAGTGTGTTTTCCGGTTGAGGAGAAACGCACCAGCGACAATGTCATCGATCTGGGGTTGCTGAGTTACTTGTCCGACAACACGCAAGCGTGGGCATTGCATAGCGATGGTTCGTACAAGCGTTTAAAGCCCGGATCCGCCAAAGCGCGTTCGGCGCAGCAACTGCTGCTGGAACATTATTGCGGCCCGGCTTAATACAGTTCGACGTGAGAAGGATTGAAATGGAATTAAGTCAACTTGATTGGATTACACCACGCACTTTGATTGAAGCACTCAAAACAACCCAATACCCCAACGTATGATTGACCACTTCACCTTTCGATGGATTTTCATTGCCGCACTGGCGATTGCTTCTTATTTGATGGGAATGATACCGGCAGCAGCCGCAGAATCGGGGGCGGACTCAGCGGAACTCGTCTGCCAGGTACGCTACGCCAGCGAAACACGCATGCTGCACCCATCTGCTACAACCGATCCCTATTCAGCCGCCACAGTGGATTTTGACAACCGTTTCCGCTTCAGAGCGGTCGTGCTGGGTTCACCCGGCCAGATCAGCCACATCACACTGACAGTGTTTGAATTGGCCAATGAAGCGCCTCCTGTCATCATTCACCAGGTACGTTATCAGGCGCCTTTCAACATGAATAATGAAATTCCTGCTTTAACGGGTTGGAACCATGTTTACACAAACTATCTTGGACGCGAGCTGCGTTATGGTTGCGCACTGAAGGCGGTGCAATCATGATCCGCCGCAAGCTCATCACTATCCTGCTGCTGTGCCTATTGAGCGCAATCCATCCCACCCATGCTGCCGGACCAGCTGATCCGGACACTACTGTGCGCATGGTCTGGATGGGCGATGTCATGCTGGCCGATGGGCCGGGGCGCCTGATCGCAAGCGGTGGCGATCCCTTTCAGCCCTTTGCATCCCGGCTGGCTGGCGCCGACATCCGGGTAGCCAATCTGGAATGTGTCATCGCCGCAGGCGGTAAAGCACTCGATAAACCCTGGACCTTCCGTGCTTCCCCAGCTGTACTGCCATTGCTAAAAAACCATGTGGATGCCGTATCACTGGCCAATAACCACGCGGGTGATTACGGCAAGGATGCCTTTTCGGAAATGATCAGTCGTTTACAACAGGCCAACGTGCCTTATTTCGGCGGCGGCATGGATTGGCGTGAAGCTCACAAGCCACTGATCATCGAGCGCAAAGGCCTGAAAATAGCCTTGTTGGGATATGACGAATTTTTCCCGCGCGTATTCGAAGCCGGTGAGAAATTACCTGGGGTAGCGTGGTCAGAAGATGAGCAGGTTGTGTACGACATCCAGCAGGCACGCAAGCAGGCGGATATCGTCATCCCCTTCATGCACTGGGGTCAGGAACACGAGCCAATCGCCAATGATCGCCAGCGTGAACTGGCTCGTCTGATGATCGACGCTGGCGCCGATGCCGTGGTGGGTACACACCCGCATGTCGTGCAGGATACGGAAACCTACCGGGGAAAACCCATCATTTACAGCTTGGGCAACTTCATTTTCGACGGTTTTTCATCCATCGAAAACAATACTGGCTGGGTGCTATGGATGGATGTAACAGCTCAGGGCGTGACAAGCTGGCGCGTCGAACACGCCCGCATCGATCAACAAGGCACGCCACACCCGTTAGACAATTAATTCAAAAAAACAAAAAAGACTCCTGTTTTGCTTATCAGGCTCCGATGCTAAGGAGTTAATTTTGGTAAGCTCTGAAAAATCCAGTGCTAGGGAAGCTTGTGCCGCATCAATTCATATAATGCTTCGTAAGGAATGGGGCGGCTGAAGTAAAAACCCTGATGAAAATAACACGCATGCTGCAACAGTAACTTAACCTGCCGTTCGGTTTCCACGCCTTCCGCAATCACGGCAAGGCCGAGATTCTTTCCGAGACCGATAATGGCTTGCACGATTTTCAAGTCGTGCTGATTCTGATCCAGCATACGCACAAACGATTTATCGATCTTCAAGATGTCGATCGGCAACTCACGCAGCAGCGTCAGCGACGAATAACCGGTGCCGAAATCGTCCAGGGCGATCAAAATATTCAGGCGCTTGATTTCCTCCAGCACTTTGCCGACCCGCTCCATGTCGTCGACGATGGCGCTTTCGGTGATCTCCAGTATCAGCGATGTGGCGGGCAATCCCGTATCGCGCAGCACCTGCACGATGGTCTGCGGAAAATCCCGGTTCAATAATTGCCGCGGATTCACATTCACCGAGACGTTGACCGGATATCCCAATTGCATGAGTTTGTATGCTGCGGTGCATGAAGTTCTCAATACGATCTCACCCAGCTGCTCGATCTGGCCGATGTCTTCCGCCAGTGGAAGAAATTCGCCCGGCGACAGATAACCGCGCCTGGGATGCAGCCAGCGTACCAGCGCCTCGATGCGCGCGATATGATGCGATCGCGCATCGACGATCGGCTGAAACAACACCTGCAACCCATCGTTCTTGATAGCGGCGCGCAATTCCCTTTCCAGTTCGAGCTGGTCGCGCGTCCAGACCACCGATGACTCGGCGGAATAAAAGCCGAAGTGATTGCCACCATCCTTTTTGACGCGGTACATGGCGGTACCGGCTCTTTCCAAAACCGTCTCGTTGGATAACCCGTCCTCGGGATAAAAACTCACGCCGATACTGGCGGACACAAACACTTCCAAACCGTCGATCTCAAACCGCTGCCGGATGGCATCGAGAATTTTTTGCGCCGTTTCGGGCGCGGAATGTTCCCGCGTCAGTCTGCTGGACAGCAACACGAACTCATCGCCGCCCCAACGTGCCAGGATGCCCTCCGCACCGGCAAATTCGTGCAACCGGCCGGAAACCATTTGCAGTAATTTATCGCCGGCATGATGCCCCATCGCGTCGTTAATTTTCTTAAAATTATCCAGCGTGACAAAAAACACTGTAATGATTTTGCCGGTATCCTGCACTTCTTGAATCAGGGCATCGAATTGCGCCAGCAAGCGCGAACGGTTCGGCAGTTTGGTCAAGGCATCGTAGCTTTTCTGGTGCGCCACCTGCTGCGCCAGCTCCACGCGATCGGTGATATCCGTCATTGCGATCACCGATCCCATCACGGCTTCCCGGTCATCGAATAGTTGGTTGCGGGTGATACGCACCGTCCGTTCATTGCCTTGCAGCGTTTTCAGCACACATTCAATCATACCGGGCTTATTCAGTGAATTTACAAAACCATCTTCTCCAGCTTGATCGGCCGGTGAATCACCGGCTTTCGCATCGAATCCCAGAATTTCCGCTAACCGCTTGCCTTTAATGTGCTCGAGCTGGGTGCGCAAAATGTTTTCCGCGCCCTTATTGATGTAAATCACCTGATCCAAAGCATCGGTGATGATGACGCCATCCCCGATCGATTCCAAGGCCACATTGGAATGCGTTTTACTGAGCCAGAAGGTGCGCAAGAAATCATTGATGCGCCGCCAGTTCCACAGCGGATACAATGACAGCGTGCCGAGCAAGGCAGCGCCGGGAGGAATCCAGATACGGTACAACTCCAGGATTAAACCAGAAAGAAACAAGGTTGCGGCGATTAACCCCAGCAATGGCGGAATGGTGAGATTCTTGCCTGCCCAGGCGATGACCGCCAGAATAGCACTCACCCACAGAACCGAAATGGCGGTTGTGATTGTTTCGGGAACCGGAAAAATAACGCGGCCGGTTGTCAACATCGAGAACACATTGGCATGCCACTCCACACCCGGCATGGGCTGATGATTGAGCGGCGACAGCGGTGTGGCAAAGCGCGCGCCCATACCGGTCGCCGTCATGCCGACAATCACCGTCTTGTCCCTTAATCCGGCCAGAGCGTCATCGTCGAACAGAACCCGAGCATACGACAGTCTGCGGAAACTGCCGGATTCGCCGGCATAGGGAATCAACGCCTCCTGCGCCCGCACCCAGTGTCCCGTTTGTTCCTGCATTTGCTCCGGAGCGAGTGATTGATACCCTGCCCGCGCTGCCAGCGGATTGGTCAGCGCCAATCCCAACGCGGGCCATACCGGCGCATTGATGCCAGCATACAAAAAAACACGCCGCGCCACACCATCGCTATCCAGCTCGACATCGGTATGCCCCAGCACCGCCTGCTGGGTAAACAACGGCAGCGGCTGCACCAGCGTCAGCGTATCCTCCGTACCGTCCAATGCCGGTGCTACGGGGAAAATGACACCGCCGTGCGCTGCGATGGCATAAGCCAATAAATGATCGGCCAAGGGATCATTGTCCTGCGGCTCGGACAGCAGTAAGTCCAAGGCCACCGCTTTGTTGCCGATCGATCTCAGGCGGTCGATGAGTTCTGCATGCACGCCTCTGGACCATGGCCAGCGGCCCAGCGCTTTGAAACTCTCATCATCGATGGCGACGATGACGATATCGGGATCCTGCGGATATTGTTGCAGGATGGCCATTTTGTCGTACAAGATATAATCAAAACGCTCCAGTACTCCGGTATAAGCCAAGCCTGCAACAGCGGCAAGCAGAATTACAACGCGCGCAGCAAATGAATAATGCTGCCACGGCTTACCCGCCAGGGTCATATCAATACCAGCAGCGGCAGCAACATCAGCAGCATGAACCAGTAGGAAATACCAAAGGGAACGTCAACCGCCTGCGGCTTTCCCCATGGCCCTTGAAAACCATCCGATTCGATGGTTTTGATGCGAAGATAATAGGTACCGCTGTCCGGTTTTGCGATCGTCAGCTGCGAAGCGGCGGTCGATTCTTCGTGAAGAATTTCGTTGAACTCCTTATCGCGCGCAAACTGGAACTGGAAACTCTGACCTTCCTCGGCGGCGCGCCAGGCGAACGTCATTTTGCCGTCGTCGAGCTGCGCCTCTCCCACCGTCGGCGCGGGATAGGGTACGCGAAACGCCATCGTGTCACTGAACGGACCGGCGCCTTCGCGTGCCGAAACCGAGAAAATGCGCCAGAAATAATGCCCGGGAGTAAGCAATTCGGATAACGTCACGCTGTTTTCTTTGACTTCAGGGTTGAAGTAAAGAGCGGTTGAAAAATCGGCATCTTTGCTGATCATCACCGCATAATGCGACACATCGGTCTGTGCCGCCCACTTGAATTGCTGCTTTTCCGGTTCCGCCATGCCGCCGGGCAGCGGCGCGAGAATAAAAGGCACTTCCGGATAGGCATTGAGCGCGAAAGGAATGACCGCATCCTTACCTTCGATCGACAAACCGTCAATGCCGCGCACCCTCAGCCAGTAGTCTCCATCGGGAATTTCCCCGTCGCGGAAAGGCAAACTGGCTGTGGTAAATTCCGATCGTAAATTTTTGAAGTCCCGGTCTGCGGCGATTTGCGCACGGTACGCGTGCGCGCCCTTCAACGGATTGAATTTAATCACCAGCGGCAAACTTTGGTAATAATGCGCCGTCCCGGACAGATCCGGCGGCGGCAGCAGCTTGACCGGCGATACCGGCGGCATGCCCTGCGCCGTCATCGTGCCAAAACCCGCCGGCACTTTGACATTTCTTTTCTCGCCGGCAACCTCCACGCTACCGGTCAGCACCTCGCTACTGGTGCCGAATTGTGTTTCAATGATCCCGACGCGGAAATCCGTACCGCGCACCGAACTGATCGCAGATGGTGTTTTGATCCTGAAGCGCGTGGCTTTTCCGGATTTTTCCGGCACCGTGCTTTCCGTACGCCCCTGCTGCAAATCAATCAGCGTATCGGTCAAACCGTAATCGCCGAAGATGCGCATATTGTCGAAGCGCAACCGGGTATTTTCCTGCATCCGCAGGTGCGAGTTATCGGCGAACTCCACTGTCACGAAAGCGTCGTTGCCGCTGTGTATTTCATCATCGATCAGCAATTGCATGCCCTGCTCGACCGGCATGCGTTCCTGATCTTTGCGCTGCAACGCCGCTGCACCGTACACACTGATCACCCGCGCCGAGGTATTTTGCACTTCGCTCCACGCTACCGGAATGCGCAACTGGGTTCCGGGCGGTATCACATAGGGATTCTGCACCTTGTTCAGCTGCTGCAGTTGCGGCACATAGTCCATACTTTTGAGATGGCGTTCGGTCAGATTCCATAAATTATCGCCGGGCCGGACAGTATAAATCCATTCCTCGGCAACAACCGGAACCGGTAAAATCATCAACAAGACTAACAACAGGCTGCGAATTTCACCAAAACGACTCATCAATTTTCCTAAGCACATGCCATTTCCTTGTTAACTGAAGCATCGACGGGTAAGACTATGAATAAAAAGCGCATGATTTTTCTGACACAAAAATACCGTCAGTCTAACGTTAGCTTTGGATATGTTCAATAGATTGAAACCTTTACAATACTGTAACTTGTGATGAAATCCTCAGAGTATTTTTGCAATTTACCTGTCAACCAAGCCCGAAGGGTATGGTCATCAATGACATTGCAGCCGGATATCCGCACTCTGTAGAAAGCTTTGCTCAGTGCCGAGATCAACCAGCGTCAAAGGGTGTTCATTCAGCCAGCCGGAGGGGAAATCCAGATTAATCTGGTTCTTGTTCACCTGGATCAGTATCTCCGGCAGACTGGTATTGGAGCGGCTTCTATGCAGCACCACCGCCAGTCTCAACAGGATGCACAAGCGCATGACGGAGGTTCTCATGGCAAGCGCGACCGGCTCAAATTCTTCCGCGGGAAACTTGCGCCGGTGGCTGCGCACCAGCATCGCCAGCTGCATTTGCTCCTGCCGTGAGAATCCGGCCAAGTCCGAGTTGGCGGTCAGATAGGCGCCATGCCGGTGATATTGGTTATGCGCAACCGATAAGCCGATTTCATGCAGGTAAGCGCCCCAGCGCAACAATTTCAGGTCGTTTTTTTCATCCAATTCCCAAGCGGCTTTTACCTGATGAAAAAAGTTTTCGGCTGTTTCTTTGACCCGTCCGGCCTGCTCCAAATCGGCACTGTACCTTTGCGCCACCGCCATGATCGTCTGGTCCCGGATGTCTTCATCGTGCACCCGGCCGATCAGGTCGTATAGCAAGCCTTCACGCAGCGCACCATCGGATACGTCGATCTTCTTCAAGTTGAGTGCTTCAAAAATACCGTACAGTATCGCGACACCACTGGCAAAAACCGGCTTTCTGCGCTCGGACAAACCAGCAAAGCCGATCAGTGCGCTGTCGCCAATCGCCACCAGCGTATCCAGCAATTTCGTCAGCGCACCCGCCGTAATACCGGAATCGCACCAGCCTTGCGCTTGTACCACATCGCGGATGGCAATCACGGTGCCGGAAGAACCCAGAGCATAATCCCAGCCCATTCTTTTGTACGCCGTTTCCAGTGATTCCAGCTCCTGCATCGCAAACAACACAGCTTTGCGCATTTTTTTGGCTTTTATCTTACCGTCGTCAAAAAAACGCTGACTCATATTGACGCAGCCCATATACAGGCTTTCCGTCTGGTAAGTGTCGAACCCCTGGCCGATGATCAATTCCGTGCTGCCGCCGCCAATGTCGATCACCAGGCGTTTATTCACTTCATCGTACAGCGTATGCGCGACACCGGAATAAATGAGCCTGGCTTCTTCACGTCCGGCAATGATTTCGATCGGATGACCCAGCGCGTGATGCGCCTGCAGTAAAAAATCCGCGCCATTGCGCGCCTGGCGCAGTGTATTTGTGCCAACCGCACGTACATTCACATGGGGAATTTCGCGGATACGCTGACCAAAACGTTGTAAGCATTCCAGCGCCTGTTGCATGGATTCCTTTGTCAATTCCTGTTTGTCGTTCAACCCGGAAGCCAGCCTGACCATCTCTTTCATACGATCGATGATCTGCAAGCGGCCATCCGTCCAGTTGGCCACAATCATGTGAAAACTGTTGGAACCTAAATCCACTGCTGCGTAGGATTCATCCATATCCGGCGCCTTATGGGTGATAATATATTAATTGGTGAATACATTTTTATACCATCGATGCAAAAACACCGGCTGATCATCATGCGGCATGCCAAGTCGGATTGGGGCGAGGAAAACAGACCGGATTTCGACCGGCCGCTGACAGCCCGCGGCAGGAAGGCTGCAAAGCAAATGGGACAATGGCTGAAACAGCAGCAGTTTCATATTGATCAAATCCTATGCTCACCGGCATTGAGAGCCAAACAAACAGGTCGATTGGTGTTGGAACAACTGAATCTGCCACAAAAAAGTATGCTTTGGGACAGCAGAATCTACGAGGCATCATTATCTGATCTGATTGCACTGATCCATCAATACGGCGAAGGTATCCGCACCCTCCTCCTCATTGGTCACAATCCCGGCCTGGATCAATTGCTCTGCCACTTATCCAAAGAACCTCCGCCTGTCAATCAATCCGGCAAATTATTGACTACCGCTGCGGTTGCCGTTCTGGATTTCGGTACTGCCGCCATCTCGGCAAAAGCTCATCAAGCGCAATTGCAGTATCTGGTCAGACCGAAAGAACTATGATTTCTTTTTGTCCTTTTTCTTGCCGTTTTTCTTTTTATCTTTATTCTTTTTTTTCTTTTCTTTGTCTTTTATTTTTTTCTTGTCGTTTTTCTGAGACTTCTTTTTGCTTTTATCCTTCACTTTATCGGTTTCGGATTGATTCACGGTAGGGCTGATGACAACCTTCGGTTTTACAACTTTTTCAACCGCAGCCTGAGCATTACTGCTGATTGCGCTTGTTTGCTTATCTATTTTTCCTCGCAAACAATCCGCCGCCGATTTCTGCACTGCGCGCGCGCGCAAATCACCTTTGAACCCCGGTATCTTTTGCAATTCCGCCAAACTGATTGCAGCCAGCGCTTCAACCGTTTTGATTTTGTGCTCTTCTAATACCTTGAGCTTCACCGGACCGATTCCTTTGACATCAGTCAACTTCACCATACCCTGACTCCTTTTAGCTGTAAAAATTGATTATAGCCGCCTGCCGGTTTAACACAACAAACAGGGAGCAATATCTTCATGATCAATAAACTGCCGCAGCAAAGCCGAGCGGCATCTGCACTAAGATTTATTCTTCAACCTATCCTTGAGATTAGCGAAAGGATTGAACGTCGCGATGTTTTCAGTTCTTCCGCTATCCATGCGACCCATGGCATCCTTGAGCTTGGAATGTTCATGTTCATGACAATAGGTGCACAGGAGTTCCCAGTTGCTGCCATCAGGCGGATTGTCGTCGTGATTGCTGTTCTTGTGATGCACTTCCAATAACTGCAGATTCGTGTGATCGAAGGTGCGGGCACAACCACCGCAAACCCACGGAAACAGTTTCAGCGCTTGCTCACGATAGCCTTGCGCACGTTTCTCGGCATTCCGGCGCGCTTCCAATACGACTTTATCCAGCTTGCTCATGTCTTTTGCCATCGCTTTGCTTCCTCAATGCCCGGTATACAAACTATCTACTTCAGTCTTATATTTTTCCATTACTTTGGCACGCTTTAATTTGAGCGTCGGCGTCAGCAACCCATTTTCCACATTCCACGGTTCGTGAATGACCGCCACCCGGCGTATTTTGGCGTAACCCGGAAATCCGCTCGTTTGCGCTGCGATTTTTTCCAGTAAGATTTTCTCCAGCTGATGCTTTTGCTGCTCATTACCCAAATCGTCCGTCAGACCGTAGTGCGCAAAAAGATCCTGCTGTCGGGTTGAATTCAACACAGCCAGGACACTTAAATAGGGACGCGCTTCCCCGATCAGCATCACCTGCTCAAACAGCGGATCGCGCAGAATCGCCGTCTCCATATCGGCGGGCGGCACTTTCTCGCCGGTCGATAACACAATAATCTCCTTCAACCGCCCGGTGATAGTGACATGCCCCTGTTCATCGATCGATGCGATATCGCCGGTATTCAACCAACCGTCCTGTGAGATCACCGCTTTCGTTGCCTCGGGATTGCCCCAGTACCCCAGCATCACATTCGGTCCACGAACCAGCAGTGCATCGTTCTCACCCAGCTTGACCATCACGCCGGGAATCGGCAAGCCGACACTGGCAGGTACGTTATCGCTGATCCGGTTAGCACACACCACCGGACTGCTCTCCGTCATGCCGTAGCCTTGCAGCACCGGCAAGCCAAGACCAATAAAGATGCGCGACACTTCAGGCGACAAAGCAGCGCCGCCACTCATGACCATGCGCAAACGTCCGCCCAGCTTGCCCATCACCTTGTCGGCCACCAATCGCTCGAGGATCGGCCACAAAATATGCGACAAACGCCGGTACCCTCTGCCTTGCTGGAGTTCAAACTGACTGTACCCGGTTTCCACCGCAAAGTTGAACAGCCAGCGCGCAAAACCCGAACCTTCAGCCAGTTTTGTCCGGATACCCGCATAAACCCGCTCGTAGATGCGCGGCACCGAAATCAGCAAAGTCGGACGTATGGTCAGCAGATCTTCCTGCAATTGCGGAATCGACCGTGCGTACGCAATCGTCGCGCCCGCCATCATCGGCACGTAATAACCCGACGTGCGTTCGAAGGTGTGCGACAACGGCAGAAAGGACAGCAGCATATCGTCCGGCAGCACCGGAATCACTTGCAAGCAGCCGGCAGCGTTACTCAAGATATTGTGATGACTGAGCATTACGCCCTTGGGACGGCCGGACGTGCCGGAGGTATAAATGATCGTGGCCAGCGCATGCGGATCGCTGGGAATATGCCGCACCTCGCCGGCATGAGCCGACGACAGCCAATCCATCGCGGCCACGACACGGACATTGTCGCAAGCATCGATACTATCCGGCTCAAACGGCCGGACAATGATGATGCGCTGCAATCTGACCACTTCATCGTGCAGGGTCAGAAACTGTTGCCATTGATGCGAGTTATCCAACAGCAACAATTTAACGTCGGCATCGTTGATGACGTATGCGGCGTTCTCAACCCGGTCGTCGGTGTACAAAGGAATCACCACCAATCCGAGTCCGAGCGCTGCTTGTTCGAACATCACCCATTCCGGGCAATTTTTCATCATCACCGCGACGCGGTCTCCCGCAGCCAGCGATTCTTTAAGCAGTGCGGCTTGCCAGCGCGCCACCCATTGGTTCATTTGCTCCCAGGTATAGCTGGCCCATTCTTCGCTGATCGGATCGAAATAGCGATACGCCGCTTTTTGCGGCGAACGTTGCACCCGTTCTCTAAAAAGACCGTCCAGCGTTTTGGCCGCTTCCAGTGGAATGATGCTTTGCTCGGTTTGCATAATGTTCCTTTTTATACCGGGGTTTCTGTCAGTATCCTCATGCTTTCAGCACCCATCAATCCTTGTCTTGTTCATCCTCACCGTCACCGCCGCCCTCCTCGTCTGAAGACATGCTATCCACCATTTCGGCAGCCGCAGCAGCTGCGGCACTCACCGCCGCGACAAAACCAGCAGCGCCCGCGCCGGCGGCGCTCGCCACATGACCGGTTGTTCCGGCAATTCCCGTATCCGCCCTTGTTTCGTGACCGAAATCAAGCGGAAAATCGTCCACTTTAACCACCCGGCTGCGCAGATCTTTCAGCTTGTTCAGCAGATCAGCCTCTTCCTGCGTGATGATATGCAGTTGCAAGGCTTGCGCAATCTGCCCGTCGCCGTGATCGGTGATTTTGTGCTGCTTGACCGCTTCGCGCAGCTTGGCTTCGATAGCGCTGCATTGAATGACACATTGCAAAGCGTGTTCCAGATCCGCCATCGGTTCGCTCTCCGCAGTGGGGACGAAAATACCCGAAGTCAAACGGTCGCGCGCAGCACCCGGTGCCATCATCAAGCGGGCAACTTCATGTGATAGCGCATCGGACGGTGGTCTGCACCGTTTGCCGAGCGGGAACACCAGTGCGCGCAGCAACCAGATAAAGGCGATATGCGCAGGAAAGTTGGTCAGAAATTCATCGAATGCCAGTTGCAAACGGTACAAAGCATCCTGCATAGACCAATGCAGCAACGGCAAATCCGCAGCGGGACGGCCGTCATCCTCGAATCGTTTCAAGGCAGCCGAGCACAGATACAGCAAACTCAGGATATCGCCCAGGCGCGCGGACAATCGCTCCCGGCGTTTGAGCGACCCGCCCAGGCGCATCAGCCCGATATCGGCGATACACGCAAAGCTGGCGGAGTAGCGCGCCAATTGACGGTAATAAGCGGCCGTTTCCGCTGCGCAATTTTCCGGCGCGTTGTCTTTGATATAGTCGCCGAATAGCGCATAAACCACAGCGTTCGCCGTATTGCGCAGGGTAAACTTGACATGTCCGATCAAGGCTTCGTCAAACGCCAGCGATGCGCTGTCCGGATTGTTATCATGCGTGGCGTTGACTTCTTTCAACAGATAGGGATGGCAGCGGATCGCACCCTGGCCGAAAATGATCATATTGCGCGTCAGAATGTTGGCGCCTTCCACGGTGATGCTGACCGGAATCTGTTGATAGGTACGCCCCAGATAGTTTCTCGGCCCGATACAGATGCCTTTGCCGCCGTGAATATCCATCCCATCGTTGACCGCCTGGCGTCCGCGTTCGGTCAGATGATATTTGACGATGGCCGACGCGACGGAAGGCTTTTCGCCCAAATCGACCGCACCGGCGGTCATGACACGCGCGGCGTCCATCATGTAGGTATTGCCGCCGATGCGCGCCAATGCCTCCTCGATGCCTTCAAAGTAACCGATTGGCGTTTTGAATTGCGTGCGCACGCGGCTGTACGCACCCGAAGTGCGTGCCGCCAATTTCGCCGCACCCACGCTGGTGGCCGGCAACGAAATGGCGCGTCCGACCGACAGGCAATTCATCAGCATGCGCCAGCCTTGCCCGACACCTTCTTGTCCACCGATAATCCAATCCATCGGGATGAACACTTCCTTGCCCCAGTTCGGGCCGTTCTGGAATGCACCATTGAGCGGATAGTGGCGCCGCCCGATATGGATGCCCGGCGTATGGGTGGGAATCAGCGCCAGCGTAATACCCAGGTCTTCGCCTTTGCCCAGCAGCCGGTCCGGATCGTACAATTTGAACGCCAGACCGAGAATAGTCGCAACCGGTCCCAACGTGATATAGCGTTTCTCCCAGGTTACCTTCATCCCCAGCACATCGCTTTGACCGTCGTATTCACCGCGGCACACAATGCCAAAATCCGGCATCGCACCGGCATCCGATCCCGCTTCCGGCGACGTCAGTGCAAAGCAAGGCACTTCCAGGCCCTTGGCCAGGCGCGGCAAGTAATATTCTTTCTGTTTTTCCGTACCGTAATGCAGCAGCAACTCGGCTGGCCCGAGGGAATTCGGCACCATCACCGTAACCGCCCCCGTACCGCTGCGTGAGCCGATTTTCATCACCACTTCGGAATGCGCCAGCGCCGAGAAACCGTAACCACCGTATTGTTTGGGAATGATCAGCCCGAAGAAACCGTTGTCCTTGATGAATTGCCACACTTCCGGCGGCAAATCCTTCAATTCATGCGTAATCTGCCATTCGTCGAGCATGGCGCACAATTGCTCCACCGGACCATCGAGAAATGCCTGTTCCTCCGCGCTCAATTGCGGCTTGGGATAAGCCAGCAGTTTTTTCCAATCCGGCTTGCCGCTGAATAATTCACCTTCCCACCAGACCGTACCGGCATCCAGCGCCTCCTGCTCGGTTTGCGAGATTGGCGGCAGCATTTTGCGGAAAATCTTCAGGACCGGATTGCTGACCAGATGGCGGCGCAGAAAAGGAACCGCCAGAATCAGGCTGGCAACGGCAATGACAAACAAGACGACATAGAAGAGAAACAGGAGCATGGCAATCTTCCTCGTAGTGAGTTAAACCCGGTCAACCTCGGTGCATGATGACACGGTGTTGTACAAGACTTCAATCAGGCGTGTAGAATCCGGCAATCTTCTCAAAGCGCTACAGTCGCAAATTTACATGAAAATCGCTCAAATCCCTACTGTAACGCCGAAGTATTATGCCGCGTTTGCTGTGGTTTTCATACACCCGCGCCGCTGCCGATCTTTAACTTATTAAATTCAGGAAAAAATCATGTCCGATGACACACTGTCGCTTGCGCAAACACTGATCGCCCGCCGCTCACTCACCCCTGCCGACGACGGCTGCCAGGAAATCCTGATCGAACGGCTGCAGAAACTCGGTTTCCGTATCGAAAGAATGCGCTTTGGCGAAGTCGACAATCTCTGGGCACGGCGCGGCGATACGGCGCCGGTGTTGTGTTTCGCCGGACATACCGACGTCGTGCCGACCGGCCCGCTGGAGCAGTGGGATAGCGATCCATTTGTACCCGCGATCCGGGACGGCAAATTGTACGGCCGCGGCGCTGCTGACATGAAATCGTCGCTCGCCGCTTTTATCACCGCCATCGAAGCTTTTGTCGCACAGCATGCCAATCATCAAGGATCGATCGCGCTGCTGATCACCTCCGACGAGGAAGGCGTTGCGGTCGACGGCACGGTCAAAGTGGTCGAAGCGCTCAAAGCGCGCGGCGAATTACTGGATTTCTGCATTGTCGGTGAACCCACTTGTACCGACACGTTGGGCGACACCATCAAAAACGGCCGACGCGGTTCCTTATCCGGCAGTCTGAAAATCAAAGGCATCCAAGGCCATATCGCTTACCCGCATCTGGCGAAAAACCCGATTCATCTCGCCGCCCCGGCGATTGCGGAATTGGCGCAAACCGAATGGGATCAAGGCAACGAATATTTCCCGCCGACCACTTGGCACATTTCCAACATTCATGGCGGCACCGGCGCCACAAATGTCATTCCCGGCACGCTGAATTTATTGTTCAACTTCCGCTTCTCCACCGCCAGCACGGTCGAATCGCTCAAAGCCCGCGTGCATGAAATTCTCGATAAACATGGTTTGGATTATGATTTGCAATGGGAACTATCGGGTAAACCGTTTCTCACCCCCAAAGCGGAACTGGCCGACGCCATGCACGCCGCCATCGTCGAAGTCACCAACATCGAACCGCAACTCTCCACCTCCGGCGGCACGTCGGACGGCCGCTTTATCGCCGACATTTGTACGCAAGTCATCGAATTCGGCCCGCGCAATGCGACGATCCACAAATTGAATGAGCACGTCGCCGTGGATGATCTCGAGAAATTATCGAGAATTTACCAGTTGATCATGGAAAATTTGCTGGTCGATAAATCCAAAACCAGCACTGCAAGTCCGGATGCCGATGGTTTCTGGAGTAAATTGAAGAAATATTTTTCTTTTGGATGAGCTAATTATCAGCTGTAAGAAAGAATGGAATTAAATAGTCTGTATGTGATAACCTGGTATGGTCTTTGTACCAAAAGGATAATCAGTACTGATTATCCGAACGTTAGGCCGACTGGGGCTGGCCTTTCAATTTAACGCTCTATATGCCTCATCACTTCAATAACGACGAATGGAGGAAACCGTGTCAACTTATAAATACGCAGCGATTGATCCAATGTCCTTATTTTTGTCTGATCGTGCATACTTAATCTGGGTGGAATTACACCATCCACATGAGCCTGCTTTGTCCAAAGTCGCGGAAGTAGTCAAGACACTTAGCGTGGAGGAAAAAAAGTTTGCACTTGCCCGAGCTAAGACATTGGCTGCATATAGTAAGGCCGTGGAAGAAAGCCTGAGTAAGTAGCAGCTAAATAAATCCAGTATGTTTGCCTAAGGAAAGAAACGCTGATTAATTCGACGGACGAGATGAAGCACGAGGCGC
>JAFEEI010000036.1:22603-24313 GCA_018241205.1 Pseudomonadota bacterium
GTCAATTAATCAGCGTTTCCCTAACGAATTGTTCCTTGAGCGCCCGGCCTATGGCCGGGCAAAGATTGATACATTCACTGCGGTCACCTACAAACACCCCCAAACAACTAATCAACCCCCATCCCCTGCCTTGGCTTGATAATTAGTAAGCATACCAACCACGATAATAATAATACCCATTGCAATATAAAAATTCCTTGCTGCTTCTTCATCTGAGAAATTAAGAATAAAGGGGGTAGCTATCAACAAGGGACCAACCATACGCTCAACCCAGCCATGCACGGTAAATGGAATCAGCTTTACTACCCCAAAAGGAAAATCAGAAGCCAGGGTAACAAGCAAGTGTACTACGGCAAGGCCATAGGCAAGTATTGCTGATAGCTGGTCTAATCCTAAAAGTGCAGGAGCCAGTAAAAAAATAAAGACTGTCAAAAAATCAAAATAACCGTGTATACGCGGTGAGATTACTTTCATGTAAATGCTCCTATATTAATTTTTGGTCACTCCAATAGTCACCATGATCAATAAATTAATACAGCGCAATCATTGATGTCTGTTATCTACAAAACAAATTTAACAATTCCTCGCTAAGTTCCAAGTTATTAGGGTTGCTGAAATCTACAAGAATCAATAAGAGCAGCATCATTAATACAAATCTGATCGCGCGTATAATCAAGCATTCCGCGATTTCTGAAATCATTCAAAATCGTGCTTACAACAGAGCGGCTAGCTCCCACTAAATCCGCCACTTCCTGCTGGGTTAAATGGATTTCCAAGGTATACCCATGAGTACATCTTATTCCAAACATCTCAGCTAATTCTAATAAGGTAGTTATAACGCGTATTTCAACGGGTTGAGTCAAAATAGTTCTTAATTTGCGTTCTACTCTCTGCTTCCGGGCATACATATCTTCAATGACATACCAAGCCAACTCTGCTTGATGAGACATCATCGCTTTAAAATCGCTATATGCTATACGATAGAAATTAACATCATCCAATGCCTGTGCAGTCTCATCCATTTCTTGACTGACAGAATTATTCAGAAAACAACCAATGACATCCCCTCGTCTAAGTAAATCAATAGTAATTTCACTCCCCTGCTCCGTTAAATGAGCAAGCTTAACAATACCGTTTTTTATCCAAAATAAATTGGAACAATGATCCCCCTGACGGTAAAGAAAAGTTTTTTTCGGAACATTAACCTCCAGAATGGAAGGATAATCCTTCTGTAATTGATTCGTGTCACGTTCAAAAAATTCCTTAATCAACTTAGACTTAACATCGCACGCTATCGATTGCATTCTCAATTCCATTGAAATCTAACTATAAACTGTATTTAATTATATGCAATAATTTAGCCGCTTAACGAACTTAGGTATCCGCACAAAATAGGACACGACAAATCTGATGAATATTAGTGAGATTAGTATTAATAAAAACAGCTAGATATTACACCTGTTAATCCGCAGGCCCCAGGTTCGAGCCCTGGTCGAGGAGTCAATTCGGTACAAAACTGGGCACTCTTTCAAGAGAGTGCTTTTTTGTTTCTTCCACAGCGTGAGCAAGCGCAGAATAACTGCCAGTAATCTCTGCTTGATTGCCTTTGATGCGGATTTCACTCACCAAGAGTTTCAGATATTCCTTGCCGAATCGAGACTGTCCCATTAACTGTGTAATTGTCTATCAAATGAACGACCCCGCCCCAAG
>JAFEEI010000037.1 GCA_018241205.1 Pseudomonadota bacterium
CTACCAGCTGAGCTAAGCACCCGGTCATAAAGGAGCGCTAGTTTACTGCATCTTTGAGTGCTTTACCAGCACTGAATTTAGGAACCTTCGCTGCTTTGATTTTGATGGCAGCGCCTGTACGGGGATTACGGCCAGTACGTGCAGCTCTTGTACCCACTTTAAAAGTCCCAAATCCGACCAAAGTTACACTTTCATTTTTTTTAAGCGCCCCTTTTATCGCAGTTAATGCGCCATCCAATGCACTGCCTGCTGAAGCCTTAGAAATTTTAGCCGATTTTGCGATAGCTTCGATAAGTTCGGATTTGTTCATATAATTCCCCTTCTTGGTTAATGGTAATTAAATCACAAGCAAGTACTGCAGCCGCTCTTATATCAAGCTGTTAGCGCCCGGTCAAGCACATTAAGGCTTACCCGCTGCATCATTTATCAAGAGAATCAATCATTTTTGCAAAAGCGATTAAATCAACAAAAATAAAGATGATCAGAAACAAACAATTAACCACATTATGCATAATCAATCTTAAGCGCGCGCAAGGAACTCCACGCTAATAAATTTCTGATTTTTGTTCCCGATTTAACAACACCTCGACTGCTCCTCTAGCGGATACTACGCCATGCAAAATATCGCATACTGCTTGGGTAATGGGCATTTCAATATTTAATCGATGACCCAATTGCAATACTGAATTGGCTGTGTGCACACCTTCAGCGACATGTCCCAATGTATTCAAAATATCTTCCAGTGATTTCCCTTTAGCCAACATCAGTCCAACTTGCCTATTCCTGGATAAATCACCGGTGCAGGTTAGAATGAGGTCACCCACACCCGCCAACCCCATGAAGGTCTTCATACTTCCACCCAAACCGAGTCCTAATCGTGTAATTTCGAATAATCCTCGAGTGATTAGAGCGGCGCGTGCGTTGTGACCGAAGCCGATGCCATCGGAAATACCCGCCGCTATCGTAATCACATTCTTTACCGCCCCCCCTGTTTCGACACCGACAACATCCTCGCTGGTATAGATTCGCAACTTAGCGCTATGCAGCTCCATCGCCATTTTTCGTGCGAAATCAACATCTCGAGACGCCAGCGTCAAAGCAGTGGGAAGGCCTTGAGCCACCTCTTGGGCAAAACTCGGCCCTGACAATACACCGCAGGGCGGCAATAAATCGGAAAATTCTTCTTTCGCAATTTGATGTGGCAGGCTAGTAGTTTCTGATTCGAACCCTTTGCATCCCCAAATGATAGGCACCTTGAACTTACTGGCAACAATAGCACGCAATGTGTCACGCAAACCGGCAACCGGTACAACGATTAAAGCAAGATTCGCGGCTTCTAAGGCTTCTTCGAGCACAGAGGTAATCTTCAGAGACTCAGGTAACGAATAACCCGGCAGAAAAACTTGATTCTTTCGCTGGTGATTCATCTCAATTGCATGAGCTGAATCTTTTGTCCACAAATGAACCTGATGACGAGCTGATAAGCTAATTGCTAACGCGGAACCCCACGCTCCGGCACCCAGCACT
This sequence comes from Pseudomonadota bacterium, assembly GCA_018241205.1. Taxonomy (GTDB): domain Bacteria; phylum Pseudomonadota; class Gammaproteobacteria; order Burkholderiales; family Nitrosomonadaceae; genus Nitrosomonas. The sequence continues at coordinate 1,528 of JAFEEI010000037.1, forward strand.
GCAATTCTCATGAACCCCAGACCTGATTGACTTTGATATAACCGGTTTGACCGCTGGAATGCCGTACTTTTGCCCAGCCTTTACTATCGGAATCCAACCATTCCAGAACAATATTCTCTTCGGCTTGAAACACCAATTCCGAGTTCGTATCGGACGATTTGTGAATATCGGCCAAAGGTACCGTCACGACAACATAACGCTGCGGACTTAGCGCTTTCTTCTCAACCCAAGCAAGACTTCCGCTGCTATCACGAACTTTCGCCCACCCCTCAACATCAACGATAACCTCGACCGGAAGATGACGGTTCGCCACAAATAATTTGTCGGCTTTAATTGACGGGGCGTCATACATCACAACAGAATCTTCAGCAATTGATAAAAATTCCATGTCGGCGATAGCATAACCGGGAAGAAACAGAAAAATACCAATCAGTGAGAAACTTATTCTGCTTTTTAGCCAGTACGAATAAATCAGCGAGCTTTTTTCCATAGCCACCCTCACCTCCGTATTTACAGTTTCTCTTAATTCGGCTTTGTTTCCGCTCTTTTCTGCTGATAAATGGCCTCAAAATTAACCGGATTGAGAATGACTGGCGGGAAACCCGCACGCGTCACAACATCCGATACCACTTCGCGCAAATAGGGAAAGAGAATGTTAGGACAACCAATTCCTAGCACAGGATCAATTTCTCCATTGGGTATATTGCTGATGCGAAAAATTCCTGCCTGCTGAGCCTCAACCAGAAACATAATCTTGTCTTTTATTTTGGCAGTTACCGTTACCGTTAGCAGCACTTCGTACAGCCCCTCACCGATCCCTTGATTCTTGGCTCCAAGTTGTAAATTAATTTCCGGCGCATCCCTTTCCAGAAAGATATTCGGTGCGTTAGGAATCTCCAAGGACAAATCCTTCACATAGATTTTTTCTATGGCAAATACCGGTTGCAGTTGCTCACTCATCATGACCTTATTCAAATAAAAAATAAAAAGTTAATCTAAAAATGACGAACCGCCAGTGCATCAACAATGACCTCTTGATCAATTAGCCAGCAGAACGGCTAACTCACCTTCGCGATCCAGTTGCGCCAGATCATCATACCCGCCAACATGCTTTTCACCTATGTAGATCTGCGGAACAGTGCGCCGCCCTGTTTTCCCCATCATTTCAATACGTTGTTTCGGCTCAAGATCAACACGGATCTTCTCAATTTCCTGCACACCCTTTGCGCGCAATAAGCTTTCAGCCATCTTGCAATAAGGGCAAAAACCCGTTGTATACATAATAACCTTGGGCATTTACTTCCTCTATCGTTTAACCATCGGTAAACCGGCGCGCTTCCAGGAATCAATACCGCCCATTAGATTAATTACTTGAGAAAAACCATTCTTCTTTAAAAACAGACTAGTATTATTTGACCGGATACCACTTCGATAAATCACTACAACCGGTTTCTCCTTGAATTTTTGTAATTCCCCCCAGCGCTCTTCGATTTTTTCAGCAGGAATATGCTTAGCATTCGGTAGGTGCCCTGCGGCAAATTCGCTATCATCGCGCACATCCAATACCAGCGCATCCTGATAATTTATCAGCTGTACTGCTGTGCGCGCATCAATTTCTTTAATACCGCGTTGCGTCACCATCGACCATAACAACATTGAACCGCTGATAACAGCCGTAATAACGAAAAGTATATTTTCTAACCTGAGAAGAAAATGATCTTGAAATAATGACAGTTCCATATTAGCTTTATTTTGTTCGATTTTTTGAATTGCTGATTTTATCAGAAACTAAAAAATTAAGGGATTCTCCGGTTTCTGACATTTGACTGCGCGCATAGCGGCATTATGCTTATAGACTCACTTACGTGCAGCAATAAATAAAAAACCATCCTCATTTTCATGAAAAAAACACCAACGGCTCTTTTTGCATAAAAGAATCAGTCTAATGCTGTGTTTATCAGAAAAAATATAATAAAATACTAACATTCTAAAATCTGCTTGACGAAACTCACCTCCTTTTTATCAAAAGGTCAATATGAAGAAAATTGTTCTCCTGCGGCATGGAGAAAGTACCTGGAATAAAGAAAATCGATTTACCGGCTGGACAGATGTTGATCTAACGCCCCAAGGCATACAAGAAGCTCAAAATGCCGGAGGGCTGCTACGCGAACATGGATTTGCGTTTGATATTGCCTATACGTCCGTCCTCAAACGCGCCATTCGCACGTTATGGATCGTACTGGATGAAATGGATCAAATGTGGGTTCCTATCCAGCATACCTGGCGCTTGAATGAACGGCACTACGGCGCATTACAAGGATTGAACAAAGCAGAAACTGCGGCGCAATATGGTGACGAACAAGTCCTAATTTGGCGGCGCAGCTATGATGTCAGACCGCCTGCACTAACCGTAGATGACACTCGTTATGCGGGCATGGATTCGCGTTACCAAAATTTGGCGCATGACGACATTCCTTTGACTGAATGTCTGAAGGATACGGTTGCCCGATTCCTGCCTTATTGGAATACGACAATCGCACCACAAGTTCAGGCAGGCAAAAGCATCATTATCGCGGCACACGGCAACTCTTTGCGGGCACTGGTCAAATATTTGGATAACATATCCGACGAAGATATTTTGAACTGCAATATCCCGACCGGCGTTCCATTAATTTATGAATTAGATGATAATTTGAAACCAATTCAAAATTACTATCTTGGAAATTCAGCTGAAATTCAAGAAGCAATGCAAAACGTGGCTAACCAAGGTAAATCCACAGCTTAAATATATTCGTTCATTTATTCAAAATATGCGCGCGGCCGGCATACTATTTCGAATAAACTTTATCTATCCGGAAGCTCGTACGTTTAATTCAAACCATACAAAGCACATTCGTTCAGCACTGGCAATTTGCGCTCTGACCTTCCTTTATACGTCATCGGGATATACAAACAACCAGGAAAATCTCAAACTGCTGCGCGAGCGCATCCAATCGCTGCAAAAGGATCTAGCAAACAAGGAAACGCTAAAACAAAACACAGCGGATGTATTGCAAGATACGGAGGTCGCGATTAATAGCATCACGCAAAAAATGGCCAAACTGATCGAACATGACCGGCAAGCCGTCGAAGAGTATAAACAGTTGCAAGCACAACACCAGAAAATCAGCGATTCCATGGAAATTGAACGGGAACAATTAAATAGCTTGCTCCATCAACAATATTTAGGCAAGCAACAAGACTACTTACGATTGATATTGAATCAGCAAGACCCCCATCAGATTGCCCGTGATATTCACTATTACCGTCAACTCTCACAAGCGCGCGCAAATAGCATCAAAAATCTTCAGCACAATCAAGATGAAATTGAAACTCTGACAAAGGCTAGTCGCCAAAAAAAAGATGAAATCACCATCAATCAGACTGAATATTTCAACCAACGTAAAAAACTTGAACAGGAAAAAGCTAAGCACAAAATGATACTCGCTCAGGTATCCGGCCAGATTAGCCAGCAACAACAGGAAATAAGCAAGCTTGAGCAGGATGAAAAGCGTTTAACTAGCTTAGTGAGTGGCATTAATCAATTACTTGCACAAGAAAAATCCAATAATGCTGTAATTAACAATAGGCTCCCCAATGCCTCTGCTGCTGATGTAGCATTTTCAACACTAAAGGGCAAATTAAATTTGCCGGTACGCGGGAAACTTGTAAACACATTTGGTGGTCAACGCTCAGGTAAACACGTGACGTGGAAAGGTTTATTTATTGAATCTCCTATTGGCAGCGAAGTCAAAGCAATTTCTGCGGGTAGGGTAATATTTGCAGATTGGCTGAGAGGGTTTGGTAATTTGATAATTCTGGATCATGGAAACAACTACATGAGCTTATATGGCAATAATGCAACACTTCACAAACAAGCCGGTGAGTCGATTCGCGGCGGCGATACGATCGCAACTGTTGGAAATAGCAGCGGAAATGCCGATTCAGGCCTGTACTTTGAGCTTCGCCACGGAGGAAAGCCGTTTGACCCATTGACGTGGATAAAAATAGAATGATCACAGCAGCCATTTACATAAATTTGACCAGTGCGGAGATAGCATAATGAGTAACGTAATCAAAAAAACAGGTTTAATTCTGATTGGTGCAATCACTGGCATGATGCTCAGTTTGAATTTCTCCGCTATTGCCAAAAAAGATAATATTGAGACAATCCATCCGCTACCGATTGATGAATTACGGACATTCGCACAGGTCTTCGGCCGCATCAAGAGCGATTATGTCGAATCCGTTGAAGACAAGAAACTGATTACCGAAGCGATCAATGGCATGCTGATAGGATTGGATCCGCATTCATCCTATCTCGATAAAGACGAATATAAAGAACTGCAAATCGGCACCCAAGGTGAGTTTGGCGGCTTAGGCATTCAAGTTACGATGGAAGACGGTGTCGTAAAAGTCATATCGCCGATCGAAGACACACCGGCGTTTCGCGCCGGCATAAAAACCGGCGATCTGATCGTCAAATTGGATGATACCGTCGTCAAAGGCATGACGCTGAATGATGCAATCAAGCTCATGCGCGGCAAACCCAATACCTCGATCAAGATTACGATTGTGCGGGAAGGAGAAACGGAGCCACTGGTTTTTAATCTAGTGCGCGACATCATAAAAATCCAAAGCGTAAAATCGAAAATGATCGAACCGGGTTATGCGTATATCCGCATCACGCAATTCCAAGAGCAAACCGGTGAAAATCTAGCGCAAGCCATCAAAACACTTTTTGCCGGAAGTAACGGCACTATGAAAGGATTGATATTGGATCTGCGCAACGATCCAGGTGGGTTACTCAACGGCGCCGTTGCCGTATCAGCTGCTTTCCTGCCGGAAAACTCTCTGGTTGTTTACACCGAAGGACGTAGTCCCGATGCAAAAATGAAATTGCACGCCAACCCAGAATATTATTTGCGCGGACCGGACGAAGATTATTTGAAAGGATTGCCTGCCGAAGTTAAAACTGTACCGATGATTACTCTGGTCAACGGCGGCTCTGCTTCCGCATCGGAAATTGTTGCTGGTGCCTTGCAAGATCACAAACGCTCTATTGTGATGGGGTCGCAAACATTCGGCAAAGGATCGGTGCAAACGATTCTGCCATTGGGAAACAATACCGCAATCAAACTGACGACCGCACGATATTACACACCGAATGGTCAATCTATCCAGGCGCAAGGCATTACCCCTGATGTTTTGGACGAAGCCGACAGCGGTGATGATCAACGTTTGCGGGAAGCGGACTTAAACCGGCATTTGTCCAATGGCAAAAAAGCGGAGAAAAAAACTGCTTCCGAAACCGAAAAAGCAGCACTGAAGCCAACCAGCGAGAAAAAAGAGAAGAAAGAAAAGAAAAACAAAGACAAAAATAAAGCTCCGATGGAATTCGGTTCCGAAGAAGATCTTTTGTTGAAGCAAGCCCTGAATTACTTCAAAGGCATTACCGCATCGCCTGAGAAAAAACTCACTGAGAAAAGCGAAAGCTAATCGCACAAGGCTTGTGGATGATCATCAGTTACTCCGGTATAGCCGCCACATCCTGCTCCCGCAAATCGACATTGCGGGGCAGGAAAAACTCAATCAATCCCATGTATTAATCATCGGCGCCGGCGGTTTGGGTTCGCCTGCCGCGCTGTATCTCGCTGCAAGCGGCGTTGGCAACCTGACAATCTGCGACGGCGATCAAGTTGACTTGACCAATCTGCAGCGTCAGATCATGCATGACAGCAGTGCCATCGGTATGGAAAAAACGCTATCGGCTAAACAATCGCTTCTCAGAGTCAATCCCGAAATCCATATCACAGCGATTCAAGCGCGCGTCGATGCTGAGAAACTGTCGCAACTGATTCCGCAAGCCGATGCCGTCATAGATGCCAGCGATAATTTCGGCACACGTCACCATGTTAATCAAGCGTGCGTCACCTATAAAAAACCGCTGATCTCCGGTGCCGCGGTGCAATTTTCTGGTCAGGTCAGCGTGTTTGATTTACGCCATGGCGACAGTCCTTGTTATCACTGCTTATTTCCGGTTGACGGCGATCAGGAAGACATGCCGTGCGCGATCATGGGCGTATTTTCACCGGTAGTCGGCATCATCGGCAGCATGCAAGCGGCGGAAACATTAAAAATTTTGCTCGGTATCGGAGAAAGCCTGAACGGCCGTCTGCTGGTATTGGATGGTTTGACCATGAACTGGCGTTCTGTCAGATTAAGCAAAGATCCAGCTTGTCCGGTATGCCATTCGTAGCCACCGGTAAAATTTATTGCATTACAGAAACGCATCCGGCAGCACAGTCAGCCGTTGCACTTCCCAATTGGCCAGTGGATCGCGCCGGAATTCACTTTTCACAAATTGATACCAGCGGCCAATCACAAAGCACATGAGCAAATTCGCCTGCGCTGCTATATCCGCATCCAGTTTCAATTGTTGCTTACTGATCGCAAATCGTAATACTTGCTTAAAAGTAGCTTCAAGGCGATCATGCAACTGCTGAATGCGCGATTGCAAGTGATCCTGCTCATTCACCAGCGCATCGCCAATCAGAATCCGCGTCATACCGGGATTTTTTTGCGAAAAACCTAATAATAATAGTAGCAAGTTCTCAATCTGTTTGGCGCTCGATTGCTCTTCTTGCAGAATCTTATTGATCAACACAAACAATGTTTTCTCAATAAATTCAATTAAGGCCGCAAACATTTTCGACTTATTGGAAAAACAGCGGTAGATCGCAGATGCCGAGATTCCCGACTGCTTTGCCAACGCAGCCGTGGTAATTTTAATTCTGTGCGGATGTTCCAGCAAACAGGCCAGCGCCTGCAAGATCCGGTCTTCTCTTTCACCCGGTTTGATTGGTTGATTCGAATGTTTCAATTATTTGACCACAAATATAACAAAAACGATTGCAGAAATATAACCAAATTAATAAACCAACGCGAGTATTAATCTATCCCACCGCCGATTCTCCATGTGTCACTCTTTCCAGTAAGTATTTATAATTATTTGAATTCAACGTACACAGCCACGCAATGCAAACTAGACCTGTTCACCTCAAACACGCTAGAATTGCTACTTTTTTGGATTCGAGCGCATGCATACGTGGCGAAGGGCGTCATCCGGTGCTAAAACACCGATCGCACTGACCATAGGCAATTTTGATGGTATCCATCTCGGTCACCAAGCCATGCTTTCTCGTTTGAAAGATACCGCCAGCCGATTAGGACTTCCTGCCTGCGTCATGACTTTCGAGCCGCATCCGCGCGAGTTTTTCGCTCCGGACCAAGCGCCTGTCCGTCTGACCAGCTTGCGGGAAAAATTAACCTGTTTGATTCAGACGGAAGTCGATTGTATCCACATTTGCCGTTTCAATTATGACTTTGCCAGAATCGGCGCGGAGCAATTTATCTCAGACATCCTGAAAGAAGAGCTTGCCGTGCGCTGGCTGCTGGTGGGCGATGACTTCCGTTTTGGCGCGCGCCGCGCCGGTGATTTCGCCATGTTGCAAGCGTTATCCGCGAAAAATAATTTTACCGTCGAAGCCATGCCGAGCATCACCATCGACGGTCAGCGCGTTTCCAGTACCGCGACACGTGCAGCGCTGGCTGGCGGCGATCTGCATAAAGCCGGGAAATTGCTCGGTAGACCTTACAGCATTAGCGGACGGGTAGTCGATGGGGATAAGTTAGGTAAACAACTCGGATTCCCGACTGCGAACATTCAATTGAAACATAATCGTCCGCCGCTGTCGGGAATTTTCGCCGTTTCGGTCTGCGGTACCATCCAAGCTTCGCCCGCCACTCCGCTGCCCGGAGTCGCCAGTCTGGGCGTGCGGCCGACAACGCATGACAATGGCAAGCCTGTGCTGGAAGTGCATTTGTTCGATTTCAACCAAGAAATTTACGGGCAGCATTTGCAAGTTAATTTTCTGCACAAATTGCGCGACGAAGAAAAATACGGGGATATCGACACGCTCATCCGGCAAATCGAGCGAGATGTCGCCCAGGCTAAAAGCTTTTTCACGACGGCTCCAATCCATTCCAATAGCATGTGCAACGTTCTTTAACTAATTCATCGTAACTTTCATGACTGATTATAAAAAAACGCTCAATTTACTCGACACACCGTTTCCGATGCGCGGCAATCTGGCCAGCCGCGAACCGGGTATGCTGAAAGCCTGGCAGGAAAAAAATCTGTATCAAAAAATCCGCGCCGCCAGCAAAGGACGCCCCAAATTCATTCTGCATGACGGACCGCCTTATGCCAATGGCGACATTCATATCGGTCATGCCGTCAATAAAATCCTCAAGGACATCATCGTCAAAAGCAAAACACTGGCCGGTTTTGATGCGCCCTACGTGCCCGGCTGGGATTGCCATGGCCTGCCGATTGAGCATCAGATCGAGAAAAAACACGGCAAGCACTTGCCCGCGGATAAAGTGCGCGAGCTCTGCCGCGCTTTTGCCAAAGAACAAGTCGAGCGCCAGAAAGCCGATTTCATCCGTCTGGGCGTGCTGGGTGACTGGGATAATCCGTATCTCACGATGAACTTCAAAACCGAAGCCGGCATTATCCGCGCATTGGGAAAAATTCATCAGAACGGCTATTTGTATCAAGGACAGAAACCGGTCAACTGGTGTATCGATTGCGGCTCCGCCTTGGCCGAAGCGGAAGTGGAATACGAAGACAAAACTTCACCGGCAATCGATGTCGGATTTTCCGTTGCTTCCGCAGTGGCAGCACTGGGCAGTATTTTTTCCATCACGATCCCTGAGAATGCGCAAGCTTATGCCATTATCTGGACCACGACTCCTTGGACACTGCCCGCTAACCAAGCGGTCAGCGTGCATCCCGATTTCGATTATGAATTGATTCAAACAGCACGTGGATTGCTGATACTTGCCAGCGAATTGAAACAAGCCTGTTTGGCACGCTACGATCTTGCCGGAGAAACGCTTGCCACCTGCAAGGGCAAAGCATTGGAGCATGTGCAGCTGCAGCACCCGTTCGAGCCGCGCACGGTAAAAATCATTTGCGGCAAACATGTCACCCTGGAAGCCGGGACTGGGTTGGTGCACACAGCACCCGCACATGGTTTGGATGATTATTTTGTCGGCCAGAATTACGGCTTGCCGAGCGAAAGTCCGGTTGACGGCGACGGCAAATTTACTGCCAGCACACCATTGGTGGGTGGACTTTCGGTATGGAAAGCTAACGATGTCGTCATCGAGACACTCAAAAACAGCGCTCATCTGTTCTGCCTGAAAAAAATCGACCACAGCTATCCGCATTGCTGGCGGCACAAAACCCCCATTATTTTCCGCGCAACACCGCAGTGGTTCATTGGCATGAATCTGCACAATACTGCCGCTTCCACAGCGCAGCAAAAAGCTTTGCGCGATCTGGCCATGCACGCGGTCGACTCCACCGCATTCTTTCCGGCATGGGGCAGAGCGCGCCTGGAAGCAATGATCAAAAACCGCCCGGACTGGTGTGTGTCACGTCAGCGCAATTGGGGCGTGCCGATGACTTTTTTTGTACATAAAGACACCCATGCATTGCATCCACGTTCGCTCGAATTGCTTGAACAAGTGGCGCAAAAAGTGGAGCAGCAGGGTATCGAAGCCTGGTTTGCGCTTGACGCCGCCGAGTTGCTCGGCGCCAAAGCCAGCGAATATAAGAAACTGACTGATACATTGGATGTCTGGTTCGATTCCGGCACGACGCACGATACCGTGGTGAAAGCCGATGCACAGCTCAAATTTCCGGCGGATCTTTATCTGGAAGGCTCCGACCAGCATCGCGGCTGGTTTCAGTCTTCGTTACTGACCGGTTGCGCTATCGATGGGCGCGCGCCGTACGATGCCTTGCTCACGCACGGCTTTGTCGTAGACGGCAGCGGTCACAAAATGAGCAAATCCAAAGGCAATGTCATTGCACCGCAGAAAGTGATGGATACTTCCGGCGCCGACATTCTGCGGCTGTGGGTTGCTTCAACCGATTACTCCGGCGAGCTCTCCATTTCCGAAGAAATTCTGAAGCGAGTAGTCGAAAGCTACCGCCGTATCCGCAATACGCTGCGCTTCTTGCTTGCCAATCTGGTGGATTTCAATCCGCATACCGATGCCGTCGCCATCGCGGATTGCCTGGAAATCGACCGCTATATGCTGGCGTTGACACACAGCTTTCAAGACGATTTGACGCAGAACTATCAGCGCTATGAATTTCATCAAGTCGTGCATAAATTACATAATTTCTGCTCCGAAGATTTAGGTGGCTTCTATCTGGATATCCTCAAGGATCGTTTATACACGGCAGCAACCCACGGCCTGCCGCGGCGCTCGGCGCAAACGGTGCTGCACCATATCGCGCACAGTCTGGTGCGGTTGTTTGCACCGATTCTGAGCTTTACCTCGGAAGAAGTCTGGGAGCATCTGACGGGGAATAGCAGCGACAGCGTGCTGCTGCATACTTGGCATACCTTTCCGGCACAAGCCGACACGGCATTGCTGCTGCAACGCTGGGCGAAAATACGCGCCATGCGCTCACAGGTGCTGAAGAAACTGGAAGACGCGCGCACGCAAGGAGAAATCGGCTCCTCATTGGCAGCTACCGTAGAGATTCGCGCCAGCAAAGAAGATTTCGCCTTACTAAACGCGCTCGGTGACGATTTGCGCTTTGTATTGATCGTTTCCGAAGCCCGCTTAACCCCGGTTAACGATGCACATCAGGAAGGTATTGTTGTGGTATTCAGCACCTACACCAAATGCGAGCGTTGCTGGCATTATCGCCGGGATGTCGGCCAGCATACCGAGCATCCTACTTTGTGCGCACGTTGCATTACCAATCTTTACGGCGCTGGCGAAGAACGGCATTTTGCATAATGCCCTTGCTACTTTTGAAAAGAAACTTGGAATTATGAAACTTTACATCAGCCTGAGTATCGCTTTGATCGTCCTCGTATTGGACCTTGCCAGCAAATTCTGGATCGAGTCTGCCTTGGAGTTTGGCCAGAGCATTCCGCTCACCGGCTTTTTTAACTTGGTGTTGACGTACAATCCCGGCGCCGCATTCAGTTTTTTGAGCGAGCAGCCCGGCTGGCAACGCTGGTTCCTCAGCGGCATCGCAGGCAGCGCAGCCTTATTGATCATTTTTCTGCTCAACAAATACCGCCATGAGAAATTATTTTGCCTGTCGCTGAGCTTGATCCTGGGCGGTGCACTGGGAAATTTGTACGACCGCGTCACGCTGGGTCATGTGGTCGATTTTCTCGATTTCTATGTTGGGAATTATCACTGGCCGGCGTTTAACATCGCCGATTCCACTATTTTTGTCGGCGCCGCACTGATGATTTACGATAGTTTCCGGAAAAAAGAAAATCCGGAAGATGCAGCGAAAAAAGTTAAATAACCGCATTTCATTTGTCCGATTTCTTTTCCTTGGCAATCGGGCTTTGCAAAGTGTAACCATTTTCTTTCATTTTATATCCGCCATACGCCCCCGCACCGGCCGCAACCAGCGTCCAGCAACCGGATAACAGCGGCACTGCCATCACACAAATTATTACGCTCGCTATTTGTTTCTTCATTATCAATTCCTATCAAGATTAAGGGAAACGCTGATTAATTCGGCGGACGAGATGAAGCACGAGGCGCACGGAACGCAGCGACCAAGACATATCAACAAGATAGGCGCGGGAGCGAGTACCGCGCAACGAAGCGATTCGCTCGTATAGTCAATTAATCAGCGTTTCCTTAGGCTACATCGCTAAAACCGATCAG
>JAFEEI010000038.1:0-20718 GCA_018241205.1 Pseudomonadota bacterium
ATGTCGGTGATGGAGATGAGCCACCGCGGCAAGGAGTTCATGTCCATCGCGGCACAAACGGAAAACGATTTACGTGAACTGGCGAGGATTCCGCAAAATTATAAGGTGCTGTTCCTGCAAGGCGGCGCTTCCAGCCAATTTGCCATGGTGCCGATGAATCTGTTGCGCGGCAAAACCACTGCGGATTACATCAATACCGGCCAATGGTCGGCCAAAGCGATCGAAGAAGCCCGCCGCTATTGCACCGTCAATGTCGCCGCGTCATCCGAAGACGCGAATTTCACCTACGTGCCGCCGCAAGATCAATGGCGTCTCAACGCGCAAGCTGCTTATGTGCACTACACCAGCAACGAAACCATCGGCGGTGTCGAGTTTCACTGGGTACCTGAAGTCGAGGTTCCATTGGTTGCCGACATGTCTTCCGATATCCTGTCGCGGCCGTTGGATGTCACTCGCTTTGGCTTGATTTATGCCGGAGCGCAAAAAAATCTCGGCCCTGCTGGATTGACGCTGATCATCGTGCGTGAAGATTTATTGGGAAAACCCCTGCCCGGCACACCGGCTTTGTACGATTATCAAATTCACGCCCAAAATGATTCGATGTACAACACGCCCCCGACCTATGCCATGTACATCACCGGCTTGGTGTTCGCCTGGCTGAAGAAACAAGGCGGGCTGGCAGCGATGGAAAAAATCAACATGATCAAGGCGAATCTGCTGTACGACTATCTCGACAGCACCGATTTCTACCATTGCCCGGTGGCGAAAACCGACCGCTCACGCATGAATGTGCCGTTCACACTGAAAGACTCCGCACTGGACGGCGAATTTCTCAAACAAGCGCAACACAACGGTTTATTGCAACTGAAGGGGCATCGCTCGGTCGGCGGTATGCGGGCATCGATCTACAATGCCATGCCGCTCGAAGGTGTCGCCAAACTTGTCGCATTCATGAAGGAGTTTGCCAGCCGCCATGCCTGAACAACAACCCTTTAAAATTCTGACACTCAATGCGATTTCTGCGCACGGACTCAACCGTTTTCCTGCAGAACATTATCAGGTCGGTCATGATATCGCGGAACCGGATGCGATTCTGGTGCGCTCGCACAACATGCTGAATAGCGTCATTCCGGCGAATGTCAAAGCGATCGGCCGCGCCGGCGCTGGTACGAATAATATCCCGGTCGATGCGATGAACGCACGCGGTGTGCCGGTTTTCAATACACCCGGCGCGAACGCCAATGCCGTCAAGGAATTGGTGCTGGCCAGTTTGTTTCTGGCGGCGCGCAATCTGGTACCGGCGTTGCAATTCGCCGACAGCCTGCAGGGTGACGATGCGGCCCTTAACAAGCAAGCCGAGGACGGCAAAAAACGTTTCTCCGGTATCGAACTACCGGGACGCACGCTGGGCGTGATCGGCTTGGGCGAAATCGGCCGCTTGGTTGCCAATTCAGCCATCAGACTGGGCATGAAGGTCATCGGTTTCGACCCGAAAATCACCGTCGAATCGGCCTGGAGCCTGTCGGCGGAAGTCAAGAAAGCCAACAGCCTGGAAGATCTGCTGCGCCACAGCGAATTCGTCAGCGTGCACGTGCCGTTGCTCGATTCGACGCGGCATTTGATCAACAGCAACACGATACAGTTGATGAAGCATCATGCGATTCTGCTGAATTTCTCGCGCGGCGCGATCGTCGATGAAGATGCGGTACTGCAAGCCATCGCCGCCAATAAAATCAAAACCTACGTCAGCGATTTCCCCAGCGAAAAATTGCAGCACCAGAAGGGCGTGATCACCTTACCACACCTCGGTGCATCGACCTCTGAAGCGGAGGACAATTGCGCCGTGATGGTGGTGGATCAGTTGATCGATTATCTGCAAAACGGCAATATCACCAACACCGTCAACTTTCCGGATACACAGATGGAACGCGAAGCGCCCTACCGCGTCGCCGTCGCCAATGCCAACGTGCCGAATATTTTGGGGCAGATTTCGACCAGCATGGCGCAGGCCGGACTGAATATCCATACCATGATCAACAAATCGCGCGGCGGCATGGCTTATACGCTGGTCGATACCGACAATCCGGTGCCGCCGCATGTTCTGCATGAGATTGTATCGATCGGCGGCGTGCTGATGGCGCGTTATCTGCAGCTTTCCGAATAAATTCCGAGTAATGCCGAATCGCCTAATGATTGATTAGATTAGTTAGCCATGTCCGAAGAACTCAAACAACTCCGCGACCAGATCGATGCCATCGACGACCAGTTGCTGCAACTGATCAGCCAGCGCGCAGCGCTGGCACAGCAGGTCGGAAAAATCAAGAAAAGCGGCATCATCTACCGCCCGGAACGCGAAGCGCAAATATTGGCGCGCATGCAGACACAGAATCCTGGGCCGGTCAGCAACGAGCATATCAAACAATTATTTACCGAAATCATGTCGCTGTGCCGCGCGCTGGAAAAACCGATGAGCGTGGCTTTCCTCGGCCCGAACGGCACTTTCTCCGAAGAAGCGGCATTGAAACGTTTCGGCAATGCCATCACCGCAGTTCCATGCGACTCGATCGACGATGTATTCCGTACCGTGGAATCGGATACCACTCATTACGGCGTAGTACCGGTGGAGAATTCCACCGAAGGCGCAGTCGGTAGAACCATGGATTTGCTGCTGCAAACGCCGCTCAGCATCTGCGGCGAGATTCAACTGCCGGTGCACCAATTCCTAATGGCGCAACAAACCGACCTGACGCACATCAACAAAATCTATTCGCACCCGCAATCGCTGGCGCAGTGCCATCATTGGTTAACCGCCAACTTGCCGCATTTGCCCAGTTCCGCGCTGATCCATACTGCCAGCAACGCCGAAGCCGCACGCCAGGCCGCCGCCGATAAGCAAGCGGCAGCGATAGCAAGTAAAAGAGCCGCGGAATTATTCGGATTGACGATTTGCGCGGAAAACATCGAGGACGATCCGAAAAATACCACGCGCTTTCTGGTGATTAGCAATCAGATGGTAGCACCGTCGGGAAAAGACAAAACCTCGCTCATCGTATCGACCAGCAACCGTTCCGGTGCGGTCTACCAATTGCTCGAACCGCTGGCACAGCACGGCGTCAGCATGAGCCGCCTGGAGTCGCGCCCGTCGCGCACCGGACTATGGCAATATGTATTTTTTATCGATTTGGAAGGGCATCAGCGTGACGACAACGTTGCAGCCGCCTTGGCGGAATTACGGGAAAAGGCGGCTTTTCTGAAAATCCTGGGATCGTACCCAGCGTCGTAGCCATCAGTGTTCTCTGCATTCTGATATCGTTGAACCCACTCAGTTTTTTCATCATTATTTTTTCATCAATAACACATCTAATCCTATGAATCTTTGTGATTTTGCTCCGGAATATATCCGTTCGATCCATCCTTATCAACCTGGCAAACCCATTTCGGAATTGGCGCGCGAAATCGGGTTGGATGAGTCTTACATCATCAAACTAGCATCCAACGAAAATCCGCTCGGTACCAGCCCGCTCGCATTGGATGCGATGATCAACACATTGCACGACGTCGCGCTGTACCCGGACGGCAGCGGTTATGAACTGAAAGCCGCATTATCGAAACGTTACGGCATCGAACCCGAGCAAATCGTCTTGGGTAACGGTTCCAACGATGTACTCGATCTGGCTGCACGTGTATTTCTGAAACCGGGCGCCGCCGCGGTTTACGCGCAACACGCCTTTGCCGTGTACCCGCTGGTGGTGCAGATGATGGGAGCGAACGGCATCCCGGTTCCCGCGCACGATTACGGTCACGATCTGCCGGCGATGCTCGACGCCATCACACCGGAAACACGCGTCGTCTTTATCGCCAGTCCCAACAATCCGACCGGCACTTTGTCCAGTGAAGAAGATTTGCTGCGCTTCATGGAGCGGGTATCGCGCGATGTGCTGGTGGTCATGGATGAAGCGTATTACGAATACCTGCCGGAAGCGAACAAACCGGACAGCATCCAGTGGCTGAAACAATTTTCCAATTTACTGATCACGCGCACGTTTTCCAAAGTATACGGTTTGGCAGGTGTGCGCGTCGGCTTCGGGCTGACGCACCCCGACGTCGCCAATTTGATGAACCGCGCGCGGCAACCGTTCAATGTCAGCAGCATCGGCCTGACCGGCGCGCTGGCGGCACTGCACGACGCCGAGTTCGTGCAACGGTCGTATGCGCTCAACCGCGCCGGCATGCTGCAATTGACCGACGGTTTCCGCAAAATGGGCATCGAATACATTCCGTCGTACGGCAATTTCATCAGCTTCCGCGTCAAAGGCGAAGCTGCCAACACGCCGAAAGTTTATCAAAGCCTGCTGCGCCAAGGTGTCATTGTGCGTCCGTTGGGCATTTATGAAATGCCGCATCATCTGCGCGTCACCATCGGACTTGAAAGGCAAAATCAGCGCTTCCTCGAATCGCTCGATCACGCCTTGAACGAGCTGGGTTAACCCCTCACCAACCGAGCGGCAGCCATGACAACTACCTCGGCTCTGAATAAACTGGTCATCATCGGCGTCGGCCTGATCGGCGGATCGTTTGCGCTGGCACTGCGCAAAGCTGGCTTGGTCAAACATATCACCGGCATCGGCCGCAGCCAGACCAATATGCAACGCGCCGTCGAACTGGGCGTGATCGATGAAATCGCCAGCGATACCGCATCGGCATTACACCATGCCGATCTGGTTTTCCTGGCGATGCCGGTCGGCCAGACGGCTGCAACCATGGAGCACATTGCACCTTACCTGCACGCCCATACCCTTATCACTGACGCCGGCAGTACCAAGCAAGATGTCGTCACCGCCGCGCGTCACTATCTGCCGCTGCAAAACCGCCATCACTTCATCCCCGGCCACCCGATCGCCGGTGCCGAATACAGCGGTGTGCAAGCCGCGCAAGCGGATTTGTACGCCCACAAACATGTGATTCTGACACCGTTGCCGGAAACCGGCACGGAAGCGGTCGAACGCGTACAACACTTATGGCAAGCGTGCGGCGCCAACGTATCGCTGATGCCCGCCGACGAACACGACCGCGTACTCGCCACCACCAGCCACCTGCCGCATCTACTGGCATTCACGCTGATGAATCACCTCAACCACAGCACCGATCACCCCGAAAACCTGCTGCGCTTCGCCGGTAGCGGCTTCCGCGATTTCACCCGCATCGCCAGCAGCTCCCCGGAAATGTGGCGCGATATTTGCCTAGCGAATCGAGAGGCGCTGCTTGAACAGATTGAAGCATACCAAACCGAATTGAACAGTTTGAGGGGGTTATTAAAACAAAATAATGGCGAAGCACTGGAACAAGATTTTTCCAAAGCAAGGAAGATTAGGGAAAATTGGATAAAGAACAAAAACTAGAACTTTTTGTGCTTCGCTTTTTGATCTATAGTTTGTCTAAATTTTTGCTAGAGGTCTTTATGTGGCCAATTTCCGATCTGAAGAAAAGATTCGATAAATACTTAGAAGATTATGCCTTCAAAACAGAAATGGCAGATAAACCTCACTTACCTGTGTGACGCATATGTAGCCATACTCAAGCTTGTCTGTTAATAATTCCATTCGATTTATTACCCTCCAGATTTACTAGGCTGCTTACCCGCCGCCCGCAAATCAACAATCTTATTCAATAACTGAAACCAGAACGGTGCGCCAAACGATCCGGCAAACGTGGTGATCAGGATGCCCATGATTTTGACTAGCCAATCCATCGCATCGAATCCCGCGAAAGCCCATTTACCATCGGGCTGCTTCCAGCCGATCGGCAAATGCAATGCATTGATTCGTTCAAATAGCAACCCGGCGTTCTTAGCGGATTGTTGAACATCGTCCATCGAACTTTCGCACGGCACTGGTTCGTTCGACTGCGCCGCAGTTGCTGCATCGCATCCCGGTGTCGTTTTTTGCTCGACCGATTCTTGAGTCATCAAACCGGCAACATCCGTCGAAGAGGCCGCTTCAACCAATGCTTGCCGCAGCGCGACATCGGTCCACAGGGTGTGGGAAATTTTGATGGAATCGATGTTCAGGGTTGTACATACAATCAGTGCAACGATAAAAATGACGATCTGCGTTTTCTGTTTGTACCAGCCACCCACGCGGTCCATCGCATCGTTGTACCAGCCTTCCACATTCCTGCGCGCTTTTTCGGCATCATCCCCGGCTTCATGCAATAACAGGATGATCGACCTGCCGGCCTCGGTTTTCGCAAACAAACCTTGTTTCTCAATTGTCTCGATTAACACTTTGTTGCCGGTTGGCAGCTTGCCGGTGTTGCCGGTCATGATGTCCATCAAGGCCAGGGTGAAATTCTTCGGCGGAATATACGAAGGCTTCTGCCCTATTTTTGCAAGCCCGTTGATCAACGGATGCTTATAAAGATCGTCGACCAGTTGGTTTCCCCCACCCGATTGCAACAGATTTCCCAGTCCCGCTTCGAGATTTTTCGCCCGCAGGCGCAACAATTGCGCAAGCATCTCGTTGATTGCGGAACACAACAAACTGATCAGCACGAACAGAAACACCATGCCCAAGGCGATATCCAGGATTGAAGAATTCAGCATATTTTCACCATTTTAATGAGTTATTTCTCGTCATTTTCACATCGAAAATATCGGATTAGAAATCGATGGCTTTGTTTAACAGCTTTTTTGCTTCTTTCAGTATAATCCATTTCAAATCTAGATTAAGATTTCTCCACATCAGCAGAAGAGTCAAACAATAATAAAGGGTTATCCCATTATTAGCCGCACAAGGCCCCACCCAAAGATCCTTCACCGGAACACGTAACAAATCAGCAGTTTTTCCGCTGATCAGGAAGTTCAGTCAAATTTAAAACGAAGTAATCAGGATTCACCAAGGCTTGGTGAATATCGTACCGGTGTTACTGCACCTGATCGTTCACAATCATCGTTGATGGCGCGAGCCGATGGGTTGAATTATTACATTGGCAATCCGCGCCATGCCGAATAGCCAAGGCATGCTACGGTTGCCGTCAAAACAATCCACTGAAACTTCCAGCTTTGCCACCCATACGGACAATCGATGTTCACTCCAGCAGTAAAGCAAAACCACACTCACCTCGATAAAATTTCGAGCTAAAAAAATTATCTTCAGCAGTATATAATTTTTGTTTTCATCTTTTACCCGATAAGATAAAAATGCAGGAACCTAAACCACCGGTTATTAAACCGTATACTTTTGTTTTCAGCTGGAAGCGTTTCTTTGTACATTGCGCGATCATGGGTTTTTGTATCTTTCTGGGTCTGATGACCTGGTATTTCGGCAAACCACCCAGTATCCGTTTTTATGAAACTAGATCGGAAGAACCGATTTCTGCTCCATTGGCATCCGGTATCGACATGGCGCTAGACATGCGCAGTTCGGTCGCCGTCAAAGAAAGCAAACCGCTGCAAGTTGAGCTATTTAAAGGAAATGTCTACTTTGACATCCAAAAACATGCCGCTCAGCAACTGGAAGTGAAAGTTGGGAACACCATCATCAAGGATTTCGGTACCCGTTTTAGCATTGAATTGCATAAGGACGGTACCGGTCATATTGCAGTGGCGGATGGGCATGTCAAGCTTCACGTTGCCACCGGGGTTTATCAGATCAGTGCACTGGAACAAGCGGATTTTGACGACACCAAAGTTAGCAAGCATCGCCTGGTAACCGAGCGGGAAATCGCACCTTGGCGCGCCGATCCATAGTCAATCAGCACGCCGTCTGCTAGAAATTAGCTTGATTTAGCTAATTTATGATCTCACCACAAGGCATCCCATCCCTTGCCGCGTCAAGTTATGGCAAGCGCTTCGTGCCTGGCTCTCCTGTAGACCAACCAGCCTAGCCCGGTACATCTTTCGATTACTGATCTCCACTTCTGTAATCACCACTTCGCCCGGCACCCAACGCGCAGCAGCCTGAGCCTGTGCACGCGCCCGGTTCGATTCTTGGTAAGAGCCGATCTGCACCGCCCAGCCATCGTTCACCGGCATAGTGGCCTTTTGCGGCTGAGATTGTGGATTAACTGGCGATTTCGCGGGTTGTTGTGGCATAGATTTGGCAGCCTTTTCAGAAACAAGCGCTGTTTTGGCAAGCGGAACTTGAGTTTTGGCTTTTTCCTTCTGCTCACCGGCTGATGCTGCCAACGCAGTCCGGCTATTGATGGTATTGCCAGCTAATGAAGACGGATTCTGATGAAAACTGCGATCCAGCAATTGCGCCATGTGCTGATCACGAGCGGCGGCGGTATTCCCCCCCATTACAACGGCCACCACACGGCGATTGCCGCGTTTCGCCGAAGTCGCCACATTAAAACCGGAGGCTCGGATAAAACCGGTTTTCAAACCATCGACACCCGGCGTGTTTTGCACCATACGATTGTGACTCTTATAGACGGTGCCTTTATGACTAAAAGATTGTGTGGAAAAGAAATGATAATACTTGGGGAAATCTTTGATCAGCCGCATCGAGAGAGTAACCATATCCCGTGCAGTCGTTTTTTGCTCGTCATGGGGTAGGCCGGAGGCATTACGGAAAGTCGTGGAATGCATACCCAGCTTGCGCGCCTTTTCGGTCATCATGCGACCAAAATTTGGTTCACTCGTGCCTAAAGCCTCCGCCACCACAGCCGCCACATCGTTTGCCGAACGCACGATCAGGGCCGGAATTGCTTCCCGTATACTGATGCTGTCACCGGCGCGCAAACCGATGTTCGTCGACGGCATCGATGCCGCATGAACAGACACCGGCATGCGGGAATCCAGCGTCATTTTGTGTTGTTCAACCGCCTCGAACAACAGATAAAGCGTCATCATTTTAGTCAGCGAAGCAGGATAACGGCTAGCATCAGCATGAGACTCGTGCAACACCGCACCGCTATCCGCATCAATTACGATAGAAGCCGCGCGGGGATTCGCTTGCGCTGGATTCGTCAGGAACAGTGAACATAGCACTGCAAAAACAAGAAAACCTTTTATTGCTCCACACTCTGAAATAGCCATCCTTTTCATCCTCTCCAAAAGCCGGCCGATATCGATAAACATCCACGGTGAGCATGACATTACTTCGCTCCAGTTGAACAAACTTCCCTTTCGCAGCGATGGCGGCAAGTGCCGGTTGTTATCTGCTTTCTTTTTATTTTTAACACTGATCATAGATGATGGCCTCCAGCTTTTTGCCGCGGAATTTAAGGATTGCATAGTTTACTAGAGCAACTGAGTGTGCTATTTCATAATAAATAGCATATTTCCCCTTATCTACAAAGGATTTTATGAAATGCTCCCGATGATAGGGCTCCTTATCACTACCCTACTGAGATTGAGAGAGAATTAATCCATGAGGAATGGCGTATTTCTGGAATATCGATACCGTAACAGGCATCATCCGAAGTGTGAAGACCGCTGAAAGAATGCTTTAGTACGGTCGGGAAAACCGGCACGAATTTTACAGAAGTACAAAAGAGCACTGCCTTAAATGACAGTGCTCTTGCGCTTTATGCTAGGGAAATGCTGATTAATTGACTGTACGAGTAAATCGCTTCGTTGCGCGGTACTCACTCCCTCGCCTATCTTATTGATAGGTCTCGGTCGCTGCGTTCCGTACGCCTATCGCTTCATCTCGTTCGCCGAATTAATCAGTGTTTTCCTAAAAGAGAGAACTTAAAATTCTTCCCAGTCACCGCCACCGGCTGCGGCAACTTTGCGCGGTTGATTAACATTGGTTGCTGTCTTTTTGGTAGCAGGCCCACGATTAGGCAGTTTGGAAACGGTACGATTACTTCTTTTTACAGGAGTCGCCGTGACATGACCGCTATCCCTCGATAACTTGAAAGTACTTACTGCTTGTGTCAGCGCTTGTGTCTGATCTTGCATGGATTCCGCTGCTGCCGCAGCTTCTTCCACCAATGCCGCATTTTGTTGCGTGACCTCATCCATCTGCATTACCGCTTGGTTAACCTGTTCAATCCCCGAACTTTGTTCCTGCGATGCAGCGGAAATCTCGGCCATGATATCCGTTACACGTTTCACAGCACTAACGATCTCATCCATGGTTGCACCCGCTTCATCAACCAAGCGTGAACCATTCTCCACCTTGGCCACCGAGTCGCTAATCAATTCTTTGATCTCTTTCGCTGCCGCTGCCGAGCGCTGCGCCAACGTGCGCACTTCCGTAGCCACAACAGCAAATCCACGGCCTTGCTCACCCGCACGCGCGGCTTCGACTGCGGCATTCAGAGCCAGAATATTCGTTTGGAAGGCAATGCCATCGATGACGCTGATGATGTCGACAATTTTCTTCGAACTTTCATTGATCGAACTCATGGTTTGCACCACCTGACCGACTACTGCTCCTCCTCTCACAGCCACTTCGGAAGCGCCTGCCGCCAGTTGATTCGCTTGGCGGGCATTATCTGCATTTTGTTTTACTGTTGATGTCAGCTCTTCCATCGAAGACGCCGTTTCTTCCAAACTTGATGCTTGTTCTTCCGTACGCTGGCTCAAATCCGAGTTACCCGAAGCAATTTCGCCGGATGCCGTTGAGATTTGATCCGCACCCATGCGTACTTTGCCTACTAAATCCGCCAAATTGTCATTCATAGTTTTCAGTGCTTGCAGCAAACGGCCGGTTTCGTCGGTTGAATGGGCTTCAATACGGCTGCTCAGATCACCCGAAGCGACCGCATTGGCAACCGCGACAGCTTCATTCAGTGGACCTACGATTGCACGAATCAACAGAAAACCAATGACTATCGCCAGCGTTATACCTAATGTCATCACGATAACACTGGTAACTAAAATACTTTCATAGTTCGCTTGCGATGCGGCATATTCTTTCGCACCCTCATCGCGTTGCAGTTGGATCAACTTAAACATAGTTGCATGCGCCGCATCGAATTTGGACGTTGCCTCAAGCGCATTTTTAACTGCCGCATCATAATCACCATTTGCCGCCAGAGCCATGGTGCGATTACGCGCTTCAGCATAGATCTTCCACTCGTGATTAAAGTTTTCTATCAGTGTTTTTTCCGCAGGTACCATATTAGTAGCTAAGTATTTCTGCCAGGCAGCGGCAATCTCCGCATCGCGCAGATCAGTCATAGCCTGCCGTTCTTTTACTACCTCCGGTTTATGCGCATAGGCAGCAATAATCGCATTCAAACGTGTGCGTTGCATACGATCTATGACTACCCCTAATTCCCCCAAAGAAACAGTGCGATCCTCATAAACTCCCTTGAACGTATTATTCGCTCCATGTAATTCATACATACCCAAACTTCCAATACCCAACAGCAATATCGACAACAAGCCAATTACCGATATCAATCGCGATTTAATCGTCATATTGTTAAACACTAGAGTCTCCTTAAAAATCATCCCATTAAAAATTACTTACCTATCAACTCACGCTTTGTTCAAGCAAACTCTTGCCGCTACTACACATCAATTTTTCGATATCGATCAATATCAGCACATCCTCACGCTATTTCCAATCCTATGATTTATAAAATTTCATGCACCTAAAGTATCTTTCCATACTCTTTAGAAAGTTAGAAATTTATGGGTTAAATGTTATGGCCTGATTGTTGATCCGGAGGACTCAGTAATGATATTAACAGTTTGTTTCTGCATCATAGTTTCTGCTTCTATAATTTATCCCAACTGAAATCGAGCTAATCCTCCATCATTAAATTTTGCTATCTATTTTATTAAAAAATAATCATAAGTCATTTAATCATAATGACTTTACATTTAATGAAATACAATCAGATGTTTTGTTACGGATTTTGAGCAGGCATATTAATGTAAAAAACTTCTTATTCTGACCTAAGAAGTAGCGCTATTTTCCGTGTAGGAATTTGAAGTAATTTGGAAAAACAGGACTGTTTCTAAAAGAAATCAGTCTATTTTCTTCAGTCTCCTTGCGAGACATAAGGCGGGATTTTTGCTAAAAATTCAGAGTGGCCTTCTGCTGCTTATTACTCACTTAAAAAGCGCCACCCCGATTTTCAGGGTAGCGCTTTTTTATTTTTATTGATTCCCCGGCAAGATTGCGGGGAATCACATGTTCAATCAAGTTTAAAATTCTTCCCAATCCTCCCCGCCGCTGGCGGCAGCTTTGCGCGGATGATCAGGCAAGGCTTTCAGGACCGCCGCTTCGGATTTCAATGCGGCTTTTTTTGCCGCGGAAGTGTGATTTTGCAATTTGGCGACGGTGGCTGGACGATTGTTTCTTTTAGCCATTGCCGGTGCTGCATGACTTCCCGATAATTTGAAGCTGCTCACTGCTAGCGTTAATACTTGCGCTTGCTCCTTCATGGATTCCGCTGCGGCTGCCGCTTCTTCCACCAAGGCCGCATTTTGTTGCGTTGCTTCGTCCATTTGCGTTACCGCTTGATTAACCTGTTCGATGCCGGAGCTTTGTTCTTGAGATGCAGCGGAAATCTCACTCATGATATCCGTGACACGTTTCACCGCTGTCACGATTTCTTCCATCGTGGAGCCCGCTTCATCAACCAGACGTGTGCCATCCGCTACTTTTGTGACTGAGTCGTTGATCAATTCCTTGATCTCCTTGGCCGCCGCTGCCGAGCGTTGCGCTAATGTGCGCACTTCCGTTGCAACTACTGCAAATCCGCGGCCTTGCTCTCCGGCGCGTGCTGCTTCGACTGCAGCATTGAGAGCTAGAATATTGGTTTGAAAGGCGATACCGTCAATGACACTAATAATCTCAACAATCTTGTTTGAACTTTCATTAATCGATTTCATAGTATCAACCACCTGTCCAACCACGGTGCCGCCTTTTTTTGCAACTTCCGAAGCACCGACGGCGAGTTGGTTGGCTTGACGGGCATTGTCCGCATTTTGTCTTACCGTGGATGTTAACTCTTCCATTGATGAAGCAGTTTCTTCCAGGCTGGAGGCTTGCTCTTCCGTGCGTTGACTCAAATCCGAGTTACCCGATGCAATTTCACCCGATGCTGTTGCAATCGAGTCGGTACTGTTTCGTACCTTGCCCACCAGATCCAGCAAATTATCATTCATGGCCTTTAAGGCTTGCAGCAACCGGCCTGTTTCATTGGTTGAATTCACTTCGATCCGGCTAGTCAGATCACCGGACGCAACGGCATTAGCTACTGAAACCGCTTCATTCAAAGGACGAGTAATTGCGCGTATCAGCAGGAATCCGGCAATGATGCTTAGAATCACGCCCAGTATTGTCACCGCATGGCTGATTGTCAAAAGGCTCTGATAAGCTTCATGCGCTCCTTTATATTCCGCAGCACTCGATGTGCGCTGGGTATCGAGCATCTTGAACAAGGTGGCGTGCGCGGCATCAAATTTGGCGTACATATCCTCAGTCAAATTTTTCTGCGCTGCCTTATATTCTTTAGCAATCGCAAAATTCATAGAACGATCAATAGATTCTGACGCAATCTTCCATTGCTGCGCAAAATTATTAACCAGCGCTGCCTCTTCCGCGCTTAAATTTGCCGCTATATATTTTGACAATAGCGTATTTATTTCAGCGATACGTTGATCGCTAAGATTTTTACGTTCCGCAACAACCGCCGGATTCTCGGAATAACTTGATACCGCTGTATTAAAGCGTATGCGCTGTGCGCGATCCAAAATGACGCCTAGATCCCCGAGCGGCACAACACGGCTATCATAAACATTTTTGAATACCCCGTTCATCTGGCTCATACCATAGCTGCCAAGGCCGCCGATACCAATCAACAATGCCGAGAACAAGCCGATCACCATAATGAGCCGCGATTTAATTGTTATATCTTTAAACATAATAATTTTCCTCCGGAAATATTGATCAATTAAAATTTACTATCAATTCACGCTTTGCTCGATGAATCCGGTATCACCGCTACTCATCAGCTTGTCGATATCAACCAATATCAGCATGCGTTCATCCACTGCGCCTAATCCTATGATGTACTCAGTATTGATCACGGGACCCATCGCCGGTGCCGGGCGCATTTGTTCTTCTTCCAAAGTAATGACATCAGATACTCCATCTACTACGATTCCCATCACGCGTCCTGCTACATTCAGAATGATCACAGCGGTAAATTGGTTATATGCCGCTTCACTGAGCCGGAATTTAACTCGCATATCGATGATAGGGACGATAATGCCTCGCAAATTAATCACCCCTTTGATAAATTCAGGAGAGTTGGCTATTTGCGTTATGGCATCGTAGCTACGAATTTCCTGCACCTTGAGAATCTCGATGCCATATTCTTCATTCCCAAGCCAGAAAGTCAGAAATTCATTCACTACCAAATCTGTCAATGGGATTGGTGGCTCTGCAGCTGAAGTTGCTGCTTGGATATGTGGCTTCATTGATATTCTCCCTTAGCTACAAAACAATTAATCATTGATCAATTAGATGGTTATATTCCGAGTTACTAAAGAAATCGCCTCTAATACCCGGCAGCAGCCGATTCTTAATTCCAGTTTATTAAAAACCTGCAACTGCGACGAATCGAACTATATTCCTAGAAACGGGATAAATTGTTAAGAGAATGTAAAATATTTGTGAACAATAAAACACAATGCCGCGTGCTCGAAGAAACAAAAAATTTACCCAATCCATCAGAATGTTACAGATTAATCACCACTGCGATAAATTCCACAGGAATCATGGTATAAATACGTTTTTACCCGCGAGCACGGCAAAATGGCAATCGAAGGAATGAATCATTTCACTGTCTTGAGCAGCGATTTGGAAAAAAGCAAGAATTTTTATGTTGAAGTATTAGGATTGACAGAAGGCTACCGTCCGCCGTTTGCTTTCCCCGGCGCATGGCTGTATGCCGGAAAGCAGGCCATTCTGCATATCATGGCAGGCAAACCGGTGCCGTCCAATGCAGCTGGTGTCATCGATCACATGGCATTCACGGCAAACAATCTGCAAGCCACGGTTAATTGCCTAAAAAAGCATGGTATTCAGTACGATCTGCACCGTCTGAAAGGATTGGAAATCTGGCAGTTGTTTTGCCACGATCCGGACGGTGCAAAAGTGGAATTGGATTTTCCGGCTAGCGAGCCGGAACCCAAGGTTTAGAACGCTATTTCACACATTTCGGCTGTTTACCCGCAGCGCGCGCTTGTTGCATCAGCGCATTGGCTTTTGGTAAGTGCGCGCGCAAATCATCGATGCGCGTTTCATGCGATGGGTGGGTCGATAGAAACTCAACCGGTTGCGCTCCCTGGCTGGCCTGTGCCATTTTCTGCCACAGCGTGATGCTTTCCGCGGGATTAAACCCAGCTTTCGCCATTAACTCGATACCCATCATATCCGCCTCGCTCTCATGCAAGCGGCTGAATGGCATGATGATGCCGTACTGCGCGCCGACACCCAGCAAACTGACCGCTGTTTGTCCCATTGGCGTTGCCGGTGCAGCAACTGCCTGAACAAGCGCAATTCCCATCTGCGTTCCCATCTTTTGCGACATCCGTTCATTGCTGTGCCGCGCCAGCACATGACCGATTTCATGACCAATCACAACCGCTAATTGATCTTGGTTATCCACCAGCTCAACCAATCCAGTGTGCACTCCGATTTTCTGACCCGGCAATGCAAAGGCATTCAAGGTGTTGTCCTCAAACACAACCACTTCCCAATTACCGCCAACTTCACGGGTAATCGCATTTGCAACGCAAGTAACAAACTGATTTTCTTTCGGATCCTGATTGATCGGCTTTTCATTTTTCAAATTCGAGAAGGCTTGCAATCCCATCGCATCGACTTCACTGTCGGGCATAAAAATCAATTGGTTTCTGCCCATCGGCGAAGTCGCACAAGCCGTCAGAGTCAATATCACCCACAAAGCGCCTACTAATCTTAGTTTCATATCAAACTTTCTCCTTCATTTGGATACAGGGATTTTGTTTACAGCCATTATATTGAAATTCTCACCCGGTTCACCGGCCAAAGTATGCTATAACGCAGTTTTGGCAAACAAAAGGGAGCGGCAAAATGAGCGATCATGTTTACAAAATTATCGAAATCGTCGGTTCGTCAGCAAAAAGCAGCGATGATGCCATTCAGCAAGCTATCGCAAAAGCCAGTGCATCCTTGCACAACCTGGACTGGTTTGAAGTGGTAGAAACGCGCGGACATATCGTCAATGCCAAGGTCGCGCATTATCAGGTCAAGTTAAAGATCGGTTTCCGCCTGGATTGATGGGTTAATCATTTCCGCCGTTAATCTTGTAAAACATTCCCTGCCATAAAGCCTCGGACCCTGAGGCTTTATCTTGGCAGAACTCAGGCTTCTACTAAGCACCTTAACTCTTCAAGCGTTACAGCAGATGCTGCCATCGTCGTCCGGCGGTATCGACGCTTTCCCAACGTGGCATACTCATCCAGATGCAGCATCAAACCAACCGGTTCGCGGTATAATTAAACAATTTACCCAATAAAAACATCGTCCCCATGCAAGAAAAATACCACCCTCAGGAAATCGAGAAAAACGCCCAGCAGCACTGGGAGCAAACGGCTGCATTCAAAGCGGTTGAAACACCCGGCAAGCCGAAATATTACTGTCTGTCGATGTTTCCCTATCCTTCCGGCAAGCTGCACATGGGACATGTACGCAATTACACCATCGGCGACGTGTTGTCACGTTACCGCCGCATGCAAGGCTACAACGTGCTGCAGCCGATGGGCTGGGATGCATTCGGTTTACCGGCGGAAAATGCCGCGATGCAAAATAATGTGTCACCGGCCAAATGGACCTACGACAACATCGCGTACATGCGCAAGCAACTGAAAAGCCTGGGATTGAGCATCGACTGGACGCGCGAAATCGCCACCTGCGACCCGAGCTATTATCACTGGAACCAATGGCTGTTTCTGCGCATGCTGGAAAAAGGGCTGGCGTACCAAACTACCGGCGTGGTCAATTGGGATCCGATCGATCAGACCGTGCTGGCCAACGAACAGGTCATTGACGGTTGCGGCTGGCGCACCGGCGCACCGGTGGAAAAACGCGAAATCCCGATGTACTACCTGAAAATCACCCAGTACGCGGACGAATTGCTGGCGGCACTGGATACGCTGGAAGGTTGGCCGGAACGCGTCAGAACGATGCAAGCCAACTGGATCGGCAAGAGCTATGGTGTTGATATCACCTTTCCCGCCGACCGCGCATCCGGTACGCCGCAAGATCTGAAAGTCTTCACCACGCGCGCGGATACGTTGATGGGCGCCACCTATGTGGCCGTCGCCGCAGAACATCCGATCGCTCTGCACGCCGCTAAAAACAATCCCGCACTGCAAGACTTTATTCGGGAATGCAAACTCGGTTCCGCCAAGGAAGCCGATCTCGCCACACAAGAGAAAAAAGGCATGGACACCGGCTTGTTTGTCATTCACCCGCTCAATGGCGAGAAACTGCCGGTCTGGGTCGCCAATTACGTGCTGATGGGCTACGGCGAAGGCGCCGTGATGGCGGTACCCGCACATGACGAGCGTGATTTTGCCTTTGCCACGCAATACTGGTTACCGGTCAAGGCCGTCATCAAGCCGGAAGAAAACAGTTTGACGTTACCGCTGACGGAAGCCTATGTGGAACACGGCGTGACCTTTGATTCCGGTGCATTCTCCGGTTTGCAGTTTGAGCAGGCGGTCGATGCCATCGCCGCAGCATTGCAACAAAAAGGACTGGGTAACAAGCGCGTGCAGTTCCGTTTGCGCGATTGGGGCATATCCCGCCAGCGCTACTGGGGCTGTCCGATTCCGCTGATCCATTGCAGCGATTGCGGTGTGGTGCCGGTGCCCGATGATCAATTGCCGGTGGTATTGCCGCAGGATCTGGTGCCGGACGGTTCCGGCAATCCGCTGGCCAAAACACCGTCGTTTTACCAATGCAATTGTCCGAAATGCGGCAAAGCAGCGCGCCGCGAAACCGATACCATGGATACGTTCGTCGATTCGTCATGGTATTACGCGCGCTATGCCTGTCCGGATCAGCATCGGGCCATGACCGACGAGCGCGTCAATTACTGGCTGCCTGCCGATCAGTACATCGGCGGCATCGAACACGCCATCCTGCATTTACTGTATTCGCGCTTCTGGAGCAAGGTCATGCGCGATCTGGGCTTGCTGAAACTGGATGAACCGTTTACCAATCTGCTGACGCAAGGCATGGTGCTGAACGAGATTTTTTACCGCAAATCCAGCAGCGGGCGCA
Source organism: Pseudomonadota bacterium (assembly GCA_018241205.1). Classification (GTDB taxonomy): domain Bacteria; phylum Pseudomonadota; class Gammaproteobacteria; order Burkholderiales; family Nitrosomonadaceae; genus Nitrosomonas. Next base: position 18,255 of record JAFEEI010000038.1, read on the forward strand.
TCACCTATTACAACCCGTCGGAAATCACGTTGCAGTTCGACGATCAAGGCAAACGCTGCGGTGCAATTCTGCAATCCGACAACCAGCCGGTGGAATCTGGCGGCATCGGTACGATGTCGAAATCCAAGAACAACGGTGTCGATCCGCAAAAGCTGGTGGAAGAATACGGCGCCGATACCGCGCGCTTGTTTATGATGTTCGCCAGTCCGCCGACGCAAACGCTGGAATGGGCGGATGCCGGTGTCGACGGCGCGTACCGTTTCTTGAAACGCTTATGGCGGCAAGCCTACGTTCACCTGCAATCCGGCGCAACCAAGGTTGATCCCGCTTTGCATGCCGCACTGCCAGCGGAACTCAAGGCCCTGCGTTGCCAGTTGCACCAAACCATCGCCAAGGTCACGGACGATCTGGAGCGCCGCCATACCTTCAATACCGCGATTGCCGCCGTGATGGAGCTGATGAACGGTCTGGCGAAGTGCCAGGATTCCGATCCCGCCAGCCGTAACCTGATGCAGGAAGCGCTGGAAAACATCGTGCTGCTGCTGTCGCCGATCGTGCCGCACATTTGCCACGAACTGTGGCGCGAACTCCGGCCCGGCACCGAGCTTGCCGGTCAGCCCTGGCCACAGGCCGACAACACTGCGATGGCGCAGGATGAAATCAAACTGATCGTGCAGGTCAATGGCAAGTTACGCGGACAGATCAACATCGCCAAGGATGCCGCAAAGGAAGCCATCGAACAAGCTGCGCTGACCAACGAGCATGTGCAGAAATTTATTGAAGGCCAGGCGATCAAAAAGATCATCGTCGTACCCGACCGGCTGGTCAACATCGTAGTATAAAATCCGCTTACCCTACTCATTATGAAACTGAGCAAACATACAATTTTCATGCTGCTGATCCTGTTCCTGCTGACGGCTTGCGGCTTCAAGCTGCGTGGACATATTTCCTCGCTGCCGTTCAAATCGTTGCACATTTCCGCCCCCGAAAGCAGCACCATCGGCATGAATCTGGAGCGTGCCATCGGCACGTCATCGACCACCAAAGTGGTCGCCACTGCAGAAGAAGCGGAAGCTACGTTGGAAGTCATCAGCGCAAACAGTGAAAGGGTCATTCTGTCGCTATCCGGAGGCGGCCGGGTGCGTGACTTCAATCTGGTGTACCGCGTCAAGTACCGGCTGTACAATAAACAGGGCGTAGAAATCGTGCCGCATACCGAAATCACACTGACACGCGTTCTACCGTTCCTGGATGCGCAAATTCTCGCTAAGGAAGCGGAAGAAAAGCTGCTGCAGAAAGATATGCAGTCCGATGCGATCCAGCAAATGCTATGGCGTCTGTCGACCATCAAGATATAAACCGGAATGCGTAGCGGAAATTTCTCCGCTGCTGATCGGCCACTTACCCCGTCATGCGGATAAAACTGGAACAGCTGCCGCAGCAGCTGCAAAAACAAACCGTTCCGCTGTACACACTGTCCGGTAACGAACCGCTGCTGATCCTGGAAGCCGCCGACTCGATTCGCACGCATGCACGCCAGCAGGGATACAGCGAGCGCGAATTGTTCACGGTGGATCAGCATTTCGATTGGGCGGAACTGCTCAATGCCGGCCATAACCTGTCACTGTTCGGCGAACGCAAAATCATGGACATCCGTATTCCTACCGGCAAACCCGGACGGGAAGGCGGCAAGGCACTCGAAGCGTATTGCGCCGCACTGCCGCCCGACACCGTGACGCTGATCACGTTGCCACGTATCGATAAACAAGGGCAAGCGAGCAAATGGTTCAAGACGCTCGAAACCGCCGGCACGCTGATTCCGGTGTACCCGGTCGAACGCGGTCAACTCCCCGGCTGGATCGCGCAGCGTCTTGCCACACAGCAGCAAAAAGCCGATGCCGCCACGCTGCAGTTTCTCGCCGATCAGGTTGAAGGCAATCTGCTCGCCGCCCATCAGGAAATCCAGAAACTCGCGCTGCTCTATCCTGCCGGCAATTTGACCTTCGACCAAGTGAAAGACGTCGTACTCAACGTCGCGCGCTACGATGTTTATCAATTATCCGACGCCATGATTGCGGGCGACACCGCCCGTTTTCTGCGCATCCTGACCGGATTGCAAGGCGAAGGCACCGCGCCGCTGCTGATTCTCGCCACACTGAGCGAACAAATCCGTCAATTGATCACCATCCGCAAAGGCCTCGACAGCGGCCAACCGCCGGCGCAATTATTACAAGCCGCGAGAATCTGGGGAGAACGGCAAAAATCCGTGATCGCAGCCGCCAAGCGCATCGGCCCGCACGCACTGACGCAAAAATTAGCCGATGCTGCGGAAATCGACCGGATGATAAAGGGAATGGCGCAAGGCGATGTTTGGGAAGCATTGCTGCAGTTGGGATTACGTTTTTCCAGCTGTAATCGCTAAGGAAACGCTGATTAATTGACTATACGAGCGAATCACTTCGTT
>JAFEEI010000038.1:20764-23325 GCA_018241205.1 Pseudomonadota bacterium
CCGAATTAATCAGCATTTCCCTAAGAGCTGAGTCAACGGACCTGATGACACCCAATCATTACGATCACAGCGACTGCATCATAAAGTCTCGACAAAGAATCCGGGTTCTCCGCTGAAAGCTGCTCACGCAACTTTGGAAAAAATGAAGATCCCGGAATCCAAGAATTTTATCCAAAGCAAAGCCCGTTTTACTACATCCTCACTTCATCTTACTTTTTCTGATCTGTGGCCTTGTTGTCCTTTTTCTCTTGCGTAATAGGATTCTGAAGTCCATAACCCTCTTCTTTGGCTTTATAGCCGCCATACGCACCGGCTCCTCCCACTGCCAGCACCCAGCATCCCGATAGCGCCGGAACTACAAGTAAAACCGCCACATAGCGCAATATTTTTGCTTTCATCACGGCCTCCAATCAAATTAGTCAAAAATTTTACTTCTTGCTGATTATTCTAATACCGGCGGCTGTAATCAGTGAATAAGTATTATGCTTATTTAAGGAAGCTCTGAAAAACTACTGCGCTCAGTCATGCTGTGTTGAAATCAAGCTCAAAATGCTCGTTTACACCTTGTAAACTGCGCCTTTTCGCTTGATTTCGCCTTGCCTAGCCCTCGCTCGCTACCTTTATCAGAGTTTCCTTAATTTCTACCGCTCATACGCCAGCACCGGCGCCAGCCAACGCTCGGCTTCCTCCAGTGTCCAGCCTTTACGTTTGGCGTAATCCTCCACCTGATCCTTGCCGATTTTCCCCACCGCGAAGAAAGACGATTCCAGATGCGAGAAATAAAATCCAGACACTGCGGCGGTCGGCACCATGGCAAACGATTCGGTGATCACGATACCGGCATTCTCGGTGGCATTCAACGTCGCAAACAGCGGGCCTTTCTCGGTATGATCCGGGCAGGCGGGATAACCCGGCGCGGGACGGATACCGCGATATTCCTCGTTGATCAACTGTTCGTTGGTCAGCGTCTCGTCCTTGGCATAACCCCAGAATTCGCGGCGCACGCGCATGTGCATGTGTTCGGCGAAAGCTTCCGCCAGACGGTCGGCCAGCGCTTTCAACACGATCGCACTGTAATCGTCGTTAACTGCTTCGAATGCCTTGATGCGTTCGTCGATGCCGAAACCGGCGCCGACCGCGAACAGGCCGATGGTATCGGCAATGCCGGTGTCTTTCGGCGCGATGTAATCCGCCAGGCAGCGATTCGGTTTGCCGCCCGGTTTCTGGTCTTGCTGCCGCAAGCAGTGATACACCATGGCGATTTTGCTGCGCGAGGCATCGGTATAGATTTCGATGTCGTCGCCAACCGCATTCGCCGGGAAAAGACCGATCACGGCATTGGCGCCGAGCCATTTTTGTTCGACGATTTTCTTCAGCATGGTCTGCGCGTCGCGGAACAGCTGGCTGGCGGTTTCGCCGACCACTTCGTCGGTCAGAATGTCGGGATAACGCCCCGCCAGCTCCCACGCCTGGAAGAATGGCGTCCAATCGATGAATGGCACGATCTTGTCGAGTGGATAGTTGTTCAGCGTGCGCACGCCGATCAATTGCGGCTGATGCGGCTGGTAATTGGTCCAGTCGGTCTTGAATGCGTTGGCGCGTGCTTCTTCCAGCGACAATAGCTTGGCCGGTCCCTTCTTGTTTTTGTGTTGTGCGCGCACTTTCTCGTATTCATTCTTGATTTCCTGGATATAACCCGCTTGCAAATCCTGCGACAGCAGATTACTGCACACGCCCACTGCGCGGCTGGCATCGGGTACCCACACCACCGGACCGTTGTAATGCGGCGCGATTTTGACGGCGGTATGCACGCGCGACGTCGTCGCGCCGCCGATCAACAACGGAATGGTAAAGCCCTCGCGTTGCATTTCCTTGGCCACATGCGCCATTTCCTCCAGCGACGGTGTAATCAGTCCGGATAAGCCGATGATGTCGGCTTTCTCGCGCTTGGCCATATCGAGAATTTGCGCGCTCGGCACCATTACACCCATGTTGATCACTTCGTAGTTATTACATTGCAACACCACCGTGACGATGTTCTTGCCGATATCGTGCACGTCGCCCTTCACGGTGGCGATGACGATCTTGCCCTTGGCGCGCACGTCGCCGCCGGCGTCGATCAGCGCCTGCTTCTCGGCCTCGATGTAGGGCAGCAGGTGGGCCACCGCCTGCTTCATCACGCGCGCGCTCTTCACCACCTGGGGCAGGAACATCTTGCCCTGGCCGAAGAGGTCGCCCACGATGTTCATGCCCGCCATCAGCGGGCCTTCGATCACATGCAGGGGCCGCTCGGCGGCGCGGCGCGCTTCTTCGGTATCCTCGATAATGTAGGCGTCGATGCCGTGCACCATGGCATGGCTGATGCGGTCATTGACCGGCAGCGCCCGCCAGGCGGCGTCTTCGATTTCATCGGTGGCGCCGCCGCCACGATATTCCTTGGCCAGATCCAAAAGCCGCTCGGTGGCATCGGCACGCCGGTTGAACAGCACATCCTCGATGCCTTCGCGCAGCGGCGTGGGAATGTCCTGATAGACCGTGAGCTGGCCGGCATTGACGATGCC
>JAFEEI010000039.1 GCA_018241205.1 Pseudomonadota bacterium
CTCGGTTGCTGTGTTCCGTGCGCCTCGTGCTTCATCTCGTCCGCCGAATTAATCAGCGTTTCCCTGAATATCGAACTGTCATGCAGTGCAACAGAGAGGGCGCGATCATCAGAGCACAGTGAATAGTGAAACACACTGCCTTTGATGCCTATTTTTCCGGCAGCTCTTTTACCGGCAATTCGAACCAGAAAGTACTGCCAATGCCCAGTTCGCTTTCCGCACCGACGGTACCGCTCATTAATTCGACAATTTGCCGGGTAATCGATAAGCCGATGCCGGTCCCTTCAATTCCACTGTTCACGGCATCCAACCGGTTAAAAGGCTGAAAAAGTTCCGTCATCTTATGCGTGGCGATTCCAATTCCGCTATCGGTGATAACGATCCGCAAACAACCGTGATTCTCCGATTCCCGCGCTTCGATATGCACTTTGCCGCCTTGGCGGTTGTACTTAACGGCGTTGGATATCAGGTTGAGAATCACTTGCTTGAGCCTGACCCGGTCGGCATGCAGCACTTTCCCTGCCAACCCAGTATGGGTCAGCTGCACATCCAGTTTATCCGCCTGTATCCGCACCAAGTTCATACATTCTTCGATCAACGGAAGAATCTCGACCGGTTCCGGCTTCAGTTCGATCCGTCCCGATTCGATTCGGGCCAGATCAAGCACTTCGTTAATCAGCGCTAGCAAATGAGCACCGGCATTTTTGATCTCCCGGATGTACTTCAAATGCGGATTGTTGAGACCTTCCAGCTCCATCAACTGGCTAAAACCCAGTATGGCGTTTAGCGGTGTGCGTAATTCATGGCTCATGCTGGACAGGAATTTGGATTTGGCTTCGTTTGCCCGCTCGGCTTCGTGCCGGGCGCTAATAAGCGCTTGTTCGTCCGCCTTGCGTTCGGTAATATCCTCGGCAATACCTTCAATGCGCAAATCACCGCCGGCATCATCAGCCGGATGAGTCGAGACCAAGATCGTGCGTTCATTACCATCGGGATGGACAAAGCTCATCTCAAATTGCACAAAATCCATTTTCCCTTGCGCGATCTGGTTAATGATGAAGTAGCCATGTTTCAGTGAGTCCGGATACCAGTTTACGATCTGATTCCAGAATTTTCCGATAGCTTCCTCTCTTGAAATACCAAAAACCTTATCGATTCCGCCGCTGACATAAACGATCTCACCGGTAAGCGCCTTGTAGCTATAAATGACAAATTTATCGCCAATATCTTCCACTAGCCGTTGATATCTTTCCCGGCTATCCTTCAATGCCTGCTCCGCTTGCATGAGATCGGTAATCACTTCAATAATCGACCAAATCAATTTCCGCCCGGAAACATCCTGGATCACAACGCCGTTGAGCTGCACCGGATAACGGCTGCCATCCTTGCGGATATATTCCTTGCGGTAGGGACCAAACCTACCGGTCACCTGCAAAATTTCAAGCTGCAGCGCTTCATCAACTGCATAATTCTGCGGCGTGATATCCCAATACGTCAGATCCAATAACTCACTACGCTGATAGCCGGTGGGTGTTAGCATGGCATCGTTGAATTCGATGAATTTTCCCGTCGTATAATCGTTCAATGCGATACCGACCGGCGACATCACAAATAACGTTCGCAAACGGGTTTCACTATCCCGGTTCTTCTGATGGAATCTTCCTATCGCAATAAGTGGCAGTAAAATCAGGATACCAGCCAGAACCAAACCCAAGCGGAAAAAAACAGGACTGCCGCTGGCTGCGGACCATCCTCTTTTGGGAATCGCCGCCATCTGCCATGAGCCTTTGCTGGGCAAGGAAATATCTAGCAGCACCGGATGTTGATTAAACACCTGATCCGCTCCAAAAAACACGACACCGTTCCGCCGCAGGGCGATGTCAAATTCTTGCGCCAGATCCGGCAAGCCGCTGGCTGCATACAATTGCTCCACATCAATGACAGCCGAGATCACGCCCCAGAATACCTTCTCTTTGCCGGCTTTATTTTCATCAAGAAATATCGGCAGGCGCGCAATAAAGCCCTGCCCTCCTTGCACCAGATCAACCGGTCCGTCAAAAATGAGATTGCCGCTATCGCGTGCCTGTAACACGGCCTGGAGTTGCTTGGGATGATCCCGAAAATTCATACCGATCGCCGCTTCATTGCCTTCAAGCGGATACATATACCGTATCACCAAATCAGGCGCCGCACCGATATTGCGCAATTGCGAGCGGCCTTTGAACAAGTACTGGGCCAATTGCGCGAATTCGCCGGCAGACAAATCGGGCTCGGCTGAAATCGATGCAGCCAGTCCTTGCACCAATTGCGCATTGCTGGTGATATTACCCTCCAAAGTGGCGCGTAACAGACTAAGCCGGGTTAACACTCCATCACGCAAATCGCGCTCCTGGTTACGCAGATGCAAATGGTCGGCATAAAATCCAACCGGCAGCAGACAAATTCCTACCACCAGCACCGGTAAAAAAATAAACTGCCCATTTTGCAAAAAAGATAGAAAACCAGCTGCGCTATGTTTCATAGATGACGAACAAAAAGACCGTATCAATCACTGACCATTAGGATTCTATTAACAGATAAGCAAAAATTAAATAGTGTGTCTGACCTAAAAAGAAGGCGTTTCATGAAAAATTAAAGGAACAACTGAATATAAAATTCGATAATGAATGATTATCCACCTGATCCTATCAAACTGCATAACCATTTTTTGTAAATATCACCTAAGCGTGGCGGTATTTCTCTTCATCGCAACGCACTTTCTCACAACCTCCATCGCCCGATTGGTACTCAGCAGAATAAGCCGCTGACTGCATCAAATTGCATTTCAATAGCGGAAAAATCCTGGAAAAGATTAACTTTCGCCCCACTATTCTTCCCTCCGGATACCGCATCCGCTTTCTATAATGTGATTTTAAATCCACCGTAGGCTAAGGAAACGGCGAATAATTCGACCAACGCACTGAAGCGCGAGGCGCACGGAATGCAACAGCCAGGATATATCAATCCGATAGACAAGGATATGGGTACCGCGCAACGTAGTGATTCATACGCGAAGTCAATTAATCGGCGCTTCCTTAACGATTGTCACACGGTCTCCCTGTAACTCATCGATGATAGGAAATCAACATGAACAGTACAGCATTCAATGAAATGAATTACCCGCCGGAAATGTCCGGCACACCCGGCGTTACCGATTTGCAGCAAAGTCTCGCACACATCCACACACTGCCCGCTATGCCGGTCATAGCGCAAAAAATGTTATCACTGGCGTTGAATACGGACGAAGGCGAAGCCCAATTGCTCAAACTCATCGCGCAAGACCCGCAGATCTCCGCCCGGATCATCGGATTGTCAAATTCTTCCTTGTTCGGCACACCCGGCAGTATCACATCTATCAACGATGCCGCCATGTATCTCGGCTTGGCGCAAGTAAAATTCGTTGCTATCGGCATGGCAGCCATCTCAGCTTTGACCAAACCGCCCGAAAGCAAATTGAAGTCTGCCGATTTATGGACGCACAGTATGACCATTGCCACCGCAATGCGCGTTATCGCCAAGTACATGCCCGTGCGCATTCGACCGGCGGATGAGCAAATTTTCCTTGCGGGATTTTTGCACGATATTGGCTATAACGTCCTCAACTTTATTGCCAAGGACATCTGCAATACGCTCTTCGAAAAACTCCATACGCCATCGGATACCTCATTGCTGGAAATAGAACATGCGCTGCTCGGCACGCATCATGGCGAGATCGGCGCACAACTTGCAATCCATTGGGGATTACCGGCCGAGATCATTGCCGTTATCCGCTATCACCACATACCCGATAGCGCAAATGCGGAGATCGGCCAGCCACTGGTGCGGCTCGTCAACATGACCGAAAAATTGCTGCCGGACTTTGCAATTATAGAAAATAGCGCGCAAGAAATTACCCAGCAGGACTGGATCAATCTCGGCATCGATCCCGGCAAGGCGGATAGTATTATCGAAGAGATCAGCATCGTGGCGGAAAAAGTCAAACAACTGGCCAGTGTTATTTAACTGCAAGAATTTCTAGCGTTGTTTACAGTATTCTGGAGAATACCGTAGATGAACAACCACAAACGCACCCGGTTAACTTTATTGAATCGCCGGGAAATCTGGCAGCTATGTCAAACCCGGCTGAGGTTTGAACAAGGCTAATCCTTATGAAATACTCAACGCTTATTTCAATCAACCTCTCTGTAAACAACACTGAGAGTTCTTACAATGTAACGATCTTTGTTAAACAGGAAAAACTTCTATCTAGCGACTTCCCCATGTATTTTCGTGCAATTGTAATGCGCGACTTGAGCTGTACTTTGAGAGTATCACTGCCATTTCGATGGTATGCGAGAAAATCTGCACCTTGCCAATCATCGGCAAGCTTAATGCAATTAAATCCATAATCCGCCAGAAGTCCGGCTACTTTTTGGAAATTGAAAATTTCTTCCTGACGAGAATTTAGATTCTGAATACTTTACCTTTTCCAGCTTCATTTATTAGCACACAGCAAGAAATATCAATTTTCCGCCCCCACCTTCTGCCTAGACACATAAACATATCCCCCGATCGCCCCCATAATCACGCCTAACGGTCCCGCGATAAAGAGTCCGATCATCGGTCCCTGGTTGGTATCTTTGGATATCACCATCGGCCCCAGAAAGCCAATGGTAAAAAATAACCCGCCTAGGATTAATGCACCGCCGGTCACCGCAACAATTGCATGCAATTGATCTCCCGCCACCAGTTTCCAGGAGAGCCATGCCGCAAATGCGGCGCAAACCAGCGCAACAGCGGTGGCAACCCAGTGCGATACGCTGGTGGTAATCGTTAAAATGGTACCGATAAAAAACAGTACAATCAGAAACATCAAAAAAGAGGCGAGGAATTTTAGGATCTGAATCATTGCAGCGTGCATCCATTGAGTGGTCATTTAACGGTGCAGCATTGTAAACTATCTCTCCGCTACTCAGCAGCTTGGATTTACCACATAAGGGCAGCTTCAGCATGAATACGTTCGATCCGCAGCGGCGCACATTATTGCAGTACGGTTTTATGGGTTTGGGTGCTTTTTTTGGCAATGTCTTGTTGCCATCTCCAGTTAAAGCGGTTTCACGGTCGCTGGCATCGCTGAGCGAACTCTTGCCGCCCGACCCGAACGGCGTGCGCTTACCGGCGGGCTTTACATCGCGTATTGTCGCCCGTTCCGGGCAAAAACTTTTCGATTACCGCTGGCATGCCGCACCCGATGGCGGCGCTACGTTTGCCACGCCGGATGACGGCTGGATTTACGTTTCCAATAGCGAGCTGGATAAACGCGCAGGCGGCGCCGCTGCCTTGCGTTTCGATTCTCAAGGCGGCATCGTGGATGCGTACCCGATTCTGAGTCAAACCAACCGCAATTGCGCCGGCGGGCATACGCCGTGGCAGACTTGGCTGTCGTGCGAGGAAACCGATACCGGGCGAGTGTGGGAATGCGATCCGTTCGGGCGTAAGACAGCGCAAGTCCGCAGTGCGCTGGGTGTATTCCGGCATGAAGCGGTTGCAGTGGATACGCAAAACAAACAGCTTTATCTGACCGAGGATCAACCGGATGGCTGTTTGTATCGTTACACTGCGCGCGCATTCGATGCTGACGGTAATCCCAGCCTCGCTGACGGTATTCTGGAAGTAGCCGAGGTTGTCGATGGCCGTTTTGGTGCAATGCGCTGGCACCTCCTGCCCGACCCGCACGCAACCCGCACTGCGACGCGCAAACAGGTCGCCAGCAGCACCCGTTTTAACGGTGGTGAAGGCATCTGGCACCACCAAGGAATTGTTTATTTCGCCACCAAAGGCGACAACCGCGTCTGGGCATACGATGTGCGCCAACAGCATCTGAGCATTCTTTACAATGCGGCTTCGTATCTTTTACCGGTATTGACCGGAGTCGACAATATTACCGGCAACGCGGCGGGCGAATTACTGGTTGCCGAGGACGGCGGCGATATGCAGATCGTGATTTTGAGCGCGGGTAAGGTTCTACCACTGCTGCAGCTAGTGGGTCATGACCATTCGGAAATCACCGGTCCGGCGTTCAGTCCCGACGGTTCGCGGCTGTATTTCAGTTCGCAGCGCAGCCAAACCGGGCGCGTTGAGGACGGCATGACGTTTGAAATCTCCGGTCCGTTCTGAAACCGTTTCCTAAGGAAGCGCCGATTAATCCGGCAAACGAGATGAAGCACGAGGCGCACGGAACGCAGCAAATCAGCGTTCCCTGACACTTGATAAATTCCTGCCGCGCCCCCATTTAACCGGGAAGGACCGGCAAAGCCGCCGCTATCGATGAAACTTCACTAATGCGCCGAAAGCGGCAATAATGCGAGTGCCGGAAGCGTGATCAACGAGGGGGAGACTCACTTGGAATTCAAGGATTACTACAAAACACTGGGTGTCTCGCGCGACGCGGCTGCGGAAGAAATCAAGAAATCGTTCCGCCGCTTGGCGCGCAAATATCACCCGGATGTTTCCAAGGAAACAGATGCCGAGCAAAAAATGAAGGAAGTCAACGAAGCGTACACCGTGCTTTCCGATCCGGAAAAGCGCGCCGCTTATGACCAGCTCGGACAAGGCGGATTTCAGCCCGGTAGCGATTTTCAGCCGCCGCCCGGATGGGGTAGCGGTTTTGAATTCAGCGGACGCGGATTTGACGGTGCGCAGGCGGGGGATTTCAGTGATTTCTTTGCCGAATTATTCGGCACCAAAATGGGTGCTGGCGCCCGCCATACCCATCACCGCATGCGCGGCGAGGATCACCACGCTAGAATCATGCTCGATCTGGAAGACAGTTATCATGGCACCACACGCAGTCTGACACTGCGCATGCCGAAGCTCGACAATCAGGGGCGCGCCGTGTTCGCCGAACACACCTTGAACGTGCGCATTCCCAAAGGGGTGCATGCCGGACAAGTAATCCGGCTATCCGGTCAGGGCGGCCCGGGGCATGCCGGAGAAGCTGCCGGCGATTTGTTTCTGGAAGTGCACTTTAATCCGCACAGCCGCTACCGGATTGAGAACAAGGATGTATACGCGGCACTGCCGGTCGCGCCGTGGGAAGCGGCGCTGGGTGCAACCGTCAAAATACCGGTGCCGGATGGTCAGGTCGAAGTGCGCGTACCGGAAAATTCCCAATCCGGCCGCAAACTGCGCTTGAAAGGGCGCGGCATTCCGGCGGCGGCTCCCGGCGATCTCTATTTGGTGCTGGAAGTGGTGCTGCCGCCCGCCGCGACGGAAAAAGCACGCGAATTTTACCAAATGATGGCGCGCGAACTCGCATTCAATCCGCGCCAGAATCTTGGAGTTTAAGCCATGACACAGGAAATCGACGCCGTTTTATTGGAAGATGTGCTATTCAGTCTGGATGAATTGGCGCGTAGTTGCCGCGTTAGCCGTGAATGGATCATCGAACGCGTGCACTGGGGTCTGTTGCAGAGTGCCGATTTAACCAGCACCGATCCGGATACCTGGCAATTCGATAGCCGCAGCCTCTTGCGAGTCAGAAGAATCATCAGAGTCGAGTACGATTTCGAAGGTAACCCGGAATTGGCCGGATTGGTCGCCGACCTGATCGAAGAAGTCGAATCGCTGCGTGTCCGTCTGCACGCATCCGGATTGACTGAAGATTAAAAATTACGTTTTCGCGCAATCCATTAACACAGGAAAACTTCATGTCCTTACACATTGTTTGTCCGCACTGCCATGCCACCAACCGTGTACCGGCAGACCGCCTCGGCGCATCGCCCAAATGTGGCGCTTGCCACCAGCCGTTGTTTATCGCGCAACCGGCCGAATTGACCGAAAGTCATTTCAACCGGCACATTACCAACAGCGGCATTCCGGTGCTAGTGGATTTCTGGGCGCCGTGGTGCGGACCGTGCCGTATGATGGCTCCAGCTTTTGCCAAAGCAGCCGCCATGCTGGAACCTGGCATACGTCTGGCCAAGGTCAACACCGAAGAAGAGCAAGGATTGGCCGCACGTTACGGTATCCGCAGCATCCCGACTCTGGCGCTATTCAAAGGCGGACGGGAAATCGCCCGGCAATCGGGCGCCATGAGCGAACACGACCTGGTGCGCTGGGCGCAAGCGCATAACCAATAATAATGAAAACAACCCCTGAAGGAGCACAACCTCATGCCCAATAACGGATTATTTGCCCGTTTCATCGCATATACACTGGCCGGTATCCTGCTGGTACTATTTCTACACAGCTTCCTTTATCACTATTTTCCAGGCGCGCTGCAACTGAATTTCTTTTCCGGTTCAAACGGTCAAGAGCACGCCGAGCCGCGCGTGGTTCAGGCACGCGGCAATCTGGCCGAAGATGAGAAAAGCACGATTGAATTATTTGAAAATTCGCGCGACTCGGTGGTGTTTATCACCACCCGCCAACGCGTCATGGATGCTTGGACGCGCAATATCTTTTCCGTCCCGAGCGGCACCGGCTCCGGATTTATCTGGGACGATCAAGGTCACATCATCACCAATCTGCATGTCGTCAAAGGCGCTAGCGAAGCTACTGTACGCCTGGCCGACGGGCGCGATTACAAGGCTTCTCTGGTGGGTGCCAGTCCGGCACATGACATCGCCGTGCTGAAGATCGGCATCGGCTTCCAGCGCCCCGCCCCGGTACCCATCGGCACCAGTAACGATCTCAAAGTCGGACAAAAAGTCTTCGCCATCGGCAATCCGTTCGGCTTAGACTGGACACTGACCACCGGTATCGTTTCCGCGCTGGATCGCTCACTACCCGGCGGGGATGGCCGCACCATCGACAATCTGATTCAGACCGATGCCGCTATCAATCCCGGAAATTCCGGCGGTCCGCTGCTGGATTCCGCTGGCCGTCTGATCGGCATCAACACCGCCATTTACAGCCCGAGCGGCGCAAGCGCCGGGATCGGTTTCGCCGTACCGGTCGACACCGTCAATCGCGTGGTGCCGCAAATCATCAGCCGCGGCAAATATATCCGCCCGGCGATGGGCATCACGGTCGACAGCAAATTGAATAACAGATTGACTCAATTCCTGAAAGTCAGCGGCGTAGTCATTCTCAGCATCAGCCCCGGCTCGGCCGCCGATGAAGCCGGACTGCGCGGCGCGACGCTGACACCGGAAGGCAATATCATCGCCAACGATATTATCGTGGCGCTCGACGGCAAGCCCATCGATTCCGTGGACAAATTGCTCAACCGCATTGACAGCTACAAAATCGGCGACACCATCAAAATCACTGTGTTGCGCAATAATGAAAAAGTTGAAATGCCGGTGACACTGCAACCGGGCGAGTAATATTGATCTGACCGGAGTGGAGTAGAGTGGAGTGAGCGGACTCTAGCGCTGAAAATGACTTGCGTATCGAGTCAATCAGGTATCCGCTCCCTTGCTCCCTGCTCCACCTCGTATGCGCATAACGAGCTCGGATGTTGAGATGCCCGGAGTGTACGGCAGTTCCTGAATCATCTCCGGCGGTAAGGATTCGCATAGCCGGTATTTATCCTGGCGTTCCTGCTCCGAAGCGCAAGCGAAGGTGTAGATATCGAAACCGTGTTGCTGCATGAATTCCGGGGTTACGCTCGACGGTGTTTCTGTCGTAACGGCGTCGGCATATTTGCAGGCGGCCACGACTGCGGCGCGTTCCGCTTGCTTCATGACGGGCAATTTGCCTTTATTTTCCACCACCCGTTCATCGGAAACTACGCAGACCGTCAAATGCGTACCCAACGCGCGCGCTTCCCGCAAGAAATTGACATGCCCTTCGTGAAACAGGTCGGCCACCATACGCGTATACACGCGTTTTTGCCGCTGATTTTTCGGCCATACGGGAATTTCCCGGTTTAAGCGCGTCATGGCGCGCTCCATCCATTGCCGGCCGCGCAGTGCAAGCACGTCGTCGGGATCCTTCAGGGCGATCTGATGCGCGTAGCACCAGGCTTTGGCCAAGTCACCCAATAGCCAGGACTGTATCAACCGGTGATAGGCATAGCAGCGTACCAGCAAGGTAAAATTCTCCAGATTGCACGCGGATATCACGGTATCCCAATGGGAATTCGGCGTGCGCCAGTCGCCGTAAAAAGCGGTCAGAATTTTCTCCGGCTGACATGGGAACCAAACAACGCCGTAGTCGCTATCGCGTTGCATCAGGTCTAATTCGGGAAAAACCGATACCCGTTGATATTCATCCGCATAGCCGGGCAACGCAAAGCCCCCCACGAGTTGTTTTCCTCGGGCTTGCAGGCCACAGACATCCAGTGTGATCCCCAATTCCGGATGCACGTAATCGCGGTAATTGGCATATTCGATCCGCATCGGCGCGCGCACCCAGCCCGTCTGTTCCAGTACGGCGCAACAAGCATCCCAGAATTCCATGCGCACGGCGATATCGAGATCCTTATCGAAATCCAGCAAGCGGCCATTGCGAACCAAGCCCAACAAGGTACCGGCGAAAGAAAATGCCGGAATATTCGATCGAGCTAACTGTGCGCAGGTACTCCACAGCAATTTCTCCGCTTCACCGGAAGCGAACACATTCGTATCGGCTTGGTCAGATTTGGCTCGTCCTTTGTGCGGCGGAATCCTTCCCGATTTAGCCAGCGCCATCAAATGATTCAGCGCATCGCTAAAATGCACATGCGCGGCAGACAAATCCAGCAAAATGAAGTTTGCGGTCCCCAGTACATGCGCCCAGTGCGCTTTGTGAAAATCGCCCGCTACTTGCGTATAAATTTCCGCTGCATACGCCGGCACATCGACTGTCCGGCCGGTGCGCATCGCCAAGGAGCACCACAAACGCGCGACATCCGGCGATGACGGATATTCACTTTTCAGTGGCTCCAGAATTTTGTCCGCATCGTTGAACTTACCTGCAGTGATTAATTCCTTTGCTTTCGACAACGCTTCTTCGAGTGTCATAGTCATATGCGGCAATTTGTCATTTTGTTTTATTCATAGCTGATTAATGAAGTCCCGGAAAAGGTAGCGAGCAACGGCCAGGCAAAGCAAAAAAGCGTAGTTTGCGAGTGAGCAATAAACATAACAAACATTCTTGAACTTGATTTAAACAACACAGCATGGCTGAGCGCAGTAGTTTTTCAGTGCTTCTTTAGTTTTCTCTATTCCGATGGGAGTTGGTAACAAGCTTTGCATTTTAAACATTATTCAATATAATAGGAATCATTCTCATTATTATCGTTTTGTAAATCTTAGTGAGATGACATACTCAGTCAGTACCCGCATTTCATAAATGCTAAATGCAATTATCAGTTAGGAGGCAACATTATGGCAGTAACTACAACAACCCGCCCAAGCCTGGGTTCGGGATCAATCAAATTTATCGATGGCATCCCTTTCGTAGGACTTGGATCGGCCGGATTTACCAACAATGATTTGCTGTATATGGGTGATGATTTGGACAATATCATCACGGGCGGCGCAGGAAATGACGAGCTCGAAGGCGAAGGCGGCAATGATACGCTGAAAGGTGGAGATGGCAACGACACCTTGGAAGGCGGTAGCGGCAACGACATTCTCGATGGACAAGGGGGAACGGATAAACTGGAAGGTGGAGATGGCAACGACATTCTGCTTGCCGGCGGTGACGGTACCGGACACGACATACTAACCGGAGGCAGCGGCAACGACACGTTCGGATTCTATGGCACCGGGCATTTCCATATTACCGATTTTACTGCAGGTGAAGATCGATTGTTATTTGACTCCAGCACCCTCGGTGTTACTTCAGTTCCGCAATTGTTGTCCTTCATAACCGGTGTCACCGATAACGGTGATAGCGGATTTACCGTTGAATTTGTCCACGGTGCTGCAACCATCGAATTTGTTGGCGTAAACATTCACTCAATTACCGCCGACATGATTGTCTTCAATTTGTAATCCTGCTTTGCTTTTTCTTCTCTCTTAAAAAAATAGCCAATCCCGGTTTTCCCGGAATTGGCCATGCTGCCTTCTTAAAAAAATTCCTATTGCACAATGAAGTTCGTCATCATCCCAGCTTGATATGATCGTTGACATGGCAGTGATACATCCACATCCCCTTTACATCCGGTTGCATATCCAGTGTTTTGGTTGCAGCTGACAATACCTCCGTCACATCTAGGCAATGGCCGTTGTGCAATAGCGTAGCACCATGCCAATGGGGTGAATGCAAATCGGCTTCGATGCCCATACCTAGGATGGGCCAACGCACGCGTTCGCCTTTGCGCATCGAGTAGCCTTGATTATTGCCGTACACCAAGCCGTTGATGCCATGCATCAAATTACTTTCCTGGAATTGTTCATTGTCCGGACCGCACAAGCCGCTGCAGCGGGCAAATTGGCTTGCAAATGCAGACTGGCATTCTCGTCGAAGACGGTAAACAGCGAAATGAATTCCCGGTCCGCGCATGCCGGACTGGCAATAAATGTCAGCCAGACAATAACAGCAGCCATAGAACCAAACTTTCTCTGCATGACAACCATTTCCCCCTGTTACCAATTTCTCAACGGATGCAATCGTTGCTCCCGGCGCTAGCAGCGCTAGCAGCGCTCGCCGATATTCCCGTGATCGCATAGGTTATGAAAATGGCTGGCTATAGACAGGGGGTGTCGTGGCTGGCTACGATGGCTCCGCGATTGCGGAGCCGGTTTTGAAATACCGCAAAAGTAAGTCTTCCAGCGGCTTCCCCGCGCAGAAGGGCTAAGACTGCGAGGGGGAAAGCCTACTTACAGCAACTTACTCTCGTATTCCGCCAGGATTGCGGTTATTATTGACCGCAATGCAACGGCTCCAGCGGTATTTCCGGTACTGATCGCGTCTTTCAGATCACGGATTGCGTTTTCCAAATTGGTGCGTTTCGCCGCATTCAAACGCTGACCGAGATCGGCTGAGAAAACACCGGTATACAGCGACAATCTTTCCAATGCCAACAGCGCTTGGTTCTTATCGCCAACGAAATTGGCCTCGATTTGCCGGATGCTTCCTCTGACCTGACCCAGAATGCCTCTACTGATTTCACTGACGATTCTATCGGCAACAACATTGGATAAATCACCGGTGAGCTGGGTTTTGATCTGATTACTTCCGGACGGATTATCCTGGGCGATAAAACTTTCCACAATGCGGTAAAAATATTCCGCCTCGATCTGATCTTCCTTGGCTTCATCGGCCGCACCGGTTCTATTTTCGATAATGCCTTGAACTTCCCGCAGCACACCGGTCAGAAAACTCCGCACCAACGGGACGACGATATTTTCACGCGCCAGTGCCAACGATTGTGCAGCTTCTGCATCGGTCTTATCGAACGCCCGCTTACCTTGAACAAAGGCAGCGGTTATTTGATAATCGAGATCCGGATCACTGCCCGACACAATCGATTGCTTATCCGAAGAAAGCACTTTGTCTTCTTTATTCACCGTTTTGGTAATCGCCGAGTAAGCGGTATACGCTCTGTCCCATTCAAGCGCAAGCGCATCGGCCGATAAATTGTCGAACTGCTCCATAACCAGCGTGACGCGATTGTAAACAACCAGCGCAAACATTTTCTGCAGCGACTTATCGATCACTTGCAATGCCAAGGCGGTCTGAGTGCCGGATTTAACTTGTGCAATGACTGCCAAGACATCTTGATCAATCGTTTGCCCATAGATTTGATCGACCAGTTTCGTAAGTTGTTGCAGATCTCCGGCATATTTTGCCGCAATAGCCTCATCATCGATAAGCATTTGATTGCGCAGACTGTCGATTGCCTGGTAGCTGGCCAATGCATTTTCAACGATAGCGGTGTGTTGTACCACTTCATACTTGGCACGATTCAGCGCATTTTCGTACTTTGTCAAAAGAGCCGATATAGCATTACGCGCCTGCTCGGATTTTGGCGCATCCACTGTGTTACTGGCCGTGAGCAAATTCTCCAGCTCATTTTCCAGACTACCCCGATCGGCGGCACCCAATCGTAACTCGAGATCAGGCAACAAGACTCGGGCAAAGTATTTGGCTCCCGCCGCTTCGGCCATCGCTGCCGCGCGATCATTCTCTTTGATTGCATTGGTTTGACCGTTCATTTCAGCAACCACCCGGCCGATAAAGCCTTTCCCTAATTCGCTCACAATTTCATCGGCGACGATTGTTGATGCATCACCCGTCAATTGCGCTTTGATCCTCAGGCTGCCGGCAGGATTTCCTCTGGCCACCAGCGATTCGATCACGCGATAAAAAACTTCGCCTTCTTTCTGATCAAGTCTCGTTTTCTCTGGATCGAAGTTTCTAAGTTCAATGATTTCGGCGACTTCACGTAACACTGCAATGTAATAAGCCCGTGCGAGTGACATCCGTATCGCGTAACGTGCAACTTGCACGGTAATGAAGTCTTCGTCCGGATTGCTTTTGTTCAAAGCCGTCCTAACCCTGGAAAAATGATCGTTGATTTCAACATCCAACCCCGGATTGCTGCCCGCTTGAAGGTCTTGTTTGTCAGCGGTTAGCACTTGATTTTCCCGGGCTACCGTTGCGGAAATAGCCTGAAAGGCCGCGACCGATTCATCCAGCATCGCGGTCAAAGCAGTTGTCGTTCCGGTTTTAAATTGATCCCGGATAGCGGCAATGCGATTCCAAATCGCTTGATAAAAAACACGCTGCAAAGTTTTATCGAGAACTTGAGCAGCAAGCGTCGGCGCGTAATCATTTTTAATATTGTTAATCGCAGACAGAACATCGCTATCCAGACTCAATGAATTGGCGCTGTCGATCTCTTGCGTCAACGTCTGCAATGCACCTGAGTACGCAACCGCTATCGCATCGCTGTCAATCGGCGATTGCCGCCGCAGCGTACCAATCGTCTTATAGGCCGTAACTGCTGATTCAATGGCCGCAACATTGGATGCAGCCACTGCATGATTCATCCACAACGCCAAAACACACAAACTCGCAATTATTGAACAAACCCATGAATTGCAGAGTTCTTTATACCTAAACATCATTCAAGCTCCTTTATTAATTAATCTACAATAGATGCTAATAGTAATGATTATAATTATCATTAACTAACTCAAGCAAATTTTTTATATTTACTAAAAACCTGCGATTAACGACGCCCGGATAGCGATCGGTGAACCGGGTGAAATATTGAAATCGTTTTGCGCTGAAGCGTAATATTTGGCATCAAATAAATTCTCAATATTCAACTGCCCGCGGAATCGCTTTGAAAACTGCGCAAACAAGGCGGCGTCGACACGCGTAAAATCGGGCAAAATAACCTGGTTGGTCAACGAAGCATACATACTGCCGCGGTAAATCACGCCCAATGCCGCGCCAATGCTCGGTGTAATATCGTACCGGCTCCACATGGAGAACGTATGGCGCGGCAGTTCAGCAACCGATGCGCCTTTCTGCGCCACACCAAAAATATCGCTGGTAATTTCTCCGGTTTGATAGGCATATCCCCCCATCACACTCCAGTTTGCCGCAAGCTGTCCGGCGAGACCGACTTCAACACCCTCGGTGCGCTGACCTTTGGTCAGGATAGTCTGATCCGGCGCATTTGGAGTCACCGTGATCGAACTCAGCACGTTAGTACGATCCAGTCGATACGCAGCAGCGGTGAAAGCCAAATCTGGTCGCACATCCCATTTAATCCCCACTTCCAGGGTAGTAAATTTTTCCGGTTTTAGCGCTTCGACCGTGACATTCAAGCCAGTCAACTGATCTCCAGCTCGTGGAACGTACGCCTGACTGTAGCTCGCGTAAATCGAAACCGGGGTAACCGGTTTATAGATCAAACCAAAACGAGGGGCAATCAAACCATCCTGTGTTTTTAGATGATCGCGCGTGCCATTCTTCTGCTGAAAATCGACGTCAAACATGTCGTAACGCACACCGGCGATCGCTTGCAACTGCGGGATAATCTCGACCTGATCCTGAATATAGAGCGAAGTCACATTGACGACGCTACGGTTCAATGCATCGGTACTTCCAAGACTATCCCTGGTTTTGAAAGTGATGGGAACATTGACGATCGGATCGCTCAAAGGAGCAGACCAACTGGTGGTTTTATTATTGAATAAGCCGGTTTCACGTCTGTTATGGGTTTCCTGCCGGCCGACTTCGATACCGGCCATCAGCGTATGAGCAATGGGCCCGGTATTTAAGGAATACAGTAAATTGGTTTGATTAAAAACATTTTCACGCGTTGTCGCATTGTTATAAGCTGCGAGTGAAACTTGGTTCAAGGTATCCACTCCGCCACTGGCAAACACATTTTGATAGAACTTATCGTAGGTCGCATAATTCGTGCGGTTTTGCAGCGTAATGCCGGTTTCGAATTTATGCTCGATCAAGGAATTGAAAGCCAGCACATCGGCATTCGTATGACTGCGTTTCGGATCGCCAAAAAATTGCGAACGGCTGACATCGACAGGCCGCCCTCCGAATGAAGTGATACCCCGGTCCGCCGTACGATGATCATTAAAGCGCTCCATACTGGCGATTATTTTGGTTCGTTGCGTCGGTTTAATCGTGACAGTCGGCGAAATACCTAGCCGCATCATATTGACATCATTACGAAAACTGCCGGAATCCTCGAACAGCGCATTTAGGCGGACTGCGGCGATGTCATTGATCACGTAGCCGACATCCGCCGTCATTCTTTTCTGATTGAATGACCCACCTTGAAAAATAAACTCCTGCACCGGATTCCAATGGGCTTTCTTGCTGACACGATTGACCACGCCGCCCGAACCACCACGGCCAAAGATCATGCCATTGGCGCCTTTGAGCACTTCAATGCGCTCCATGTTATACAGATCACGATAATATTCCACGTCATCACGAATACCGTCGGTAAAAAAATCACCGGTGGAACGATTGCCGCGAAATATAAGTGCATCACGATTACCTTCACCTTGCGAGACGCCAACACCGGGGACATATCGGACCGCATCGCCAATACTCCGGATTGATTGATCTTTAATCAATTCATCAGTTATAACCGAAATGGATTGCGGTACATCGCGCAATAACGTATTGGTTTTGGTCGCTGTGCTGGTACTCACTGCTGCGTAGCGATTGGTGTTGTCGGCTGTGATTTGTACCATCGGCAGTGTAGTAACGGCCGGTTTGGCAGCAGTCGAAGGCGTCGCGATGATGGCAAAACCGCCATCCCGCTGCGTCACTTGCAAACCGGAGCCGGTAAGCAACTGATCAAGTCCCGCCTTGATATCAAATTCGCCTTCCAGGCCGAAAGTTATTTTTCCTTCTAATAATGCAGGATCAAGGGCAAGTTTTATTCCGGTCTGTTGCGCAAACTGAACAAGCGCATCATGCAAATAGCCGGCAGGAATGTTGTAGGTTCGTGCTGCTGCTGAAGTGTCCACTGATTGTGCAGCACTGGGTTTTGGTAGAAAAACCGCCGTAAGAGACAAACTGAAAAATAGCGCACAAAAACAGATGCATCTGGTAAGACTATGAGTAATCATATCATCAGTGAGTGCAAAATTGCTTTTGCAGTTCTTACCTCATTCAACGGTAAGTATTTATTTTTATTTTTTAAAACGCGAAAGCGGCAATGATACGATGTTAAAAAACGAATAGTCAATGTTGATCAAACAATCGATCCGAATTGCCGACGGGATCTCAATCAATCGAAAGCCTTTGATGCTCCAAAAACGATATCGAGCATCGCCTTCAGGCCACCGTTTCGCACACACAGGTTGATTGAGCAACAAAATTCTGCAACTGAGATTTCTGCATCAATGTCTGATCCAGAACCTCTTTTGCATGGCACGCGCAAAGACCGCATTGCTCCGTAACACCCAGGCTGGCCTTCAAATCCCTCATTCGATCCGCACCCTGGTAGACTGCCTCACGCAATGCGCTCTCGGTTACTCCTTTGCAGATACATACATACATTTTGAATACCTTGTGATCTCTATTTCAAAAATTATTATCTTAAAAAATAATGATCTAAGGAAACGCTGATTAATTGACTATACGAGCGAATCACTTCGTTGCGCGGTACTCGCTCCCTCGCCTATCTTGTTGATATGTCTTGGTTGCTGTGTTCCGTGCG
>JAFEEI010000003.1 GCA_018241205.1 Pseudomonadota bacterium
CCTTGGGGCGGGGTCGTTCATTGGGACTTGAAGCAGCGCAGCCTTGAATATGCGCTAAGACTGGCTGTTGGTGATGGCGCGCTGGGATTGTGGAAAGCTATTGCTAAATGCTGGCCTCAGACCGATCAGCAGCGCTGCTGGGTACATAAGACCGCCAATGTCACTGTCAGGTTGAGAACAGCCAAGACAAAAAACTGCGGCAGCCGGACAACAACGCTGACTATGGTGTTCAAACTTATAGAAACGGTGCAGAAAAAATGGTTACGGTTGAGGGGCTACAACCTGCTGGCCGATGTCATCTCCGGTATTAAATTCGTTAACGGTATAAAACAACAAATGGGAGATCAGAAACAGGCCGCCACTTGATTCTCCGTATAACAGATTTGACTATAGCTCAAAAAAACTGGCCGATTCATTCTGCCTAAATCTGACTATTTCTAATAAATATCAGATGGTTCGCGATATTTTAGAGGTAACTAATTATTGATGTATTCATAAAATATTAATTTAATTAGATAAAGAATATTTAAAGTTTTTGATACCAAATCCGAAATAAAAACAAATTGGCATATCTGCTGTAAGTAAAGATTAAATTGCTAACTAAATAATCACGCATGAAAAATATCATAAGCTTGCAATCAATAATCACGGTGTATGGCTAATTAACTGATAGGAATGGAGATGAGAAAGTCATCTTTATTTTCAGCATCTCTCTTTGTAGCTTAGTAAGTTATTCGAACAACAATTCAAAGAATGGGGTATTTCAGGATGAATCGCGACGTAGTATTGTTTAAAGGTGAAGCTAAATGACCAGCAAAACAGAGCATGTGCTGGCGAGAGTCTCGCGCAGAGAAATCGACGATACCAGAGTGCTGATTGTTGTGGATAAGTATGTCTCTGGTGAAACTCTGAGGAATATACTTGATGACTGGCAATACAATATTATTGGTGTTTGTACCTCAAGCCAGGAGGCTATAGTCAGAGTAAAAAAAGACAAGCCTGATTTAATTCTGACAGATATGGAGTTAAACGATTGTGACGGTATCTATCTGGCGCAGCAACTGAATTTGCAAACTGATAATTCCAATCTTTGCATTTATTTTACAGCGTATGCCAGTGATTCGATTGTGCAACGTACAATGACAATTGCTACCGCAATGGGTTGTAATATCAATAAAGATACGACAAAAAAACAGTATGCCGACTTTGAGTCTTGCTTTTGTCAATATCATGGTATTGATAAATTTGAGAATCAAATTAAACAACTTTCCGTGCAACCTATTCGGATTTTGTTAGTTGACGATCAGCAAATTGTTTTGTGGGGATTAGAGAAACTTATTAATGGTGTGAAACCACGCATGGAAGTAGTCGGCGTAGCGAGCAGCATTTCAGATGCTAAGCGGCTTGTTCTCGAAAAGAATCCGGATATTCTTATTTTAAATATTTATTTGGATGGAGCCGATTGTGTCAATTACATTCCTGATTTTGTAGGAAATGGAAATACGCGAGTGGTAATTTTTACTGAAACGCATGATAAAGAAGTAATTGATAGAGCGGTACTGAGTGGTGCACGTGGCGTAGTTCACAGAAAAGAATCTATGCAAACGATACTCAGAGCGATTGAGAAGATTTACGATGGCGAATTATGGCTTGATCGTATAACAACCGGCCGTATTCTTTTACAGAACTCACGTGTCCGTAGAAAGATTGCTGCCAATGCGGATACAGAAAAAATTGCAATGCTTACTCGCAAAGAGTGCATGATTCTTAGAGTATTTTCGGATGGAACAGGCGGGGAACAGAATAAACAGATAGCTGCAAAATTGTGTATGAGTGAGCATACCTTACGCAATCATTTGACTTCCATATTCAGCAAATTGGGAATCAAGAATCGATTCAGCTTATTTGCATATGCCAAGCAGCATTTTCAACAACTGGAATCTTCCTAATCGCGTCATGCTTTTGCTTTACTAATAAAGCACTGTGAAGCAAATAGACGTGAAGTAATTCGTGTCCTTCCTTACTCAGCTTCACTGTGCCGTTCTAAATGTTCTTCCACATCCTTCCGACTAAACCCAATCGCACTGGCAACGCGATCCGCGTGACTGACTTTTGATATCCCTGCAATCAGGCGGTGTGTTGGTCCTTGTTGCAGGAATTCGACTTGCAGATACCGGCCAATGCCGTCTTTTTGCAATAGCTCGCACAGTTCGTGATTGTGCGTAACCAGCAGCGTGCTTGCGCCGAGTTTATGAAATCCTTTCAGGATATATTCGGAAATCGTCATTTTTTCCTCAAACGTGGTACCTTCGGACAATTCATCGAGCACAGCCAAACTGCGTGGTGTGGAGTTAAAAAATATTTCGCGCGTGCGTTGCAATTCATGACCGAAACGTCCCATTGCGGCGCTGAGCTGGCCGGGGTCGGGTACTTGGTAATAAATATGCTCCGCGGGAACCAATTGTCCTTGCGCGGCGGGAATATAGCAGCCCATTTGCCCGAGTAATTGAACTTGCACGACGGTCTTACAATACGCTGTTTTACCGCCGCTGTTCGGGCCGGTGATGATCAGTACCCGCCCGGCCGGATCGAGATGAATATCGTTGGGTACATAATCCGGAATTGTTTTGATCAGCAGGGGATTTCTGGCTCGGCTTGCAGTCAGCCGGTGCTGCTTCTCATCAAGTATTTCCGGCAAAACTTTTTCACCGGGAAGGGATTGTCCGTAACGGTATAAAGATAACAGTTCATCGAGCAATCCCAATGCTTCGACCGCTTTGGCCAGTTCCGGGCTTTCACGGAATTGTTTGCGCAACGGATAAATGATCGAATCGCGGTCGGAAACACCCATCGCCAGCAGAACAATCGGCAGAACCGGTGCAGTCAGTGCCAGAATGCCGTAGCTGATATACGAGGCACCGAACTGCGGCATCAGAATTTCAAAGAAAAATAAAATGCCATAACCGGCAGCTAGAAAAGTCAGGATCGGCAAAATTTTAAACAGCGAAGGCTGGAAACGCGAATACAGGTCAAAACGCGATTTCTCTTTTTTCGTTTTGAACTTGCCGCCCATGGAATAAACTGGGCCTTTCATCAATGCATAAATGCGCGATTCGCCGAAATCCCGGATGGCATCGAGCAATGTGCACAGATAAGCGGATTGCGGGCGCGGCAAATTCCCGGCTTGCTCGGCCAGATTTACGGCAAACTGAGTGCCATCCAGATATTGCCGGTAGCCGTAACCGCCGAATTCCAGTTTATCGGTGCGGCTGCTCGGCTCATCGGTCGCCAAACCGCCGGAAAACTCACCATAGAGCAGATGCTTCAGCGATCTTTCACCGGGAACGGCCTTCTCGACAAAATTGGACAGCGCGCCGCAGAGTTTCGGGTTCGACTCGATCTCGCGCAATGCAATTTGTTTTTGCTGTATCACTTGGGTATTTTGCGCGGGACGGGCGAACGAACGGTACAGCGCCAAGCGGCCGGTTTCGGTCTTCGTGTGATCGACGGTATGAAACAATGCCTCGGCTTCTATCGCCGCAAACGTTTTCGGATCAAGCGCCCCGTGATCCGCCACCGTGGGGCGGATATCCTCCATAGTTGTGGGACAATCGGAATCGGATAGGATGAATTTTGTGCGCCAAATGTCAATCATACGGATCGTGTCAGTTCAAGGTTTTTCATGAATCACCAGCAAACGGCATTAAGCTTTAATGAAGGTGTAAAATACGCACATTTGCAATGAAACACAACACAATATCATCCGTAACCGCATCGACCTCGCTCGTCAATCATGCCGCTGCTTAAGAAACCGCTCGGATTAATCGGCTTTGCCGTGATCGCCGCCGTGATCGCTTTTTCTGGCTGGTACTTTACACGCCCCAAGCTGCTCGAGGTGGAATCGGTAATCATCGCCACCGGCAATGTCGAAGCGACCATCGTCAACACCCGCGCGGGTACAATCAAATCCTGCCAGCGTTCCAACCTGGCGCCGATCGCCGGTGGCCAGATCGCCAAAATCTGGATCAAAGAAGGCGATCATGTGCAAAAAGGGCAGGTTTTACTGGAGCTCTGGAATCAGGATTTGCTGGCGCAGCGCGAACTGGCGCAACGGCAGTTGGCGATGGCGCAGGAACGCCGCCGCGAAACCTGCATTCTGGCGGAAAACGCCCGGCGCGAAGCGGTGCGTACGCAACAACTGGTCGAGCAAGGCTTTGTCAGCTCGCAACGTGCCGATGACGTCAATGCCAACGCGCGTTCCCGGCAGGCCAGTTGCGAAGCCGCCATCACCGATATCAAACGCGCCGAAGCGCAAGTGCGTGTCGCACAAGCGGGATTGGAGCGCACCATCATCAGCGCACCGTTCTCCGGCGTAGTTGCGCATATCAGCGGAGAATTGGGAGAATTCACCACGCCATCGCCGCCGGGGATTCCGACACCGCCGACGATTGACCTGATCGACGACCGCTGCTTGTATGTCACGGCGCCGATGGATGAAGTCGACGCGCCCAAGATCCGGGTCGGGCAGGAAGCGCGTATCACGCTGGATGCCATGCCGGACAAAATTTTTCCTGGCAGAATCCGGCGTATCGCATCCTATGTGACCGAAATCGAGAAGCAAGCGCGCACTGTCGACATCGAAGTGGATTTTCTGCAAGCTCCGGCGGATACGCTGTTGGTGGGTTATAGCGCCGATGTCGAAGTGATTCTGCAGCGTAGGGACAATGTCTTGCGCATCCCGACGCAGGCCATCCGGCAGAATAATAAAGTCTGGCTGGTCGACAGCCATAGCCGTTTGGTGGAGCAGCCAGTGGAAACCGGCCTGAGCAACTGGAGTTTCACCGAGATCCGCAGCGGCTTGAATGCCGGTGACCGGGTCTTGATCGCGTTCGACCAGGATGGGATCAAAGCCGGTGCCGCGGTGCAACCGAAAACTCCATGATTCGCTTGAGCGCGATCACACGCACGTTTCACATGGGTGACCAGGCGGTTCATGCGCTGAACGATATTAATCTGACCATCACTTCGGGTGAGTATGTTTCGATCATGGGGCCTTCCGGTTCCGGGAAGTCCACGCTGCTGAACATCGTTGGCTTGCTGGACCGGCCTGACAGCGGCCGCTACGAGCTTGACGGCCGGTTGGTCACTGAGCTGTCGGAAACCGAGCAGGCGCAGATCCGGCGCGAAAAAATCGGCTTCGTTTTTCAGTCCTTTCATTTGGTTCCCCGCCTGACGGCAGCGGAAAATATCGAACTGCCGCTCATTCTCAGCGGCATACCGCAAGAGCAGCGGCAAATTCGTGTCGACGAGGCGTTGCAGGCATTCGAACTGAAACAGCGCGCGCAGCATCGGCCCGCTGAACTTTCCGGCGGGCAGCGCCAGCGCGTGGCGAT
>JAFEEI010000040.1:0-10605 GCA_018241205.1 Pseudomonadota bacterium
AATTAATCAGCGTTTCCTTAACAGTGGCGGGGATCGATAAAACCTGTCAGCGCAGCAAGCGCAGCCATCAAAAAGAAATTGCCCCATGCCGACTCGACCAATGTTTCTTCATCCGGTTTGGTTTTATAACAGCAACCCCAGAACACACCGGTTGATGCGTTTTCAGGTTGCGTGCGTTCGGTCGAATCCGCCAGGAATCCGGTGAAATAATGACTGCGGATGATGGCGCTGATCTGGCGATGCGCCTGATTGCGCCAAGTTTTTTCTTCGGGCAGCAAGCGCGCCAAAGAAAGCATCGCCAGCGATGCGATAACCGCTGCGGAAGGATCTTCGAATTGCTCCATTCGATCGAGACGGTTGAACGGCAAATCATCCGGACGGGAGCTTTGCCAATAGGCGCATGCCGCTTTGGCATGGCTTACATAAGGCTCCCCCCAGCGGGCCGCTGCCCGGCTTAACCCCAGCATCGCCCAAGCCTGGCCGCGCGACCATAGGCCGGCTTGATCATCCGCTTGGAATCCCCGCTCGGTAAAATACGCGCTGGCATGGAATGCACCATTGCTGCGGCGGCATGCCGCCAATGTCGTTTCCGCGTGATACTGCGCCATGTAGTGATGAAGGCTTTGTTCGCTGCTGCACAGCAATTGAATCAAAGCGGCGAAATTATCGATGGAAATCGATTGATCGCCTTTGGCAAGGCCGCCCATGGCGGTACCGAGCGGAATACAATTTAATTTGGGATTAAAACTGTGCGCCAGCGCAGTAATGGATCTCAAAGTCAGAGCTCGCGCTTGTGTGTCACGAAACCAGATTTCCCCCAAAGCCGCGCCATACCAGAAAATCAAACTGCGATATCCGGAATCGGCGGGGATTTTTGCCGCCAGGCGTTGACAGATCTGCGCCGCTTTGCGCTGATCATCGGCCGACTCGGTCATTTTTGCCCGCAACCACCAGCACGCGCCCCAGAATCCTCCCATCCACGAACCGCCGGAGGAAGCTGTCCAGGTAGCACCATAATCGGCCGAATACAACGGAAAATCGCCGGCACAAGCACTGTCGATCGTTTTCATGCGACGGAACATCAACTCCAATACGTCGGTCATCTCTTTGGCGCTTAACAGCCGGTCATCCACATCCAAGGTTGTCGTCATTGGTAATCTCTCTTAAAAAACCAGATTAAAATCGATCAGAAAATTGTCCGCATCGCTTTTGCCCGGAAAAATGCTTTTCATCGCATTACCGCCGAAGGCATGCCCGTAATAAAGCCGCCAGGTCAGATGTTTGCTGTAGTTGTGCGTAAAAGCGATATCGATCAGTTGACCGATATCGCCATGACCATGTGCGGAATTTCCCGAATAACCGAAAGCGCCTGATTTCAGCGCTGCGCCGAGGCCGCCGTACAGCAGGTCGTTTGCGTTGGCCAGCGATAACTGGTGCAGGTTAATATTGATTTGCGCTTTAGCTGCGGGCGATACGATAACTTCAAGAAAAATATCCTGAATATTCATTTGATTGAAAAATGGGAACTTGGCGTACAAACGCCCGCTCGGCACTGCCGAGAAAAACGTCTGATGCTTGCCATCGCGCGCATCGCCATCGCCCGAGCTGCGGTAATAAACGGCACGCAGCCACGGTCTGAGCGGCAGCTTGTGCCACTGGTAACCGGCTTCGGCGCCAATCGCCCACGCTTGGTGCGACTGATTGGTCCAGTTGCCGAATTGATAGGATCCGAAACATAAAGCATCAAGACTGCCGGATTCGAATTGCTGCAGCGACAGCACATGCGCGCCGATGGTGTGAATACTCAATTTTTCATCAGTCAACAGCGGTCTTGCGGACAACGGACGATTGTCGACTACCCGCGCATCACGCTGATCGTCATAATGCAAATAAAACAAGCGACCCTCCGTTCCCGGCATTAGGCTGTCTTTTTTACTGGTCAGCGCGGCATACAGGATATTGATATCGCTGATTTCCTTTTGCCCTTGCACGGTGAGATTGCCTTGCGTAGGACGTACGCCGCTGACTGTCATATTGAATCCGGGCCGGTCATAGACCACCGAGAAACCATCGAAGCTGCGCCCGACATAAATCGCGTTAAATCCGCCAACGAAGCGCTCGGCCAGGCGTCTTCGTTTGAGTGCATCAAATTTTTCAACACCCGAGCTGTATTCCATGCCTTCGATCAGCTCGAAACGGCCGGTTTTTACCGAAGCACCCGGCAAGCCCAGCTCGCCGAGCTTGAAATTGACATAGCTTTGTTTCAGAAAAATAGCGCTGGGATTTGCCGATTGATTGGCGAGGAAATACGCCGCACCCAATCCGAGCGGTCCATTCGACGACGAAACCGCATCATGCGGCAGTCCATACAAACCGCTGTATTGCGCTTGCGCAAAAC
Organism: Pseudomonadota bacterium; assembly: GCA_018241205.1. Lineage (GTDB taxonomy): Bacteria > Pseudomonadota > Gammaproteobacteria > Burkholderiales > Nitrosomonadaceae > Nitrosomonas. The sequence continues at coordinate 2,399 of JAFEEI010000040.1, forward strand.
CATCCACATAGGCACTGGACAGCATGACACCCAGCCGCGAGCGTACTACCCATAAATCATAAGCGTTGTTAACCGCAGATTCGGGACGAAAATAATTCCAGGATTCATAGCTGCCGAGAAACTCGCCATTGATGCGCACATATTGATTGATCTGACCCAGCGGTTTTGGAGCGCTGGTTGCAAAGGCATCACCGGCAGATAAAAAAGCCACTATGATGAAACAAAAAACCAGAATTTTTAAACTGACTACCACAAACTGCACCATTACGCTGCAATGTCTTACGTTTGCGCAATCATCTGGCTTACGCAACACAGCGGTAAGCGCAAAACAGTTTGATTGCTTCTGGAAAATTGCTTGATTTAATGACATAGTCCCGCTTACATTATTTTCTACGTTATTTTCTTTTTGCTTCAATTTCAACAAACCTGACAACGATGGAATTCATCACTTCCAGCGACGGCGCACCGATCGCATGCTGGCGGCACGGCAACGGAGCACCGCTATTGCTGGTGCACGGCACGACCGGAGATCACTCCACCTGGACATCGGTACTTACCGGACTGCAGCAGCACTTCACCGTGTGGACCATGGACCGGCGCGGACGCGGCCATAGCGGCGATACTGACGGCTACACGCTGCAACGTGAGTGCGAAGATGTCGCTGCGGTCGTGGATGCCATCGGCGGCGGTGTCAATCTTCTCGGTCATTCGTTTGGCGGGCTTTGCGCTCTGGAAGTCGCGCTGCTGACTGCAAACATCAACAAACTCATGGTCTATGAACCCTCAATCTCATTAACCGGCAGCGGCTGGTCAGCAGCGCTTGAAGCACGCTTGCAAGCGCTGCTGGATAAAGGTGAACGGGAAGAATCCTTGCTGCTGTTCTTTCGTGATTTGCTGAAAACACCCGATCAGGAATTGGCCGCGTTGCGCTTGAGCCCGAATTGGCCTGTGCGGATTGCCGCTGCACACACCATTCTGCGTGAGCTGCAAAGTATCGACCGTTACATTTTCTCGCCGCAACGATTCCAGGCGCTGCACAATCCGGTGTTGCTGCTGATCGGCGGCGACAGCCATCCGCGCCGTTACGCCACGGCGGAAATGCTGCGACAGAGTCTGCCCGATAATCGCATCGGCATTCTCCCCGGCCAGCAGCACAGCGCCATGAGAACCGCGCCTGAGTTGTTTGTTCAGCATGTCCTGGAATTTCTTAAAATCACGCAGTAATCACCGTAGAACAGCATTGGTTTTCTGTGCCGATATTTGCGCGCACTGCTTGCGCGCCGATGCCAGTCGCAGTGTCATTACACAAGCCAAGCACAAAACACCGGTCAATACGCTCCACGCCAGCGACGAATCGCCGGATTGTCTGGATAGCACACCATAAATCGGCGGCCCCAGAGCGAAACCGGAAAAGAACGCAACGGACACATAACTGGATGCCACCGTTACCAATCCGAAAGCCGAGTCCCTGATCAACATGCTCATCGCGATAGCGTTGGTCGCCACCGCCGACAATCCCATCGTTGCAGCACCCATCCACAGCCGCCAATGGCTGCCGGAATCGGTTTGCATCGTCAGCACGATAGCAGCGGCGGCAACGGCAATGAGGGTAAACAGCAAATACGATTCGTCGTTCAGTTTCGCCCCCAGCGGCGTCAGCATGATTCTGGACAACATGCCGGCAACGCCGAATACGGCGATTAACCTATCCGCCTGCAGCAGCGGCATATCGTGTTGCGTGGCAAAAACCGGCAGGAAAGTGACGAACGCGGAGAGTGCCAAACCGACGCTAAACTGCACCACCATCAACCATGACAGCACTGCGTTCGGGCGCGTGAAAGACAGGCTTCTATTGCTTCTGGTGTGCTGCCCGGAGGTAACGAAAAATGCCGCAAGGCCGAATAGAAATGCCACCGGCACGATAACGCCGAACGCGGCACGCCAGCCCAATTGAAATGCGATAGCCGGCAACGCCAATCCGGCAAAAAGCGCCGCCAATTGAACGCCGGATTGTTTTAACCCCACTACCTTTGCTCTGTGTTCAGGCCGGATTTGTTGTGCAATCAGCAAATTGGTCGCCGGATTCGCCAGCGCTTGCGCGATACCACAAATTGCGGCAGCGGCGATCAGGCTGTATAACGTTTGCGCCGCCGTGAGCAACGCAAAAGCCACTGCAATCGCGCAGAAAAGCACCAATAGCGCAATGCGCGCGCCGATGCAATCAACGATCGCGCCCGCCCATAGCGATAAAATAGCCGCCAAACCGAACGAACTCATCATCAGATAACCGATGGCAACCGGCTCGAAGTGCAAATCCCGGCTGAGCAGCGGCCCAAGCGTACTGGTGGCATATAAAATGAGCATCGGCAGTGTCATGGCAAAAACCAGAACCACTTGCAGCAAGCCGCTGGCTATAACTGGATGCGGCAATTTACCGGAATCAATGGCCATGTGAGAGCCTCTGCGGAATATTTTTCAGTGCGCTTATCATTGTTCGATCAAGACCAAATCAGTCGAATGAGTACACCGCGTGGCGCTGATAATGATTAATCAAACGGCGCCCGACCGAACTGATCAGCGATTCGTCATTGCCGTCCAGAATGCGCGAAGTGCGTGCAATGCGATTGATGCCATACAGCGGGGTTAAATCACTGAGGCCTTCGGCACCGTAGAGTTGCATCGCGCAATCGGAAGCAATGCACAGTGCATGTGACGCAGCCATTTTGGCGACGTTGATCGCGATTTCATCGGGATTTTGCGCGTCAACGCCGCGTGCAGCGATGCGAATCAGTTCACGTGCGCCAGCGATGGCTTGATAGGTATTGAAGACGTGCTGGCGCACCAGTTGTTTTTCCGCCAAACGGCTGAATTTCCCGCGGACGGAATGAATGCGCGCGCCCATTAAATCCATGCAGCGCTGCGCCAGACCTATCCAGTTCATCGCGCGCAACAACCGGCCCAGGCCAAGCCGTTTATTCATCAAATCCAAGCCGCCGCCGCAAGTGCCTATCAGGTAATATTCCGGCACTTGCACTGCGGTCAAGGAAACTTCCCCCTGGCCGTACGAGTGTCCCATCATCGTCAGTTGGCGCTCGATTTTGAAACCCGGCGTACCGGTCGGCACGATGATCATCGACAATGCCTGGTTGAGCGCGGTTTCTTTACCGGCCGTGCGCGCCAGAACGGTCATGAAAGTTGCGCGGTCGGCATTGGAAATGAACCATTTCCTGCCATCGATATGCCAGTTGCCGTTGGACAAATAGGCCGTTGTCGTTATCAAGTCCGGAATCGAGCCGCTATGACCGGGCTCGGTCATGCCGTAGCAAGGCAATGCCTCTCCGCTCACCATGGGCTGCAGAAACCGCTTATGGATTTCTTCGTTACCGAATTTCAGCAACATATGCGCATCCAGCGCGGTGTGGCTGGCAAAAATCGCTTGCGAAAATTCAGTTCGCCCTTCCTGCTCGGCAATCAGCAAATAATCTTCCAGCGATGCGATCTTTCCGCCGTGCGATAACGGATAAAACAAACCGCATAAACCGGCTTGGCGCGCCTTATTGGCCAAATCGGATTGCAACTGCAAAGATTGCTCCCCTGGCTGCGCCAGGATCGGTTCGTTGGGTATGATCATCTCGTCGACAAAAATACCGACTTCGCGCGCCAATGCTTTGGCCGTTTCCGTGTGCGCCGTTTTATTAAACGTCGGCTGCATCAGTGTGCCCTCTGCGTTAAATCGGCCCTGTTTATCACAGCGGCATTACTTTTGAATTGCGTATTTTCCAGTTCGGTGATCAGGCGTTTTTTATCGACTTTTCCCGCAGGACTGAGCGGCAATTGCCTTAAATAGCGCAAATACTCGGGTAATTTGTTTTTTTCCAATCCTTGATCGAGCAAAAAGCGGGTGAACTGCGCTAACGACGGCCGTTCGGCGCCCTCGCGCATGACCAGGCACAGGCAAATGCGATGCCCTAAGTCGTCATCGGCAACCGGTATACACGCCGCACTGACGACGGCCGGATGCGATGCGGCGATTTCTTCGATTTGCGCCGGACTGATGTTGACGCCGCCACGAATAATGATTTCCTTTTTCCGTCCGGTTAGCACCAGATAACCATCGCTATCGATAAAACCAAGGTCGCCGGTATACACCCAGCCTTGCGCGTCACGGTACAGCGCATCCAGATCAGGGTTATTGACATACTGCATCGGCGTGATCGGCCCGCGCGCGGCAATTTCTCCAATATCGCCCTGTGCCACTTCACGCTTTTGATCGTCGACGATTCTGATCGAACAGACATCGGGATTCGGCTGTCCCGTTTTGTGCAAAACCGTATCCAAGTGATCGTCGAGCATGGTATGACAATTAACGCCGTCGGCTGAGCCGTACAGACTGATGAAACTACACTTGAAGGCCGCGCTGCAGCGGCGGATCGATGCTTCATCGATTTTTGCTCCTCCGCTGACAATTGCAATCAGACTGGAAATATCCGTTTGCGCTAACGCCGGATCGGCCACAATGCGTTGAAACATGGTAGGAACACCGAAAATATGCGTCGGTTGCAGGAGTGCAATGGCGCGAATGGCGGCAGCGGCATCGAATTGCGGTAACATCAGCACCGTTCCTCCCAGCCAGGACAGCACACCGAAGGTGGCGGTCGATCCGAAAGCCGTCCCTAACGGCATCAGATAAAGTCCGCGGAAATCTCTGTCCGGTGCATGGATACGTTGCAAAAACCGCCCGCGCCCGCCTGCCAAGGCATTGTGAGAATAGGCAATCCATTTGGGATCCGATTCGGTGCCGGATGAAATCAGGAACCGCACCGGTGAATTGGGATCGACCGAAGGCATTGGGTCGGACGCAATCGGTCGGGATTGAAACAGAGCATCCAGCGTATACCAGCCCGCTCGCGCCGCACCGTCGACCACCAGGATCCGCAGCGACAATAGCGAAGGCCTTAACGACTCGATCAGTTCGCACAAATCCTGTTGCACGAATCTGGACTCAACGATAATGACGCGCGCATCGCAGCGACGCAACAACGACTCAATATCGAGGCGCCCGCGGCCAGGTGGAAAGGGAGCGACGATTGCACCGAGTGCCGCTGCCGCCAGATCAATTGCGCAGTGATACCAGCTGTTGGTCAGTTGATAGGCGATGACGTCCCCGGCGACAACGCCCAAATCACGCAAACTGGCGGCCAAGCAAACGATTTTGTGTTGCAATTCGCCATACGTTATTGTGTGATCCGGTGAAACAACCGCAGGTTTACCGGGATTCCGCTGCGCTTGTTCGCAAAATAGAGTAAATAAGGATTTATTAGGATAGGCTCCATTCTGTATCCATTGCGCACGAACCTCTGCGGGAACCAAATCGATAATGCCGGCATGATTCATTGAAAACTCCAGGGCGAAGTAACTTTGGTATACGATCCTAACTCCAGGTTCGATTGCAGGCGTGAGTCGCTGTGCAGGTTACTGAGATTTTCGACTACGATCGCAGCCGGAACATCGGCTTGCAGCAAAATACCAACCCATTCGACTGCCGTTTTGCTTTGCAGTATTTCACTCAACCGTTGCTGAAAATTTTCCTGCTTAGGATGCATTGCCAGGCTCAGTGCATCGATCAAGCGTTGCACGGCGTCGCTGTCATAGCAATCAATCGCGATTTTTCCTTGCTTCGTGCCGAAAACTTGATTCAGTAAGCTTTTGGCAGGTACCGCGATGTCGAAAAACCGGTGCCGGTTCTGAAAATCGCCGCTGCATAACACCGTTGCCGCACTCAACAACGAGGAAGTCACTCGCGCACCGGCGCGGCTCAATTGGCGATTAAGCAAAGCGGCGGTAATGCCTTGCGCTGCGATGACGCCACCCAGCACATCCAGGATAGTAAATAGCGTTCCACCCTGCGTGCCGCAAGCTTGGGAAATTTTTTGCGCCACGCCGGAATAGGCTTGCACCATGAAATCGGTTCCCGGCATCGCAGGCGATCGCACATGAGCGTCTCCGTCTGTTGCCCAACCGGCTGCATAGGCGTAAACCAGTGCCGGATTCACACGTATCAGGTCGCTATAATCCAAATTCAATTGCGCCGCTTTGCCAGGCGCCCAATTGTGCAAGAACACATCGGCGTGCCGTGCCAGCTCGGTGATTTCTTCTTGTCCGACGGAGGATTTGATATCGATTTCGCGGATAGCTTTAAACCGGTTCAACGCATCAAATCGCACCGAACAACCTTGCGATACCGGCGGCATACCGCGCAGCGGATCACCGCCCGGCGGCTCGATACGGATAACATCAGCGCCCAGCAATGCCAGCAAATGCCCGGCCAAGGGGCCTTGGATGCGGCGGCAGGATTCGATCACGGTGAGTCCGCTCAGCGGCAGTGAATCGCTGGCCGGTTTTAACGGCATATCTTGGCAAGATGCGGCAAAATCGAATGTCCACGGACCTTTCAGCCATTCCGATTTGAATTGCTCGTTATCAACCCTTTCCGCGATGGTACGCACGCGACATATCGACAGGCCGCTATCCGCACATAATTCCGAAATCTGCAAATAAGTTAATTTCGCTAGTGCGCTGATGAGTTCACCCGGAATAGGCGCGACGGCTTTGGCGTAACGCAACAAGAAAGCTGTCCAACCCTTCCCTGCCAAGGCGGCACTGATACCCAATTGCATCCAGAACCGTAACCAAGGATCCGCATGCAGTGTTTCGAATTCAAAAATGACGCCATCGGCTGATACGAAAGGCGGTGCCGTGGAATGACGTGCCTCAGCCGGCGGCAAATTTTCCGCTGGAGTAACGACGGTCGCATCGGCAATATATTGCGCAGCGCTGAGTAAAGCCGCAGCCGACATGGAGACATGGCTGTGCGATAACGCAAGACCGCGCAACTGACCGAGCGCGGCGGCGATACCGCCTTGTAACGCCAATGCGGCCGTTACGGTTGAAACGTAAGGCAATCCCAGCGATTGGATTTTTCCGCTTGATCGCCCATGTACCGACATCAAACCGCACGCGGCTTGAATCATGTTTTCAGTGGCCATTCCCGCGTGATTACAACCGCCCCAGCCGGTTACCACACAATTAACCGGTGCTGTATGCGGGGTTTTAAACGCAAAAGAGAACATCTCATCGGCTGCTTGATCGCCGCTGCTGGCAATCTTCAATCCCAGCGTACTGAATTGATAAAACAGTGAGAACACTGTTGCGGCGAAAGGTGCGGCGGCATGCTGGAATGGCCCTGCGATTGTGCAATCGTTTAATGATTTATTCATGACTATCGTGACGTACGGACAACAACATTGATTCTGCTCAGCCTCCCGCCACTGCAGGCAGAATCGTTACTATATCGCCGTCGCGTAAGTTGGTTGCCAGACCATCCTGAAAGCGGATGTCGTTATCGTTGACATAGATATTGATGAAGCGGTGGGCGCTCTCGCCGGCAACGAGTTTTTCCTTGATTCCCGGGTATTGCTGTTCCATATGATCGATGATTTCCGAGACTTTGGCACCTTCCATATCGATGCGTTTTTGCTCATTTGTGAGCGGCCTCAATATGGTTGGAATGATGACTGTGATGGACATACAAACTAAACCTTCTGTGAAAAATTTTTACGATAAAAAAAATAAGATTGCTTTGTGAAATTACCCAACCGTCAAGCCACCATTTGCAATTCGAGTTCGGGTTGGTATTGCTGGACGATGCGCACTCTTTCTTCAATAACCATCTGATCAACAATGCGGAAACTGCGAACTTCTTCGTTATACAGGTGATAGGTGGGGATAATGACGTAATGCGCTTGCGGCTCTGTCGCCAATTCCACATCGCTGCGACTGGGGTACGCTTGGCTATTGGTGTGCGAGTGATAAATGACGATCGGCTCTTCGTGGCGCGCGCTCATTTCTTTCCAAACTTGCAGTTGTTGTTGCGGATCGAACATAAAAAAATTCTCCGCTTGCGCGGCATTGCGCATCGGAATCAAGCGCAGCGGCAAATTCGATCCGGTAGGGCCTGCGATAATGCCGCAGGTTTCGATCGGATGATCGGTTAATGCTTGCGTGATCATGGCAGCGATCAACTTGGAATGGATTGTCAGCATGATTTTGTCTCCTGGCTATTTAATCGATTGATGGTTATGAGTGATTGCTGATAAAGAATCTAGGGAAACGCTGATTAATTGACTATACGAGCGAATCACTTCGTT
>JAFEEI010000040.1:10625-16389 GCA_018241205.1 Pseudomonadota bacterium
CTCGGTTGCTGTGTTCCGTGCGCCTCGTGATTCATCTCGTTCACCGAATTAATCAGCGTTTCCCTAGTAGGTCGGCAACGACTGATCGACTTCCTTAATCCACGCCAGAATGCCCCCATCCAGGCTTTTGACGTTGGTGAAGCCGTGTTTTTGCATTTCAAGCAACACATCGCGGGAACGCATACCCATTTTGCAGTGCAGCACAATGAAGTCTTCTTTATTCATCGCCGCCAACACTTCTTCCGACATTATTTGATTTTTGGGGATAAGCTTGGCACCTTCGATATGCACGATATTCCATTCTTCGATGCCGCGCACATCGATAAGCTGCACATCCGTGCCGTTCTCTTTAATTTCTTTCAGTTCGCGCGCGCTGATCACGGGTATCGCATGGGAATGCGCAGTTGCCGGGCGGCTTGCATTGCAAAACTGTTGATAATCGATCAACCCGTCGATCAAAGTCCTGCCCGGTGCGCGGCGTAACGGAATAAAGCGATAGCTCATATCCAGCGCATCGTAAACAGCCAGACGTCCCAGCATGGTTTCACCGATACCGGTAATGAGCTTAATCGCCTCGGTCGCCATCATCGCACCGATGGAAGCGCACAGAATCCCCAGGACACCGCCTTCGGCACACGATGGTGCCATTTCCGCCGGCGGCGGCTCGGGATATAAGTCGCGGTAGTTCAATCCTTTTCCACCAGGTGCATTTTCCCAAAACACGGAAACCTGGCCTTCGAAACGGAAAATAGATCCCCACACATACGGTTTCCCTGCCAGCACACAGGCATCGTTCACCAAATAGCGCGTGGCGAAATTGTCCGTGCCGTCGATAATCAAATCATAGGCAGCGATGATGGTTTGCGCATTGATAGCTTCAAGCCGTTCCCTGTGAAGCCGGACTTTGACATAAGGATTTAATTCATTGATCGCGTCGCGGGCGCTTTCCGGTTTCGGACGGCCGATATCGGATTGGCCATGAATGATTTGCCGTTGCAGATTGGATTCGTCGACCACATCGAAATCGATGATGCCTAGCGTACCGACACCGGCCGCGGCGAGATACAGTAGCACCGGAGACCCCAGTCCGCCAGCGCCGATCACCAGAACTTTGCTGCTTTTAAGCCGGCGTTGACCTTCCAAACCGACCTCAGGAATCAGCAAGTGTCGGCTGTAGCGGGAAATCTCATCGTTGCTCAATTCTTCTGCGGGATTAACTAACGGTGGTAAACGCATACAAACTCCCTGTTTTCATTTCATGTGGGTTTATTCCGATTGACCGTGCGCCGGCGGTATTCGAAAGAGAGCGATTGGCGTTTTTTATTCGCACACCGATCTGATCGTTTCGGAAGCATTCGCGGCAATCAGTTTTCGCGGAATTTAAAGTAAACAAACGCCGTTGGGAATGTGACAAAATGCCGCGCGGCATTTTGTCACAGGCTTGATTTGTTGGTTGCCTGACGGAATCGATACAGCGGAGAAACAGAATTTGTTTCCGATAAATAGAAGCTTATTGCTTACTGATCAGAAGCTGATAAAGAAAAAACGAGGGAGAAAAAACTAGCACTATGCGTCACGTGTTGAAAAAAACTGAATGTAAATGCAAATGCACAGCGGATCGCTCAAGACAAATTGTTGCATTCACCCAAGATAAAATCCCGCACAATTTTTATTTGATTGTCATCCATCAACATCGGCGCATGGCCGATACCGGACAATTCGACAATTTTGGCTTTTGCGCCGCGCACTTGCATTTGCGCTGCTGTTTCCACCGACAGAATATCCGACTCCATACCACGCAGAACCAATGTTGGCGTAGCGAGCTGATCCCACTGCACCCACAAATCGATATCGGTAATTTCATGTTCTTGGAAGCTGACGGCAATCCTCGGGTCGTAGCGGAAACCGTAAGTACCATCCGGGTATTCGCGCACAGTATGAATCGCCATGTGGTTCCATTGCGCTTCGGACAATGGTCCGAATGATACGGAAATCGCTTTCATATACTGTTTGAATTCTTCGAAACTGCCGAAACGCGGATCCTTGCCGACATAATCGGCGATCCTGCGCAACGCAACGGCAGGTATCAATGGGCCGATATCGCTCAAGATCAATTTATGGATGGTTACCGGCTGATTCGGTTGTATCGCCAGGATCATGCCGATCAACCCGCCCATGGAAATGCCGACCCAGTCCAGAGTGATTTTCTCTTGATATTGAGATTGGATATGCGTTACCAGCGATATCGCATCGGATAGATAGAGCGGATAGTAATCATAATCATGCGCATGCTCGAGCCAATCGCTTTGACCGCGCCCGACGACGTCAACGCAAATCACCCGGCAGTCCGCTTGCAGCGCTTGCGCGAGATAATCGAAATCACGGCAATTGCGCGTCAATCCGTGTACGCAAATAACCACATGCGGATTTTTCGTATCTCCCCAATCGGTATAAGCGATTTGATGTGGCTTTTTAGGCTTTCCATCACCCGATAGCGTAGGAACAAGCAATCGATTTACAGATATTTTCATGATTCTTTTGCTCTTTTCCAATTAAGAATGCGACTACATTTATGAAGACGGGAGGCTGAATCAAAAAGAAAACGATTATGCCGGATATTCACACAAATCATAAGAAGATCATGTATAAATTTCATTACACTCGGCTACATCTGGATAGCAATTGTAATCGCATGTACTATTTCTACCATAATCGAAATCCCGCTAGAAGCAAAATATGAAACTATCAGAGCTTTATTGGCACCGCATTACCCCGCTGCACTTTCTGTTGTGGCCGTTGAGTGTTTTGTACCGCTGTTTCACATTGCTAAAAAAATTATGTTACTGGCTGGATATTTTTCCTTCCATCAGGCTACCGGTGCCTGTCATTGTTGTCGACAGCCTCAGTGTCAGCGATGGCGGCAAAACACCCCTGCTGCTCTGGTTGATCGATCTACTACAGGCGCAAGGCTATCGCCCGGGAATTATCACACGAGGTCATGCGGAACATTCCGGGCCACCGGTGGCAGTCACGTTGAATGGTAGCGGCCCGCATAGTAACGATAGCAAAGCAATGCTACTAGCGCATTTGTGTGGCGAATCATGCCCTGTTTGGATTGGAAGCGACAGAATCGCGGTTGCTCAGGCGCTGCTGAAAGCGCATCCTGAATGTAACATCATTATCAGCAACGATGGCCTGCAGTATTTCCGCATGGAGCGAGATGTGGAGCTTATTGTGGTTGATTTTAGCGAGCAAAGCTTCGGCAACGGACTATTACTGCCTGCCGGTCCTTTGCGTGCAGCTTTGAGAGATTTATCAGCAAACCGTATTATCGTAACAAATAACACTCAGAATTATTATGTTAATCCCAGTAAATTAGGCAAAACTTACAATATGAAGTTAATCAATGAAATGGCCTATAATCTACTTCATCCAGAAATGCAAAAAGCCGTTTCCGATTTTAGAAATGAGTCGATCCATGTCGTTACTGACGAGGATAATGCGCAATGGCTCTTCGAACTTATGCAAAAAGCAGGTCTTAATGCTGAGCTGCACTCGTATGCGGAAAATCACCGTTTCGTGCAGAAAGATATTGATTTTGCGGAAACTGATATCGTCCTCATGCCGGAAGAAAGCGCATTGCAATGTAAAGCATTCGCGCATGGCAGACTCTGGGCGCTACCGAGCAAGGCTTGGATTAATAGTGAATTGCAAGCCATTTTATTAAATAAGTTGAAAAACAAATCCACGACATAAAATCATTCGCCGCACTGAAAAGGATTGATTAATCTTGGCAAAATATCGTTTTCATTTAAAATTCGGCCCGTTGGCATTGGCTGAAGTTGATCAGTAAATTTCAGTGCTATCAGCTAGGGAAGCGGATTCTCCTTTGCAATCCAGCTAACCAGCCTGAATCATAGCTGCATGTGTTTTTAACCATTCCATTTATCCTTCTGGAGTTTTTAGCATCTGGAAGGATTATCAAAAATCAATCTACATTCAGAAATCGCAGAAATACTTGTGGAAGTTTTGTCCGGCGCCTGGCGAGTGTACGTTAAAAAGCTTACGATTCTTTGGAACGGCTTATCTGGTTTTCTATAAACGAAGTGTGTAGAATTACGCGGCTTTCCTATTCTAAAATTTAGCGGATAATCATTCGTGGCTTTTTACGTACAAAAATATGGCGGTACTTCGGTAGGCAGTACCGAACGGATAAAAAACGTTGCCCGCAGAGTAGCAAAATTTCATTCGCAAGGACATCAAATTGTTGTTGTCGTTTCAGCCATGAGCGGCGAAACGAATCGGTTAATCGCATTGGCGCACGAAGTCCAAGAAAATCCAAGCTCACGTGAATTGGATGTCATGATTTCGACCGGTGAGCAAGTATCCATCGCACTACTGGCTATGGCCTTAATGGAATTGAATGTCAAAGCGAAAAGCTATACCGGACCGCAAGTCAAGATACTGACCGATAGCACGTATACCAAGGCTCGAATTTTAAGCATCGATGAAGCAAAAATCCGCACGGATCTGGATGCCGGTTATGTCGTCGTTGTCGCAGGATTTCAGGGCGTGGACGAAAAAGGGAACGTCACGACGCTCGGCCGCGGTGGGTCGGATACCACCGGCGTTGCTTTGGCGGCAGCACTGAAAGCCGATGAATGCCAGATTTATACCGACGTTGACGGAATTTACACAACCGATCCCCGCGTTGTCGCTGAAGCGAGAAGGTTAAACACGATAACTTTTGAAGAAATGCTGGAAATGGCAAGTTTAGGTTCAAAGGTATTGCAATTGCGATCGGTAGAATTTGCCGGAAAATACAAAGTAAAGTTGAGAGTCTTATCCAGCTTTGAGGAAGAAGGTCAAGGTACCTTGATTACTTTTGAGGAAGATGAAAATATGGAACAAGCCGTTATTTCAGGTATCGCATTCAATCGTGATGAAGCGAAAATTACTGTGCTGGGCGTTCCCGATCATCCTGGCATTGCCTACCAAATCCTCGGTCCTGTAGCCGATGCCAATATCGATGTGGACATGATTATCCAGAATGTAGGCCATGACGGCTTAACCGATTTCTCGTTTACGGTTCATCGCAATGAGTTTAAAAATACATTGAACATTCTGAGAGAAAAGATTCAACCTCACATAGGCGCACGCGATGTGCTCGGAGGTGATAGAATCGCGAAAGTATCGGTTGTGGGCGTCGGTATGCGCTCACATGCGGGTATCGCCAGCAAGATGTTCCGGGTATTGGCGGAAGAAGGCATTAACATCCAAATGATCGCCACCTCTGAAATCAAGGTATCGGTCGTCGTCGATGAAAAATATATGGAATTAGCCGTCAGAGTGCTTCATAAAGCATTTGACCTTGAGCAAGCACTCTAAAAAAACAGTATCAATTTTCAGCAAGACCGTCAATTGCAGAATTAACGGAGAGATGGCCGAGTGGTCGAAGGCGCTCCCCTGCTAAGGGAGTATAGGCTCAAAAAGCTTATCGAGGGTTCGAATCCCTCTCTCTCCGCCAAAGATGTTCCAAACGTTGCCCATAAACACCAAAAAACCTCTTTAAAATAAATAATATTGCAGTGATTTAGCCAACTATTGGCAACCCTGAGCAATGCGGGTAACATACATAAAAAGCGGGTAAATTTAAGGGTAGGAAATTACCCGTATTTTTATTACCCGTTTTAGTGTGCTTACCGGTATTCAGGGGATTGCATGAAACTCACCGATTCAATCAATGAACGACCCCGCCCCAAGG
>JAFEEI010000041.1 GCA_018241205.1 Pseudomonadota bacterium
CTTATCCACAGATGCGTAGTATCCTGCGCTCTATTTTCCCCTGGTCAAATTTCAACCGTAATGGGTGGTCAATTTTAAACCGGTATCAACAGTTTAGAGCGCTACAAATCTTAATATTGTTGAGAACCTGTTTTAAGAGTTGTAACGCTCTTTATTTCAGCGGCTACATTCGATCACGCCGCATTGCAAAAAACTTATTTTAAAAACTGCTCATCTTTCTTTTCTGCATTTTCTTCCGCTGCTTTTGCTTTATTTCCGCCATCTTCGGCTAACTTGCTGCCAACATAGCTACCCACTGCACCACCGACCAATGCTGGCATAACGGATTGCATCAGTGAAGGGCTTTGAGCCGCTGCATTGGGAGCGGCAGCTGCGGCTGGTTGCGCTGGATTTGGATTGGCTGCTTGCGCTTGAGCCGGTGCTGGTGCTGGCGCAGGTTGATTTTGTGTGCTGGTTTGTTTTTGTGGAGCAGCGGCTGCCGGTTGGGATTTCGAAGGTGCTTTTGATACGCTGCCTTTATTTTTTTTAGCATAAACGTTAGGGACAATCATTATCGAAATGAGTACCGCAAGAAGTAATTTTTTCATTGTATTAAGCCTATAAAATCAATCATGAATTAAAGTTAAAAATCCGATCCGCTGAATCCTCATTGCTTTCGATTGCTTTGCCGGATTCAACCTTATGAAGGTAAGAGCGGATCATGGTTTTTGCCGCCGCTTTTAAAGTAATGGCATGCAGGCGCAACCAGATTTTTCATGTTGCTGACCGGCAAACCGTTAACACGCGCCGCAATTCTGGGAATAATTTGGGATCGTGTCAATCGGTAAGTAAAAGTTTTCCGTGCCCGGGTATCTCAGATAGAATGCTGGGACTTAAATTAATTGATGCAGGAATTTTGCCGGATGACTGATTGGATAGAAATTACGATTTATTCTGTAATTGCGTTAGTGGCAGGGCTGATTGTCGCGCAGATCATCAATGAGAAGCTGCGCAAATAAAAATTTTCATACCTGCTATTTCTTTTTCCATTGCCCGTTAGTCTGGATCCACGTTCCCGGCGGCACCGTGCGGATGATCTCCTCAGCGTAAACTTTCGCTACTTGGTCAATATCGACGCCTTGGGCAGTTGCTTTTTGCTGATAAATGGCTCTGCGCTTTGCATTAATCTCCTCGGCTTCTTCCCGGGCGCCCGGTTCGCGCGCGACGACATAGCCATTATAACTTTCGCCGATGGCACCGGATGCACGCAGGCTTTCGAGGGAATCCGCCCAAACCGGCATTGCGGCGAGCGTGGCGAGAATCAGGGCGAACCAAAGAGTGCGGCTGATTCCCGGTAAAGATTTTTTAACGATCATGTTTACAATACGCTGCATAGTATTCTCCTTGTCGCATTGAATATCAGAAGATGTTGGGGTTGGCCGCGATATCTTTTTTGGCTTGATCTTCAAGCTTAACCCGGACATCCGCATCCAGCTTGATATTGAGATTAATCGTAATCGGTTCCTGCGGTGATTCCACTTTGACTGTCGGTGCGCATGCCGCGATTACCAAGCAGCAAAGGATCAGGATTACTTTGGCTTGCATCGGATTAGTTAGCTGACCAATTTTGCGCATGACGGTATTCCTTTTCTGATGGATTTTCGCGCTGCTTCGGGCTGAAAATCCGGGTAATAGACCATATTTAACTAGGCTCAAGCTTCCTTACTGGAATTTTAACGAGCCGCGCAGGATTTCATGAGACAAGTTGTAACCTCGATTGATCGTTTGCAGAATTTTCTCAATATCCGTTTCAAGCTTAATATTCAAACGAAATGCCCGCCCTTCTTTTACTTCGGGATTATTCCCTAACAGCGACAATTTGGCTACCAGATCGTGCGTGACGGCTTTGTCGAGATTCATCGATAATTCAGTATAGTGAAAATTTTGCGCAGCTTGCAGCAATAAATTCATCTCTTTGCCGGATGAAGCCAGCAGTTGCGAAGCTTTTTCCGATTTAAAACGCAACACGCCTGGTGCTCGCGCCGCCAGATGCCCCTGCGTGATCGTCACTTGATTTTCTTTTAATGTCAGCGGGATCTGACCATCGAGATGACCGCTTCCTGTCAGTCCGTCAACCTTGATCAGATTAAAAAAGGATTCCAGGTCGATGTTGCTGACGCGAATTAACGTGTCGGAGCGCGCCATTGCCGGATCGATGATGGTCGGCACTACGGATAGCGTGCCTTGCAGCATGGAGAACTGCGCTTGTTCAATGGCGATGCGCGGCGGGCTGGTGCCTTCGATATGATACGAGACCAACAGGTTTTCCAGCGGAATACCGGCATCGATACGTTGAATGGAGATCGTTTGCCGCGGCGGCGTGCGGGGAGACAATAAGTCCGACAAGTGGAGGCTCACGTTTAGATCGGTGAGTTTTGTATTCGCGCGCGCGAACGATAGATTACGCAGTTCAAATGCAGCCTGGCTGTTACGCACGCCTTCCTTGGACCATTTGAATTGACTATTGGCGTTGACTTGTCCGCTAACCGCTTCGAGTTGTGCAAGAATCGGAGAGAGTGCGCCGGGTTGTAAACCATCCGGTGCAAAACGGATGGGTACTATTTCTGCTTGCAGCATACCCTCGCCGCTCGCGAATGCGTGCTGGCCGCGGACCTTCAAATAGCGCAGATCCGGCACGCCGCCTGTCATGTTCAAGGTATAGACCGCCGGTTCTCCGTCAGCGGCTTCATTGCGGATGCTGCCCGAGATCGACAGCGCGGCAAATAACGGTTCGGAAGCCAGATGCTGCAACCGGCCAATGGCAAAATCCGCGGCAGTGCCCAGCTCGGCGTCATTCAGGTAGGCCGTGGCGGAGATGTCTTTCATTTGCAGCTCGGATTGCGGCAATGCGAAGCCTGCACCGGTGATATTGAAACGTCCTTGATAATTTTTACCGGCGCTGAGTTTGCCAGTCAAGGTTATATTTCCGGGATGAATCTGCGCGTCTAGCGCGGAAGATTCCGCGCGATCAGTCCGCAAATTCAAGTTGCCTGGGGTTACCGCGATATCGTGTGCCAGTGACCAGCCCTGCGCGCTTTTTGCCAAATCCAGGTTCGCTTGCGGAATGGAAAGCTTAAACGCGTTCAGCAAATGAACAGGAGCGCCGGAGTCGATTTTGCCTACTGTAATCTGCCCCGGATTGCGCAATCCGATACGCCAGCTGTCCTGTCCGGACGAGATATGCAGGGGTAAGGAAACCGATAATTGCTGGACTTTGAGCGGTTCCGCAGACAATTGGCTGCCCGCAAGTTCGAAATCCAGTGATCCAGTCAAGGATTGCGCCGATGCGCGGATGTCACCTTTCAGCGTGATCTGGTCAACGGCGATATCACCCGATGTTGGAGGCGTTGCTGGGTTTTTATCGGCTGACCCGGACACCGTTTTCGCCAGCGTTTTTCCGGCCAACTGAATGCCGGATAATGCGAATTCGGTCTGGATATGCTGCAACTGCAAAGCTGCAAATGAGAATGCCGCCTCACCGGCAAAGCGGGTAATTTTCGCTGTAGGCAATGCCAGTGAGCCATCGGAAACGGTAATCTTGCCTTGCAGATTGCCTTGTCTATCCAGCGTTGCTGTCAGCAAGCTTTTGCTTTGTGCAAGCGCACCGGAAACAATGACGCTCAACTGTATTGCTTGACCATCTGGCTGGCGCTGCACAATCTCGCCGGACAGTGCAATATCGGCGTTGCCAGCGGCGGAGTGCAAATGTATGAATGAATCTTTCAGTGATAAATCGGGCAGCCAAGGAATGCTGATGCTTGTTCCGGAAGGAGCCGGCATGGGTTGGGTGGAACTCAAAGGTAGCCGGGCATCCAGGTCGAATGCGGCTTGCAATCCGCTGATTTCGATCGTAAGCGATTTTCCCATCAGCACATCCGGCAAGCGCCACGCCGCGAGCAGGCGATCCAGCCGCAACTCTTTGTTGTTGCCTGCCGTCAGGCCGTTTAAACGGAAAGCGTTGAACGAAATATCCAGTTCTGCGAGGGATTGCAGCGGTAAGCCCTGCTTGTTCAATTGCTGAGCGATCAACGCATGCAGCAACGGATTGCGGAAAACATAAAGAGCCGCCCCGGTAAAAACGATGAGACTGATCAGGATCAGCAATATGTTTTTAAAGAGTTTTCCCATTGCATCAGCTGTATACGATCCAAACATTGAATGGACTTTCAATCCGATTAATACATCTCTGATTGGTCTTGTTTAAAATTTTCAACGCTGAAACAAGATAACACAACGCAATGGCCTTGTAGTATTTTATGTTCCGCCATAGGTGCACGAATAAATCGTTAAGAAACACGTGCCTCTTTTATACTACGCATCTTTGCATACAACGGTTTTTTAACTATCGCTACGCCACTATGGATTTGTTGACTCAAGGATTGCTCGGCGCCACGATGGCGCAGTCGGGCGCAAAACAACAGGAAACGCGTATCGCAACCGGTATCGGCTTTTTTGCCGGTATTGCCGCGGATGCCGACATTTTGATCCAGTCGGAGAATGATCCGCTGTTGAATATCGAATTCCACCGGCACTTCACGCATTCGCTGTTTTTTGTGCCGTTCGGTGCTTTGATCGTTGCGCTGCTGCTCTGGCCCTTTCTGCGCAAGCGCTTGCCGTTTGCGCGGTTGTATTGGTTCACTTTCTTGGGGTATTGCTTGAGCGGTACGCTCGATGCATTCACCAGCTATGGCACAAACCTGCTTTGGCCGCTGACCGATACGCGCATCGCGTTGAACATCATTTCCGTGCTCGATCCTGTTTTTACGTTGATTCTGCTGATTGCCGGCGCTATTGCATTCAAGAAATATAAGCATACCGCCGCCCGTATCGGTCTATTGCTGGCAGCGGTCTATCTGTCGTTCGGCTGGATGCAATTGCAGCGCGCCGAAACCGCTGCTGAAACCTTAATTGCCGAACGCGGACATCGAGCCGGACGGTTGCTGGTCAAACCGACGCTCGCCAACTTGGTTTTGTGGCGCTCCATCTACGAATTCGACGGCAAGTTCTATGTGGACGCAGTTCGTGTCGGCTTATTTTCTGCACCGCGCATTTACCCGGGCGAATCGGTTGAAAAATTTGTAATGGAACGTGATTTGAACGGATTGCCGGTTTCATCCGTATTGGCGCAGGATATCGCGCGTTTCAGCCACTTCTCGTCCGGATACCTCGCCATCCGCCCGCAACAACCGAATGTGCTGGTCGACGTGCGCTATTCCAATTTGCCGACAACAACCGCACCGCTATGGGGCATCGAAATCGATCCGGCGCAACCTGGCCGGCATGCGCAGTACAAGCTCTATCGCGATTCATCCAATGCGACACGGGAGAAGTTTCTGAGGTTACTGATGGGTGAGCATATGTTGGATTAAGTGAGAAAAACGGGCGGTCATTTCAAATGCACAATCCACTTGCGATATAACCGCTCCGCCACTGCATTGAGCGCCGTCACGCGCTCCGGCAAATTCTTTTCAATCTCTTCCAGCGATTGCACCGACGGTTCGTTCAGGGTGGCGAGCTCTTCCGCGCCGACGCTGCACCAATCGATCACCAGCCGTTCGGTCATCTCGACGTGGCATTGCATACCGAGGTGCATACCGAGTGCAAACGCCTGGTTTTCGCAATACGGACTCGACAGGATGCACGTGCCGCCTTGCGGGATGCTGAACGCTTCACCGTGCCAGTGAAACGAATTGAAACCGGTCATATCGCCGAACCATTCATGCGCCACCGGGTTATCCGGCACGCTGACTTCGCCCCAGCCCATTTCCTTGGCTGGATTGGCGCTGACTGCGCCGCCCAAGGCTTTGGCCATGAGCTGCCCGCCGAGACAGTGGCCGAGCACCGGTACATCGGCGGCGACCGCCTGGCGGATCAGCGACAATTCTTGCCCGATCCACGGCAAATCGTCGTTGACGCTCATCGTGCCGCCCATGAATACCAGGCCGCTGAATTCATCGATGCTAACCGGCGGTTTTTCTCCGGCGTCGATTTTGATCAAGCGCCACGGGATATGATTGTTGTCGAGAAATGTGGCAAAATAGCCGGGCCCTTCGATGGGAATGTGCCTAAAAATTGCAACCGGTTTCATGGAATTTTCCTGCCGTAATTTTGAATAATCTGATGACGAATTTTAGCTTGTTTTGCAGCCTGTTTTCTGCTGAAAATCGGTGCATTTTTCTTTGAATGCCGTGACGTACAACGACACCGCCAATTGTAATTTTTCTATGGGCATTTTTCCGCAACGGATTCCGCCATGCCGGTAAACAAGCATACTTTCGCTGATTTGGTGCGCATCGAACAATTGCGCAAGATTGAATCCGTCAAAGCCGGGGAGCTTTTGTACGAGAGCATCAAGACTATGCCCGGTTCCGCTGCCGGTGATTTCAGCTATGCGGAATTCGTTCAGCGGCTATCGATGCGCGCCCGGCTGTTGATCCGCGATAATGCACTGGAAGATGCATTGCAACAGCCGCACCGGCAGTTCATCCGTGCCCGCCGGATTTGCCTGATCACCGCAGTGATTCTGGGCGGATTGGCGGCCAGTCAGGCTGTCAGCGAATCGTCGACATTGAATATTTACTGGCTGCTTGCGGTACTGCTCGGTTTTAACACGTTGTCGCTGCTGCTGTGGTTGTCGGGCATTGCGCTGAATTTGCAAAGCTTGAGCAGCGGCATCGTGGCGCAATTGGCCAGTTGGCTGCCGTACCGGCACAAACAGGATCCGGCGATTCCGTCGCTGGCGTCGCATGCCTGGTGGGAAAGCTGTTTGACCGGTACTGTCGGCAAGTGGCGCATCAGCGTACTGACGCATCAATTCTGGATGACCTATCTGAGCGCCGGTCTGGTGCTGCTGATCTTGCTGATGCTGGCCAAACAATACAATTTCATCTGGGGTACGACGCTGCTGCCCGACAGCACGTTACCGGGATTGACACAGATGCTGGGAGCGCCGCTGGAAGGATTGGGATTGAAAATTCCCGATAATCCGCAAACGGTCGCGAGCAGAGTCGGCGTCATGAAGCAGGATGCGGAAACGCGCACTGCGTGGGCCACTTTCCTGATCGGTGCGGTGCTGGTTTACGGCTTGTTGCCGCGCTTGCTGGTGCTGGGCTTTTCGTTGCTCATGCAAAAATGGAGCGAGTACCGCTTCAAGTTGGATTTGTATTTACCCTATTACATCGAACTGCGTCAGCGCTTGATGGCACGCGAGGTGAAAGCCGAAGTGATCGACGCCGATCCGCAAGCCGGTATGAAACCCGCGGAAGTGGAGCGTCCGCCGGAAAATGTCGCCATTCCGGCCAATGCACAAGCCTTTGGCATTGAATTGGATGAGGCGACGCACTGGCCGGACGCTGTGACTTGCCGGTTAAACATCGTCGATGGAGAATCGCACGACCAGGCCATGGCGTTGATCAAAAATCTCAACGGTCCATTATTACTGGGCGTGGCGGCGCATCGCCTGCCCGATCGCGGCGTGCAGCGTTTGATCAAGGAGCTGACCGATTGCAGCAATACCAAGCCTTGGTTGATTCTGCTCAGCAAGCCAGCGGCGCCGGTTACCAGCGCGCGCGAATTTGCCTGGTTCCGGCTCGCCGAAGCGTGCGGAATTCCTGCTGAACATGTCATTACGCGCTAACTCATGATGATGCAAAATCCTCAGCGTCCGCAAACCGCTGACATGCTGAATGTCGCCGTCGTCGGGCATACCAACACCGGCAAAACGTCACTGATCCGCACCATGTTGCGCAGCACGGAATTCGGCGTCATCGAAGATGCCGCGGGCACGACGCGGCATGTCGAACAAGCGGCCATATCCGCCGGCGATGAGCCGGTTCTGAATTTGTACGATACGCCCGGATTGGAAGACTCCAGAGCATTATCCGCGCACATTAAGAAGCTGAGTGCAAAAGCAAAATCGTTGTCTGCCGCGCAAATTTTGCAGCAGTTTGTCGCGCATGCCACGGTCAACGATCCGCTGGAGCAGGAAGCAAAAGTGATCCGGCAAGTGTTGCGCAGCGATATTCTGCTGTACATCATCGATGTGCGCGAACCTTTCCTGGAAAAATACCGCCTGGAACTGGAAATTCTCACGCAAGCGGGAAAGCCGGTTATTCCGGTGTTCAATTTTATCGCCGGGCATGACCCTGCGCTGGCGAAGTGGCGTGAGCATCTGGCGGCTTTTCACATGCATGCCACACTGGAATTCGACACCGTGGCGTTTTCATTCGAAGCGGAAAAGCGCTTGTACCAGAAAATGCAGACGCTGGTGGAATCGCATTACGACCGGCTGCAGAAACTGATCGATTACCGTGCCAAATTATGGAATCAGCTTTGTGTATCCGGTGCCAAGCGGGTGGCTGAATTGATCGTTAACGTAGCTTGCTACCGTGAAAGCAAAGAAATGCAAAGCAATTTGCTTGCGCATTCGCTGCTGGAAGACCGGCTGCATGATTTTGTGCGCAAAGCCGAGCAGAGCTGCTTGCACGATTTGTTGGTCATTTTCAATTTCTCGGAAAAGGACGTCGCCATCCAGAAAATTCCGGTCAGCAATGGTCATTGGCAACTGGATATCTTCGCGCCCGGCATCCTCAAAGCGTACGGACTGGATGTCGGCAGCGCCGCGGCCAAGGGTGCGGCAGCCGGTGCCGGGATCGATCTGGTGGTCGGCGGCATGAGTCTGGGCGCAGCCAGCGCATTAGGCGCCATCGCCGGTGCCGGCTGGTCGACGTTCAAGCGCTACGGCGATGAAATCAAAGCGACGGTCAAAGGCACCAAGTGGCAATGTGCTGACGAAACCACGCTGCAAATCCTGTATCTGCGCCAGAAACATTTGCTTAAGAAACTGATGCACCGCGGTCATGCCGCACAGGATACGGTGCATGTGGATAAAGCCGACAGCGAAAAATTACCGGGCAATTGGAGCAAACTGGTCAGCGCCTTACGCCAGAACCCGGCGTGGCAAGAATCTTCCGCCGCGCGCAACAGCAATCCGCAGTACCGGGAAATCGAAACGAAGCTGGTCGAAGCGTTGCTGGAAAATTAAGCCAGGGAATTCCGGTCAGCGCTATTTTTTTGCAAAAATTGCTTGAGAACTTGGATCAGCCGATCGGGATCGAAAGGTTTGGGTAAGTAAGCGTTCATACCGATTTTCATCAATTCTTGCGGGTCGTGCTGCATGATATTCGCGGTCAGTGCGACGATCGGAATCCCGGTGAACCGCAGGTCCTGGCGGATATGACGGGTGGCTTCCAGTCCGTCCATTTCGGGCATTTGCAGATCCATAAAAATCAGATCAAACGGAGACTCGGTGGTATTGAGCAAATCCAGGCATTCCACGCCATTTTGCGCCAGGCTTACGGCGATTCCCAAATTAGTCAGCAATTCGGCGATCAGCATTTGGTTGAATTCGTTGTCCTCCACGATGAGGATATAGGCGCCAGGGAATTGCTTCAGACCGGGAATCGCCGGTTGATCGGTCTGGCCGGTTTTGGTTTCGCTGAGCAGCGATGTGACCGTATCGAGCAGATTAAGTGGCGTAAATGGCTTTATCAAAACGCTGATCGCGCTTTTGTCTGCAAACTGATCGGTAAATGCCGGATCCATATTGTTGCTGATCAGTATGATTTTGGGATGACCCGAAACCGGGAATGCGGTTTCGATGGCCTGGATGGTCTCGCGATAGCGGGTATCGGCCAAGTGTGTCATCAGCAGCAGCAAATCAAACGGCACTTGGCTGGGATCCGCAAACATGCGGATGGATGCCGTGCCGCTGTCGGCGGCAACGGCGCTCCAGCCCATGGATTGCACGATTTCCGTAATGACTCCGCGCGTGACTGCCCCGTCGTCGATGATCATGACCTTGAGCGATTGCAGGTTGGCGGGAATGGTGACCCACGGTTCCATAGCGTGGTTTTTGCGTTGCAATTTGACGGTGCAGTGAAACTTGCTGCCTACGCCAGGCTCGCTTTCGGCGACGATATTACCACCCATTTGCTGCGCCAGTCGCTGGGAAATGGACAAGCCCAAACCGGTACCGCCGAAACGCCGCGTGATGGATGAATCAGCCTGTGCGAAAGCCTCGAAAAGGTGCGCCATGTGTTCGTTGCTGATGCCGATGCCGCTGTCGGTGATGCTGAACATCAGGGTAGCGGTTTCAGTGTCATCAGCGTGATCGGCTGCAATGCGGATAATGACTTCACCGCGATCGGTGAATTTGATCGCGTTGTTGGTGAGGTTGACGAAAATTTGACTGAGTCTGAGCGGATCGCCGATGAAATGCCTCGGTACGTCCGGCTCGACATAAAAAAGCACGTCGATGGTTTTGTCTTTGGCCGCGATTGAAGCGATTGCCGACAGATTTTCCAGAATCGTATTCAGGTCGAAGGCGATGTGATCCAATTCGATCTTGTTGGCCTCTATCTTGGAATAATCCAGAATGTCGTTAATCACTCCCAGCAAAATGTTGGAGGAACCTTCGATGTTGCGCAGGTAGGCGCTCTGCCGCTCATCCAGCGAGGTTTTGCTCAACAGGTAAGCCATGCCGAGGACGGCATTCATCGGGGTGCGGATTTCATGCGACATCATCGCCAGGAAACGGGTTTTGGCGTGGCTGGCGGCTTCCGCCTGCTGGCGTGCCTCGATCAGCATGGCTTCGCGCTCCTTGCGCTCATTGATGTCCTGGTGCGTGCCGAACATCATCAGCGGCTTGCCATCTGCAGTCCAGCTCGACACCTTGCCGCGATCCAGCACCCAGATCCAATGCCCCGCTTTATGCCGCATGCGCGCTTCGCATTCGTAATAAGGGATTTTTCCGGCGAAGTGGTCTTTGAGCAGCGCCTCGGCTTGTTTCAAATCATCCGGATGTGCATGCGTAAGCCAGGTTTCGATGGATACGGACCCCAGCTCGTCGAGGGTGTAGCCGATGATTTCGGCCCAGCGCTGATTGAAGATGACTTGCCCGGTTTGCACATTCCATTCCCAGGTGCCGATGTTCGTTCCTTCGATGATGTTGGATAAACGCAGGTGCTGATATTCCAGTTCCTTGGCATGTTGCTTGCGGCCGGTGATGTCGCGCGATGAAGCGTAAATCAATGGTTTGCCTGAAACTTCCAGCCTTCTGGCGTTGATCTCGACGTCGAAGATGGTGCCGTCCTTGCGCTGATGCAGTGTTTCGAAAACACGCGGATTCTTTGAGACTTCGCGTACCGCGTCGATCAGTTTTTCTTTCGGAATCATCGCATCCCAGTCCTTGACATTCAGCCGCGCGGTTTCTTCGTTGGAATAACCGAGCATCTTGGCGAACGAATGGCTGAACTCCACGATATTGCCGTCCTCGTCGAGAATATGAACGCCATCGCTGGCGAGTTCGAGTAAAGCTGCAAATTTCAGTGAAATGTTTTTCTGTGCGGTAATGTCGTTGGCGTAGCCGTTCCAGATGATACTGCCGTCATTCTGTTTTTCCGGCTTCGAATGCGCGTGTATCCAGCGGATCTCATTTTTCGGGGTCAGAACCCGGAATTCCGCGTGCCAATCATTTGCAGTATCAGCGGATTTCCGGATCGACCGGTTGAATGTTGCAAGGTCTTCAGGATGAACGGTGGAAAATATGGCGGATGCGTCTGTGATGACGCTTTCAGGCAATACGCCGAAAATTTCCGTCATTCCTTTGCTGGCGTAAGGCACGCACATGCGTCCGTCGGCAAACCACTGGAATTGGTAAATAAAACCGGGGGTGCTATTGGATAAGTCTTCAAGAAATTTATGGCTCTTGATGAGCTGCGCTTCCAAATTCTTGCGCAACGTGATATCGACCAACGTAATCAAATGATGATGCTTGGCTGACGTGCCTGAATCCAGCGGTGAAGCGGTGGCGATAACGCTGCGCAGGGAACCGTCTTTACCGCGGATGACGACATCGAGCGGTTCGAAGTTAGTATTGTCTCGAAATGATTTTTCCAGATGCTCGCGCCAAGTGCTTACCACCCATTGGCGATAGGCCGGATCCGGATATGCTTTGGGCCACCATTCGGCGAGTGTCGGGATATCGTTCAAGGTATACCCGAATGTCTGAATAAACGCTTTGTTCAGGAAAACGATATTTTGCTGATCATCGTTAATCGCTTTGGGGATGGGGGATGAATCAATGATCGCATACAATCTGGCTTCACTTTTCCGCAGTTCCGCCTCTACTTGATTGCGCTCGGCGAGCAGCACGCTGACAAATTGCGCCGTAAGCGAAATACCGAGGATAAAGATATTCATATCGAAGATATGCGGGATCTCATCCACGACAAAAGGGCCGAATTTGCGCGCCGTTTCAAACAGCGCCAATACGGTAATACCGCTGCATATCAGCGATACGGTGGCCAATCCGCCTTTGATCGCAATCCATAATAGCAGTGGCACGTAGATCACTAGTGCAAGGGAAATACCGCTGAAATCGGAATTGCCGAAAACCAGCCAAGTGGCGGGCAGCATCAGGATAATCGGTACGATCGCGTGGCACATGGATTGCCGGATGCCGGCGGCTCGGCCGGGAGAGGAAAACGCAATCAGCAGAAACGGCGTTACCAGGAATTGCCCTAAACAATTGCCGAACCACCAGTAAGCCCACGCCTGCAAGTAGTTCTGTGACTCTTGAATGACATCGAAAAATACCAGTGTGGCCGTTCCCAGGGTAGCGCTGAATGGCTGGAGAATCAGAAAAATCATGGCAACCAGCCGGCTGAAGTCATGCACGCTATTGAGCGCCGGATCGAGTTTCCAGCGTTTGAATACAGTAGCCGCTATCACCGCTTCGATGCTATTGATGGCGGAAATGGCGAGTGCCGGTAAAAACTCGAGTCCGCTGCTGAATGCCAGTGCCAGTTGTCCCAAGAAAATGCCGGGCCAGACTTTGCGCCCCAGCAAAATGGCAGCGGCCAGCGCGATGCCTTCGGCGACGAAGAAAACCGGGGTGACAATAAAATGCGAAACGGATATCAGAAAGCTGATATGACCGAAGGCAAAATATAAGACAGCCAACACGAGCAGCTGAATCATATAGTTGCGGGAGGAAGCCGGTTGATTGTTACTTAGCATGTAAAAGCGGGAATCGATCGGATGGGTGGACAGTGGTTCGGATATCAATATCGCTAAGGAAACGCTGATTTCATCTCGTTCGCCGAATTAATCAGCGTTTCCCTAAACGAAGCATGCAGTAGAGATTAGCACGGTGCAGATTAAAACAAAATGTTCATTCAGTCATTGTTAAGAAGTGCTGGCAAGGGTTTGATGAAATAGACGAACGGCTTTTGTGCAATCGTTGATTCTCATGTACTGAATGGTTTGTGCGAAGCGTGATTCAAGCGCCGGTAGAACCACTGTTTGCAATA
Source organism: Pseudomonadota bacterium (assembly GCA_018241205.1). Classification (GTDB taxonomy): domain Bacteria; phylum Pseudomonadota; class Gammaproteobacteria; order Burkholderiales; family Nitrosomonadaceae; genus Nitrosomonas. The sequence goes on from JAFEEI010000041.1 coordinate 13,413, forward strand.
TTCCACGGTGAGCAGGTACGCGCCGATCAGAACCGCCAGTAATCCGAAAAACAACGCCGGCAGCGGCGTGAAACCAAGATATTCCGCAAATGGACTTAGCGGAAGCGCCATGGCGATGGCGACAATGCTCAACGAAGTGATGGTCAGCCAGCGGTTCGGGTGGCTATGAAAGGGATTGCGCCGCGTCCGGATGATGAAAATGACCAGCACTTGCGTGGCGATCGATTCCACAAACCAGCCGGTGCGGAATAGGGTTTCATCGGCGTTAAATACCGCGATGAGCAGGTAAAAAGTAACGAAATCGAATATCGAGCTGATCGGGCCGATGGTCATCATGAAATTGCGGATGAAATTCATGTCCCATTGACTCGGCTGTGCCAGATCTTCCTGGTCGACATTGTCCATCGGTAGGGTAATTTCGGACAGATCATAGAGCAGATTGTTCAGCAAAATCTGCAACGGCAGTAGCGGCAAAAACGGCAGAAAAAGCGTGGATGCGGCCATGCTGAACATATTGCCGAAGTTCGAGCTGGTCGCCATCATGATGTATTTCATTACATTGCCGAAGGTGCGCCGGCCTTCGATGACACCGGCGTGCAGTACCTTGAGATCGTGCTCCAGCATAATCATGGCAGCCGCTTGCTTGGCGACATCCACCGCACCGGCGACCGAAATGCCGATGTCGGCGGTGTGCAAGGACGGCGCATCGTTGATGCCGTCCCCCAGATAACCCACGACATGTTTGCGCGCCTTGAGCGCCAACAGCACGCGGTTCTTTTGCGCCGGGTTGACGCGGCAAAACAGATTGACTTCTTCCACGCGCGCGAGCAATGCATCGTCTTGCATGGCGGCGATTTCCGTTCCGGTCAGCACACCGGTGACGGGGAGATTCAAGCGGTTGCACACATGACGCGTGACCCGTTCGTTATCCCCCGTCAAGATCTTCACTTGTACGCCGCTGGCTTGCAATGCGGCTAGAACCGGGCCGGCGCTGACTTTGGGCGGATCCAGAAAGGCCGCGAAACCGCAGAATACCAGCTCGCTTTCATCGGTTACGACGGCATGGGCATGATCCGGCGCGGCTTTGCGCCAGGCGATGCCGAGCACGCGGAAACCGTCGGTTCCTAATTGCTCGAGCAGCCGGTTGACCGATTGCTGCGCGGCTTCATCCAGAGGAACGATAGCGCCTGTTGCGTCTTCATAGTGCGTGCAAAGGTTCAGGATATCTTCGGGCGCGCCTTTGACCGCCAGCATGCGGTTTTCTGCGCGCTCCACCAGCACCGATACGCGGCGCCGCTCGAAATCGAAAGGTACTTCATCGATTTTTTTCCAGCCGGTCATGGCGATTTCACGGTGCAGCAGAATGGCATCGTCCAACGGGCTTTTCAGTCCGCTTTCAAAATAACTGTTCAGATAAGCAAGCTCCAAGACACGTTGTGTTTCCTGACCCTGCGCATTGACATGGCGTTCCAGACGGATTTTCGCTTCCGTCAGCGTGCCGGTTTTATCGGTGCAGAGAATATCCATGGCGCCCATATCCTGGATCGCCGACAGCCGTTTGACGATGACTTTCAGAGCGGCCATGCGCAGTGCGCCGCGCGTCAGCGTGACCGATACCACCATAGGCAATAATTCGGGCGTCAAACCAACCGCCAGCGCCACGGCAAATAAAAACGAGTCGAGCAAGGGACGATGCAGGACGACATTGACCAGCAACGTGAACAGAACCAGCAGAAACGTAAAACGCATGATCAGCATGCCGAATTGGCGTATGCCGAGCTCAAACGCCGTGGGCGGCGGTTTTTTTTCGAGGCTGCCAGCGATCTGTCCGAGCGCGGTCGCCTGGCCGGTGCGGGTAATGCGCATCCGGGCGGAACCGCTGATCACGGTGCTGCCCATGAATACTGCGGATTTTGATTCGACATCCCCCGGATCGGGATTCGCCGGAGTTTCCGCGTATTTCTCGACCGGATAGGATTCTCCGGTCAATTGCGATTGATTGATGAAGAGATCTTTTGCTTCGAGCAGCTGGCCATCGGCCGGGATCAGGTCACCAGCTGACAAGTAGACGGTATCGCCGGGCACCAACTGGGCAACCGGAATCTCCGATAACTTGCCGTCACGCAGCACGGTCGCGGTAATGGCAACTTGCGCTGCCAGCTTGGCCGCTGACCGGCCGGCGCGATATTCCTGAATAAAATCCAGTGTGACGCTCATCAGAATAATGACACCGATGATCAACGCGCTGATCTGGTCGCCATTCACCGCTGATATCATGATGGCGATCAGCAGCACCAAAACAAGCGGATTGTAGAAATGCGCAAGAAATTGCAGCACGATGGAGCGTTGCCGGACGGACTTCACTTCGTTTGCGCCGTATTGCTTTAACAGGAGCGCTGCTTCGGCGTTACTTAAACCGGTATCTGTCGGATCGTTAACCATTTTGTCTCGAGCCGTGCTTATGACGGTTGATTATAGCGGCTTTACGATCGTTTGATGATCTGATCAAGAAAGCTCTGAAAAAGGTGGCAAGCGACGGTCAGGCAAGACGAAATCAGGCGGGAAAGCGGAAGTTTATGAATAACTGAATTTGATCAAACTGGCACATCGTCAAATCGGGTCGCGACTGCCACACCCGATACCTTGTATCTCAAGCTTATTCATCAATCGCTCCACTGTACAACGTGGCAACGAGGATACCTTCACGCAATAGTTGCCACCATACTTTGCGGGCGCCATAGACTTCGAAATTCTTTTGCGAATTTCCGGAGCGATTACACTGCGACCTGTTTGTTAGCGCCTACGATAGTCATGACATCGGATGGTTGCATATGTAAAAGCTGGGCTATATTTTCATAGTCGTCCGGTAATGCGGCATCATCCCATCCGTTAGCGGAATGCCGGGCTAAATTTACTGCTAGCACGACATTTCTAATTCTTTGTAAGTTTGAATTATGATCATCCATCAAAGTGATTAACAATTCAGGCAATTTCCATTTGATTGCAAGCTCCAATTGAAGGTGATGCAGAGAAAAACCGAAAATTTTCTCTTGTGCGGCAATGCTGCGAAGTGATTTGTCTTGTTTTTGCAATTGCTTTATTTTTAACATCTCGGCGGGCGAAAAACACCACATAAGCATTTCTGCGATATCGTACAATAACGCGGCCAGGCGGATTTCGGCAAAATGCAAATCATGCAAGCGGACTGCCCAATCGAAAGCATAGGTAGAAGCTAGATTCGCGCGATGAGTAGTTTTTAACAGATAAACCATCGCATTCATATCGTCGCGCCCCAGCACATCTTCAATCAAAGGTTTGGCGGGTATTTTCGTTAAGGTATTTTCAAGTCCGAGCATCAATACGATTTGTTCGACTTCCATAACATCGTGTTGTTGGGTGTGATGCTTGTGCTGCTGCATATATCGCAGCAGCTTTACTGTCATGAATGGATCATTTTTTACTACATGAGCAAAGCTGCGTGCATTGAGATGCTGCTCATCCTGTTGGAGAAGCGCCAAATTGCGCGCGGTTTGCTTGAGAACAGGAATTTCCGCTTTAGTAAGAAAATTAACCCAATCCGATAATTTTCTTTGATTTGGTTGTAGCATTTTGAACTCCTGAATTAGACTCGTCAGGAATTTTTTACGACATTTATCTATAAATCTTGAGGAAACAAAGAGCTATCTCGTTTCCCTATTTATTGCATTTTGCCGCAGTCTTGCATCGATAAGAAGTTGATCAAGAAAATAATCGGGCTAATTCAATGCCGGGATCTTCCGCACGCATAAACGCTTCTCCAACCAGAAAAGCGTTAACTTGATGAGCTCGCATGCGTGCAACATCCGCCGGGGTATGAATACCGCTTTCGGTAACGACGATCCTGCCGGATGGGATCCGGTCCAGCAATTCCAATGTGGTATCGAGGGAGGTTTCGAAAGTCCGCAAGTTGCGGTTATTGATACCAATCAACGGTGTGTCGAGTTGCAGTGCCAGCTCCAATTCAGCCGCATCGTGAACTTCAACCAGAACAGCCATGCCCAATGAATGGGACAATTTCTCGAGTGCGACCATTTGTTGCAGGGGATTATTGACAGCACGACCGGATCCGGCGCCGAACGCCATCACAAAAGCACTCACGATCAATAAAATGCAGTCTGCACCCATGGCGCGCGCTTCTGCAATTTGATATTCATCCAGAATGAAATCCTTACGCAAAACCGGTAACGGACAGGCAGCGCGTGCTGCTTGCAAGTATTCCGGGCTGCCCATAAAAAACTGCTGATCCGTCAATACCGAAAGGCAGGCGGCACCGTGCTGCGCATAAGTTTTGGCTATTTCTGCGGGCAGGAATTCATATGAGTTACCGGCTCCGCCGCTGGCGCGCCCGCGCAGCACGCCTTTACTGGGGCTGGCCTGCTTAATTTCGGCGATGACCGCTGATCGGCCGGCATCGATTTTTGCCGTGATCGCATCCGCGAAGTCGCGCACAGGCAATGCAGATTGCGCTTCTCGAAGCAATTGCACATATGGTTTCAATGCCTTGGCAGCACTGATCTCTTGTTTCTTGACGATAAGGATTTTTTTTAGAATGTCGGACATTGTGATCTTAAACAGAATTTCTGTGGGTAAATTCCACCAGGTCATGAAGTTTCTTCAGTGCCGCGCCGCTCTCGATGGCGCGCAGCGCGGATTGAATACCTTGCGCAAGCGTATCGGTAACCCCTGCGGCATAAATCGCCGCACCGGCATTCATCAACACGATATCGCGCGCCGCCCCGGCGGTGTTTTCCAGAACCGAGAGCAACATTGCTTTGGCGTGCTCGCTGCCGGTGACTTGAATAGCCTCGATGGATGATGTTTTCAAACCAAAATCTTCCGGCCTAACGGTATACACATTCACTTGGCCGTTTTTCAGCTCGCCAATGCGCGTTTCACCGGTGATGGTGATCTCATCCAATCCGTCGCTGCCATGCACGATCAATACATGTTCACTGCCCAGCCGTTGCAACACGTGCGCCAAGGTCTCGACCAGACCTTCATTGAATACGCCCAGAACCTGCCGCTTTGCATGGGCGGGATTGGTGAGCGGTCCAAGAATGTTGAATATGGTTTTGATACCCAGTTCCCGCCGGACCGGAGCGGCATGCTTCATGGCCGCATGGTAGTTAGGTGCAAACATGAAACCGGCACCGGTTTCATTGATACACTGCGCAACCTGTGATGGGGTTTGGTTGAGATTGACACCGAGCGCCTCCAGCACATCCGCGCTACCCGATTTGCTCGAAACCGAACGCCCGCCATGCTTGGCGACACGCGCGCTCGCTGCTGCGGCGACAAATGCCGATGCCGTGGAAATATTGAAGGTGTGTAAGGAATCTCCACCTGTGCCGCAGGTGTCCACCAGATGGGTTTGATCGGAAACTGCGACTTTGCTGGCAAATTCGCGCATTACCTGCGCTGCCGCTGCGATTTCCCCGACTGTTTCCCGTTTAACCCGCAGACCGCTGATGATCGCGGCGATCAGAACAGGCGAGACATCGCCTTGCATGATCTGGCGCATCAAGGAAACCATGTCGTCGTGCATAATTTCCTGATGCGCAATAATGCGCTGAAGTGCTTCTTGCGGCGTCATTAAAATACCTTTTTATGATGCGGATTATTGCCGGGTAAGAAAGTTTTCGAGCATTTGATGGCCATGCTCACTCAGAATCGACTCGGGATGAAATTGAATACCTTCGATTGCAAGCGTTCTATGGCGGATACCCATGATTTCCCCGTCTTCAGTCCAGGCCGTGATTTCTAGGCAATCCGGCAGCGTGGAACGCTCAACAACGAGGGAATGATAGCGGGTAGCGGTGAACGGACTGGGCAGGCCGCGGAAAACGCCGGTGTTGTGATGAAAAATGGGCGATGTTTTGCCGTGCATCAATTGTTTGGCATGAATAACCCGTCCGCCGAATGCTTGCCCGATGCTTTGATGCCCCAGACACACGCCCAGAACCGGGATATTCTCGCTGAATTGGTTGATCACCGCTAACGATACGCCCGCTTCATTAGGCGTGCAGGGGCCGGGAGAAATCACGATGCGCTCGGGATTCAATTGCGCGATTTTATCCAAGGTGATTTCATCGTTACGGTATACCTCAACCTTTTCACCCAGCTCGGAGAAATATTGCACTAAGTTGTAAGTGAAGGAATCGTAGTTGTCGATC
>JAFEEI010000042.1:0-8082 GCA_018241205.1 Pseudomonadota bacterium
GAGCTTTGCAGATCTTGACTGCAAGCACAAGACGAGATCGAGAGCATGCGCCGCTTTGCAGGATTTTGCGGGGTAACCGGACGCTATTCCGGACGAGACCACGATACTGAATTTCCGTCATCTTTTGGAGCAACATGAATTGACGGCGCTATTGCTGGAAGCGATCAATACGCACCTCAATGCCCGGAGGCTGCTGGTTTGCAAAGGCACGATGGTGGACGCTACACTCATTCATGCCCTAAGTTCGACCAAGAATCGGGAACAGGCGCGCGATTCTGAGATGCACCAGACGAAGAAATGAGCGCAATGGTACTTTGGCATGAAAGTGCATGTTGGAGCAGACGTGGATTCAGGGGCGGTGCACAGTGTTGAGATTACCGCTGCCAATGAAGCGGATATCAACGTTTTGCCCAAGCTGCTGCGAGTAGAAGACGAGGTTATCTTTGGCGATGCGATGCGGGCTACAACAGCGATGAATACAAACGGGGCTCTCGGCAGTTGGGAATACGCTGGTTGTGCAAGACAAACGCAAGCCCGGACAGAATCTCCCGGAGAGCCAGAAGAAACGTAACCGGAAGCATTTCTCAATCCGGGCACGGGTGGAACATGTATTCCGGGTGATCAAGCGGCAGTTTGGATTTATCCGGACCGCTACCGCGGACTGATGAAGAATGCTGTCCAGGTGAACAGCTGATGGACGTGGCCAACCTGTATCTGCTGCGTTGGCGGTTGCTGACGGCTTGAGGGGGAATCCGCTCAAAATGCCCCCAAAAAATGGATTATGGGAATCTGTGTTCAAAAAACTGGCAGTAGCACTGAAAAATCTGAAAGCTATTAATCGTTCAACGCTTCTTTAAGTTCCTTTCTGCAATTTATAGAAAAATTTCATATTTTCTTACATGTCTTGATCATGTAATACACCTGCCATAGTTAAAGTTTTGAAATAGCCCCTCCGTTAAAGGCAATTCCAACAATAACAATTAACAACCGGTTAGCATTTTTACAGCCCATTATCATTATTAATTTTAAGTATAAGATCATGGAATTGATACCCATACAAACAACAGACTTGATTGTCGGTCAACCATTACCATGGGATTTATTCGATCAAGGCCGCCAGCCCATACAAAAGCGCGGTTATATCTTTAAAACCGAGGATGAATTAAAGCAACTGGAAGATTCGCTGATTTTCCGCATGCAAAAACAGGATCCGGAACAAACTGAATCCACGATGGATTCACTCGGAAAAATCAGCTTTGAGGATATGCACCTGAAAGTAGGTCATAAAATGCATCTTTCTTTAGCCACTTATTCAAGAAATCCGGGTGAAAGCAATTCGCACGCAACTTCTATGATCGGTTATGTGCAAGACGGCACTTTAATTGTCTCCATGCCGATATCCGATCAGTTGATCGGCGAGCCTTTTATAGAAGGCGATCAAATTCACGTACGGTTGATCACGGGGCAGTACGCCTATAAATTCACTGTTTTTGTCGAAAAAATCATCAGAGTGCCTTTTAAATACTTGCACTTGTCTTTCCCCAAGGAAATACAAGGCCAAAATATCCGCAAGTCACGAAGGATCAAATGCAATCTCCAAGCGACCGTAGCCGAGAAAGCGATTCCGATTACGATCAGCGATCTTAGTACCTGCGGCGCCGGCATCACTTCCCATCTCCCTTTAGGCACGCTAGGTTCAGCGGTCACCTTATCCTTTGTCATCGCCGTGCATGACCGGGAGATACCGTTATCCATCAAGGCTATCATCCGGTCTGCCAAGCAAAACACAAAGAAAAATCAGAAAACAATCTGTTCCGGTGTCGAATACACCGGCATCAAGCCGGATCAGGTTTTTGCGCTACGCCACCTGATTTATCAAGAAATCGTCGAACATCCTGAAAACGTCATTTGATTTGAAAAGCCGGTAAAAAAATTTTTACCGGCTTTTTTCCGCTACCAGAAACCCCAGTTGCCTGTTATCACAATCCACACCCCCAGTATCCCGTTGGTAATCGCATGCGCCAGAATCGGTGCCCATAGCGTTCCGCTGCGCACGTACAGCAAACCATAAACGACACCGGCAAACAATCCGGCCAGCCATAAGCTATGCGCAAGCGCAAACAGCGCTGCTGCAATGCAAAGCGCCTTGAATCCTACATGAGCGGGATTTACCGCAAGGAAATCCGGATTTTCAATCCAGCGCATCAAAAACGACCGCCAGAACAGTTCTTCCATCACCGGCACCACCAAGGCCGCACCGATAATTCGCACGGTTACCAGAAACCAGTCGATTTCACCGTTCTCGCGCGGATCGAAACCCACGGATTCCCCCATCACCATCCAATCCGCCGTCAGATTAATCCATGCGATAAATACCACGACACCCGCTGCCAATGCGGCAACCCAGAGACGCAAGCCTGCCCCGGACGGCCAGCGCAATTCACTGTAAGCGCTTCGCATCGCCCACAGCAAACCGGCGACAACCGCTATTTTTACCGCGTAGAGCATGCGCAACTCGCCCGGCTCCCAGCCAAACTTCAATAGCACATCTTCCAGTATCATAAAAAAAACATAGGCGCCGAAAGGCGCTATCCGGTACATATTGGCGCGGTCAACCATTGATCAATTCCTTATTAAAATTTTTGTGATGACGCGATTGATGATCAAAGCAACTACTCGATCCATTGATGCTATTTTGCAGTGTATAAGAGCGAACAAAAATCAAAATGGGAAATAAAACCGCTTACCGGTCTTTTATCGCATCTGAATGTAAGTAGTATGACGATGGCGTTACAGCACAAGCGGCAATTCCTGTTGACCGGAAGCCTCGGCTGCCGGCACCGCAGTCTCGGCACAAAGCGCACTAACCTTCACGCCCAGCAAGCGGATCTTCTTCTGCAACGGCACTCGGCGCAAACACTCTCCCGCAGCGCGGCGTATCAAAACCGCATCGGCCGTATGCGCGGAAAGAGAAAAATCACGCGTGACTGTATGAAAATCCTCGAAGCGCAATTTAATACTGATGGTACGCCCGGCATAACCTTTACGTTTCAAGTCATCGGCCACCTGCACGCACAACGCGGTGAATGCTTCGGACAGGCCGGAGCGATCCTGGTGCGGATGCAGATCGCGTTCAAACGTGGTTTCGCGGCTGATCGATTTGGGTTCCGCATGGGTAATAACCGGCCGTGCGTCGATACCGCGCGATACTTCATACAGCCAGACCGAGTAACTACGCCCGAAGTGCATGCGCAGAAACCCGAGTTCGGCTTGCGCCAGTTGAGCAATCGTGGTGATGCCCAACGAAGCCAGCTTGTTCGCAGCCTTCGGGCCGATGCCATTGATTTTTCGCACCGGCAACGGCCATATGCGCTGTGGAATATCGGCCATGCCTAGGATAGTCAATCCATCCGGTTTCTCCAGATCGGAGCAGATTTTCGCCAGCAATTTGTTCGGCGTAATGCCGATCGAACAAGAAAGCCCGGTGGCCTTCTTCACCGCCTGCTTGATACGTTGCGCCAGCGGCAGCGTCTCATCCGGCAAATCGGTCAAATCGATGTAGATTTCATCAATACCGGAATCTTCGATGTGCAAAGCGATGCTGGCGACGGCGGCTTTGAACAAACGCGAATAATGCCGGTATGTAGCGAAATCCACCGGCAACAGAATCGCATCCGGTGCCAGTTGCGCGGCTTTCATCATCCCCATGGCGGAATGCACACCCAGTGCGCGCGCTTCATACGTGGCGGTGGTAATGACCCCGCGCCCGGCGTAATCACGCAAGCGGAAAAAACGCCGCTTGCCGTCCGCCTGCATCACCGGCTGATGTTCGTCCCGGCCGCCGATCACCACCGGCAAGCCGCGCAATTCGGGATAACGCAGCAACTCGACCGAGGCATAAAACGCATCCATATCCAGATGCGCGATCCGGCGCGACGGAGGATTCACGGTATTGGTCAACGCGATACTCATGCAGACTGTGATAAATTACACGGCGAATAAACCGCATCATTGTATATGAATACCCCAAGCGCTCATTTGAAAACACTGCCCTGCCCGTGCGGCAGCGCCCGGCATTACGAAGACTGCTGCGGCCGCTATCTGGATCAGGGCGGAACTGCCGCCACTGCGGAAAACCTGATGCGCTCGCGCTACAGTGCATATACGCTGAAGCGCGCAGATTATCTGCTGGCGACCTGGCACCCCTGTACGCGCCCGGCGTCGCTGGAATTGACCGGACAACCGGCGCAACAATGGATCGGACTGACCATCAAACGCCACGAGCAATCCGCTGCGGATCAGGCCATCGTGGAATTTATCGCACGTTACAAAATCAATGGCCGCGCTTATCGCTTGCATGAAATCAGCCGGTTTGCGCGGGAGGATGGGGGGTGGTTGTATATCGATGGCGAGATTCTGTCCAGTTGAAAAAATCAACTAATAACAGGCATTACAACGCCTCGTAGCGGATCTCCACCACTTCCAATTCTTCCAACCCGCCCGGCGTGTGCAGCGACACCACATCGCCTTCGCGCGCCTTCAACAATGCTTTGGCCAACGGTGAAATCCAACTGATACGTCCGCGGCCGGGATCGGCTTCGTCCATGCCGACGATGCTATAGGTGTGTTCTTCTCCCTGCACATTGCACACGGTCACGGTGGCGCCGAAAAAAACCTGATCGCATTCGCCGCGTTGCGCCGGATCGACTACTTCGGCGTTATCCAGCCGTTTGGATAAAAAACGCAAGCGCCGATCAATTTCGCGCAAACGCCGTTTGCCGTAAATATAATCGCCATTTTCCGAGCGGTCGCCATTGGAAGCCGCCCAAGTGATGGTTTTCACCAACTCCGGGCGCTCCACTTTCCATAATTGATCGAACTCGTCTTTCAGCCGCTGATACCCTGCCGGTGTGATGTAGTTTTTCACCCCCTGCGGTAATTTCGGCGTATCGTCGGGTTCGTCGTCTTCTTCGTTTTCCTTGGTAAAGGCTTTATTCATACTTAACAATTGTCACCGGAAATAGGTAAAGCACTAAGATAACGGTCTTCCATCGTCATTTCAAGGCAACTCGACCGCAAGATCATGAAGAAACCTTACCAGCAACCCAGCATCTAAGGAATGTATTGTTCAGGAGGCCATTATCATGTTAATGAACCGGCGCCAATTTCTGAGCATATCCGGCGCAACGGCCCTGGTGGCCGCATGCTCACCCCAAGTGCTAACGGCGCAACCGCTGTCGCATCATCATTCGCAATTCAAAGCGCCTGCTACGTTAAATGCGCTGCAAAATCTCATGCGGCAAAAAGATAAATTTCTCGGTTACCCGATCAACATGACGGCACTACCGGAAGCGTTCTTCGATTGGCGTAATGAGCTGGCGCGTGCCGGCTTGAACCGGTTTGCATTCAATAATGTCGGCAACCCATACGATCACAGCCACATTCCTTTTAACAGCCATCCGTTTGAACAAGAACTGATCGACCGCTTCGGTGCTGTGTACGGATTTGCGCGTGAAAATATCTGGGGATTCTTAAGCAACAGCGGTACCGACAGCAATATGCACGGGCTTTACATGGGACGCACGATTTTGCAAAGCCGTACCGGCGTGATGCCAAAAATTTATTTCACAGCGGAAGCGCATTATTCGATCCAGATTCTGCGGGATTTGCTGCATCTCGACGGGGTAGTGGTAGCAACCGATCCCGGCGGTGGCATGGACGTTAACGACCTGGAGCGGCAATTGAATGCCAATCGGGATCATCCCGCCCTGGTCGTTGCCACCATCGGCACCACGTTCAAAGGTGCGATCGATTCGATCGATGGCATCCAAGCCAAACTCAAAGGCCGGGAATCGTATCTGCATCTCGACGCCGCTTTGTTCGGCGGTTACTTGCCGCATACACCGTTTGCCGCCGATCTGCTGCATGAAGTACTTGATCCGGTCACAGGAAAAAAACGCCAGCGCTACGACTCGATCGCCGTCTCTTGCCACAAATTCTTTGGCTTTCCTTCACCCGCCGGGCTATTCATTACCACGCGGACCAACTTTGAATCGTTCCTAGTGCCATTCAGCAAAATCCACGATCCGGAATACATTCAGCAAGTGCCCGGTACAATCACCTGTTCGCGCGATGCCGTCAAACCGGCCGAGTTTTATTTCTTCAGCTCGGAATCTGCCTTTACGCGCCAAGCCGCGGACGCTAAAGCGGTGCTGGACAACACCGCTTATCTGCTGAAAGAAATGACCAACCGCTATCCTCACTTACAACCGGTAAGGGCGAACGGCCGCTCGAATATCGTGTATTTCGGAAAACCCAGCGAAGCTGTGGTGAACCGCTACTCGCTGGCGACCATGCGGTTGAATAGCGGCGGCGGTCAGCTCACCCCTCATGCGCATGTCGTGATCATGCCGCACGCCAAGAAAGAAATTCTGGATCAATTCCTAACTGATCTGGGCAAAACGTGACGGCACGTCAATGTGGCACAGTGCGGGAAAAAATGTTGATGACAGCAACCCCTGCGATGATCAGCGTCAAACCGATCAGCGCGGGGGTATCCAGCGCTTGTCCGAGAAATAGCCAGCCGCTCAGCGCAATCAATACGATCCCCACACCGGACCAGATCGCGTACGCCACGCCGACCGGGATGGTTTTAAGCGTCAACGACAGCAAATAAAAAGCCAGCAGATAACCGGCGATCACCACCAGCGACGGCCACAAACGGGTAAACCCCTCGGCTGCTTTCAGAAACGACGTAGCGACCACTTCGCTGACGATAGCGACGGCAAGAAAAATCCATTGTTGCATCGATTGACTCCAAAATTCTGCACCAATCCCTTACCGGCTCAGTGCATCGGTAACCTGGTTGAACGGTTGGCTCTGAAAAAAATTATCGATATTATCCGCCAGTTGATCCAGCAACCGCTGGCGGGATTCGCGGCTGGCCCAGGCGATGTGCGGTGTGATGATCAAATTCGGCGGCAATTCGCGCAGGATCAGGTTATCCGCGCCGGGCGGTTCGCCCTGGATCACATCGATGGCCGCACCGGCAATCTGTCCACTAGACAGGCTCTGCAGCAAATCGGTTTCGTTGATCAATCCGCCGCGCGCGGTATTGATCAGATACGCCGACGGCTTCATCAGCTCAAATTCCCGGCGGCTGATCAAGTGTTGCGTATCGGACGACAACGGGCAATGCAGCGTAATGAAATCCGCCCGTCGCAACACATCGTCGAACGCCATTCTACCGGAACGCGGTGATTTACCTTTGTGTTCCGCGATCAGTACTTGCATGCCGAACGCCTGCGCAACGTGCGCTACCGCCTGCCCGAGCTCACCATAACCAATGATGCCGAGCGTTTTCCCGGACAATTCCATGACCGGATAATCGAGCGGACAGAAAAATTGGCTTTGCTGCCAGCCGCCGCGCTTGACTAGCGCTTGGTAATCAGAAAAATGTCGCGCCATGTTCAGCATCAGCATGAATACATGCTGCACCACCGACGGCGTGGCATAACCGCGCACGTTGCAGACCGGCACGCCATATCCGGCTGCGGCCACGAGATCGACATTGTTGTAACCGGTCGCCGCGACGCAAATCAGCTTCAGTTGCCTTGCCGTTGCGATGGCGGCACGGCTGATAAACACCTTGTTGCTGACGATCACCTCAGCCGCGCGGATTCTTTCCGGCACCTCCGCTTCGGTGGAATCGTGATAAAACTGCCACGGCGATATCGCCCGCTCCAGCGCCGTGCAATCCATATCGCCGCGGGTGACCGAACCAAAATCCAGAAAAATAGCACGCATACCTTGCTCCCGATAATGACGGAAAATCATACCACAGGCGATACTTGGACGTTCCCGTAGCGATCACGTAGAATCGGGCGCATTTGACTCGCTGCGAAGTATCGGGGACTGCATGGCCCTAGCCTGGAATGAGATCAAAGACCGCGTGTTGGCGTCTAGCTGCATGAAATAATACTCAAATTCAAGTTACTGCATGCCAGGGATCGGGCAGCACGCCCCAAGCAGGACATACCCTCCGCACCGGTCGGCTAGGGAAGCGCTGATTAATTGACTATA
>JAFEEI010000042.1:8187-14174 GCA_018241205.1 Pseudomonadota bacterium
CGAATTAATCAGCGTTTCCCTAGGTAACCCCCATGAGCACAAGAAAAAATAAAATGGATGGAAAAATACGGTGAACCTGTAATTCACCGTATTTCAGGGTGCTGAAGCTAGTAGGACGATTGCTTGGGTGCGGGTGTGGTGGCTTGCTTGAAATGGCCTACAGCATCTGTGGCAGCTTTCTTGGCTGCGTCAGTATTTCCGCCCTTGCCTTCTTTGATCGCATCATCCAGGCACTTTATGCCTTCATCGATATGTGCGGGGTCGCTTTTAGAGGTTTTATCATTTTTTGCATCAATGGCATGCGTTTTCGCCTTCTCGGCATGTTCGGCAACGGCTTTGCCATCAGCCGCAGCGGCTGCAGCTTCGGCATGCTTGATTGCGTGAACCAGATGACTTTCCCCTGCTATTGTACCCAGTGAAAAAAGAATCATGATCATGATGCCGGTAAAAAACGTCAGTGTTTTTACGCTCATTTTATAACTCCTTTCAAATGAATTTATCGTTGGGAAATCTTTCGATTACCCTCCTCTTTTCATATTAGAGTGATTGGCACAATTAATGAATAAGCATTGTGCTTATTTTTCTTGTAGTTATTTGCCTACAAATATAAGGGTATATACGGGTGGTGATAAGAGAGGAAACATTAAGGACTCGAATTATTTAATTAGCTTTTTAGTTCTCAATATCCATAAAACAAAAACCACTGCATAAACGGGGCTTGACGCCCGGCCGCGCTGGTTAAAAAAGCCACAAATCGTGCCGTCGGGGCAAAACCAGAAGTTACTTAGCGATGGTAATACTCGGCACACCAACGCGCGGGATGTCGGTTACGGTCATTTGGAACAACAGGAACAATAACTGGAAGGCGTCGCGGTTCCAGCGTGCGTAGGGGCCTTTAGTATTGACCGCGTAGTAGCGGTTATTCCAGCGAATGGAGAAATCGGCATCCGGCGGTGATGAATCGGATACGGCAAATTCCATGGTCAGATCGGGATTTTCATCCGCCAAAATTGGCGGTGTGCGCGGATCTTTGTCGACGTGATAACCCATTTCCTCGCCGAGCGCCTTGCCCAGGAAACCGAGTATCGAGTGAAAGCTTCGCAAACGGAACACGCCGCTCATCGGCCATTCTCCGCCATAGTGCCCGGCGCGGATGTCAAACACGATATCGCTGTTGTCGCCGTCCTCCACTTGCTGACGTAAGTTTTCGCGTTCCTCGCTGGATAAGGTATTGGGGTCGTAGTTGGTGATCAGAATCGGCCCGGCAATGTGTTTGCGCAGCGTATAGGTATTATCCTGCGGATTGTAGCGCACGATAAATTCCTTTTGCAGCGTCTGGAAACTGTCCGCTGTGACGGAACTGGCGGGGATATTCCAGGTATTGATCAGCGCCAAAGGTTCGGCATACAACTGGTTATGATCCTGAATCGCCGACAAGTGCAGCACCACGCGGCGGAACATTTCATAACCGGTTTTATTGGACGGATTGTTGCGATAAGCGCCGTCCGGTTGTTTTGCATTCAGCAGGCGTACTTCCTGCGCCATCATGCGCAGCAGCAGATCGACATCGAAACGCTGGTGCAACAACAACGTCAATTTGTTTTGTGAGAACGGAGCCAGCAGCCGCTTGGTAAATTCTTCCCCTTCGATCGGCACGATACTGATGGTCGGACTTTCCGCCATGCTACTGCCGAAAACCGGGAGCATGGTTGCTCCTGCCAATCCGCCAAATGCAGGCGTGGCACCCGCACTCGCTTGGAAATTAAAAGTCGCGGCGATGTTGGAAACACCGGTAAAGTGAATCGGCTGGCGGTGATGGGCGCGTACGATATTGATCAGCAATTGCTGCGAAACCGCATTGGTGACGGCTTCATCATAGGCAATCACGGCACGGTTCAGCGCCATCGGCGACAGGCAGCCGCTCAGGGCGATCAGCATGAACAGAAACGGCCAAAATCGCAGCAAAGGGTTTTGCTGATCCAGACGCGCGTTTTTATAGTCCACCAATCATCTCACTATCCTAAAGTAATCCTTTCCGGTACAGCGCGCTCAGATCCATGATCAGTGCGACACTGCAGTGAATCATAACACCGAGCCAGATACTTTTGCTCTTTAAGCTCAGGAATCCTAAAACGACACCCGCGATGATCGCGGCGAAGGTTTCCGGCATCGGTTTGCCGAAATGGATCATGCAATACGGGATTACCATGACGAAAATGGCATAGAATCCGAAACGCTGCTTGGTGCCGTGCAGAATAAAACCACGGAAGAAGAATTCCAGTGCGAGAAATTGCACGAAATACACGATTTCCCACACAACGAAATTGGGAAACAAGTTTTCATTTTTAGCCACCGTGTAAAACGGGTAACGATCGAGAAAGCTCTGGCTGCTGGAAAAATAAAATACCAGCGGCACCATGATCGCCAGCATGCCGAGATACAGCGGATAGCCCTTGCCGGCATTCTTTAATTGCAAGCCGTATTCCGTCAGATTTTCCTTGAAAACAAACAGAATGATGCTCGCCGGGAAAACGAAGTAAAAGAAAATGATGACCGCTGCCCAGTAAATCAACTGGTGCAATTGCGCGTTGGCATGCTGGAAAAGGAGATTATTCGCTGCCTGCGCCAGTCCGGTCAGATTCAAATCGCGCAAAACGGTAATTGGATAGTGCGCATTGTCCAGATAGTATGTGCAAGTGAGGGAAAAAGCGACGACCAGGCATACCAGCACCACCTTTATATCGATTTTGCTGATATTTTTCTGCAGAGACCGCAATGAATTGATCTCCGACTTTAGAAAAACAAATGAAAAAAGTTTGTTATTCATCATCTTTAATTTCAGCGATTCCTTAACGATTGCTGAAAAAGTTCTGAAAACTGTTACGCTTTTTCTCGTTTGTTTCCGCCTTACCTCACTCAGCCTTCGCTCGCTACTTTTCTCGGGATTTCGCTTGACTGTTATTTACCTTCAAAATTCTTGAACCAGACGTTATAAATTTCGTCCGACCATAACGATTTTATCCACACGATCACGTCATCCACCTGCTGCTCGGTTAATTTACCTTCCCATGCAGGCATGGAGCCGATCTCAGGCGGCGTTCCCTTGAGTATGGTTTTCTTCAAAACTTCGGTCGAATGATGCCAGGCATGTGCTGTGCTATCCAAAGGCGGCGGTGGATATTTTCCATCCGCGCCGGGTTTGCGCCATTCGGGAGTCGCTGTGCCGTTCGCTCCATGGCAGCCGATGCAATGCGTGTTATAAATGCTCTCGCCACGTTTGATTTGCGCCTGATCGAAATTCCTTTTTACCTGGCCTGTCTTATTATCAACCGAGTGCTGCTTGGAAGAAGCCCCAGGCAACCCGGAATTGCCGCAACCCAGCACCGCTGCCGTAACCAGGCAAAGCAGAAAAACACGCATTGTCATGAAAAAATTACAATTATTTCAGGCGCATTACAGAACCGTTTTGCTCAGGTTCAGGACTAGCAGCGGGTTCAGTTTCTACGGCTTTCTTGGCATGGGGATCGTAGCGGTGATAAATGGTCGTATCCTTGCGTGCTTGATCCCGTTCGGTAATCAACAAAACGTTATAGGGATCGACCCGGCCGCTTTCCATACCCGGTGTTCCATGCGGCATATCGGGAACGGATAGTCCAACCGCCTTCGGTTTTTCTTTCAGTAAGCGGATGATGTCCGGCGCCGGAACATGCCCTTCAATCGCATAGCCGTTGATCAATGCCGTATGACAGGAACCGAGCGATTCGGAAATACCCGATTTTTTGCGGATATCCTTGTTGCCGACATCGTGCGTTTTTACGGTAAAACCGTGATCGCGCATATGGTCGACCCATTTGGCGCAACAGCCGCAAGTCGGGCTTTTGTAAACATCAACCGTCGTTGTAGCGGCTGCTTGCGCAGCAACACCTAACAAACCGGCTGCCAATATCGCTCCAATTCGTAATTTCATTTTTTCTCCACAATAATTGTTCCATGCATCTTCTTAAAATGACCCGGCAACGGGCAGGCAAAATCAACCGTTCCTGCTTGTGTGAATTGCCAAATCAATTCTTTTTGCTCGCCCGGCTCCAGTTGCATTAAATACGCTTCCGAATGCTCCCTATCAGGATACTTGCGCCGCATTTCGGCAACCTGCTTCAGCTCGGCCATCGATCCCAGCAACATTTCATGTTTGTGATTACCGCCATTTTTAATCACAAAACGGACTGTTTCACCTTCATTCACTTTCACTTCGGCTGGCAAAAACATATTATCCACTTGTGTCAGCTTCACGATACGTGACACTTTGCCCGCATCACCCGGTTTGCCGGTATCGATTGCGGAGTTGGAATCGCTTGCACTCGAAAAAACATTGGTTGAAAACAAGACCAAGATCACAAATGGTATAATTCCGTTCATCGAATTCTCCTGAAATTATTCCCGAGCCTCTTTATCCGCTTTGATTAGAATCCGGTTATGCTAAATTGTTCCACCTCTTTTGTCTAATATTCCGCCATCCGTATCCTGCATTTTGCCGGACTAAAAAGATCATTTTCTTCTCCTGAAATCTCATAGAACATGAATCAGAAACAACACTATAACGCCAGCAAATTGCAGAAACGCTTGCGGCGGCAGGTTGGCACCGCGATTGCTGATTTCAACATGATCGAAGCCGGTGACCGGGTCATGGTATGCCTGTCCGGCGGCAAGGACAGCTATGCCTTATTGGACATTCTGCGCAACCTGCAAGCGCATGCACCATTGGAATTTGAGCTGATCGCGGTCAATCTGGATCAAAAACAACCCGGTTTTCCTGAACAAGTGTTGCCTGCTTATCTGACGGAAATCGGTATGCCTTTTCGTATCGTTGAGCAGGATACCTACAGTGTCGTCAAGCGTGTCATCGCGGAAGGAAAAACCACCTGCAGCCTTTGTTCGCGCCTGCGCCGCGGCGTACTTTACCGGGTTGCCAGCGAACTGGGTGCCACCAAGATCGCATTGGGTCATCATCGTGACGATATTCTCGTTACTCTGTTTCTGAATATGTTTTATGGTGGAAAGCTGAAAGCCATGCCGCCCAAACTGGTCAGTGATGACGGTAAGCATATCGTGATCCGGCCGCTGGCTTACTGCAAGGAAAAAGATTTGGCGGCGTACGCAGCCATAGCGAATTTCCCGATCATTCCATGCAATTTATGCGGATCGCAGCCGAACTTGCAACGCCAAGTGATCAAGGAAATGATGCAGCAGTGGGACAAAAAATTTCCCGGCCGGCTGGAAACCATGTTTCGTTCCTTACAGAACGTTCAACTATCGCATTTGGCCGATACTTCCCGCTATGATTTCTTCAACCTGAAAGCGCAAGGCCAGCCATTTCTTGACGGTGACACGGCGTTTGACGAAGAAACCTTCGAACCCAATATCGAAGAAATGCTGACCCCGGCCGGGGAAGAAACAGACGATAACCCGCTCGTTTCATCATCTTGACCGGCGATTTCCGTGCGCGGGCGGAATCCATTTGAACGTCATCGCAACCAGACCGGCAAACAGTACATAAACCACCGTCAATACAGATTCCGGCACGTTATAAAACAGCATGCGATGAAGCCAATGCTGAATAAAACCGCCCTCCGCCGCAGCTTGGCGCAGTGTGTTTTCCCACACAGTCAGCGGACAAACGACGCCCATCAGCGATTCGACCACAACGAATAAAATTGCAGCAAGATGCAGATAGCGAAACCACGGGTTTCTAACAAACCCCCATTTTAACCATGCGCCCAGCCAAATGGCTGGCAGACTGCCGACGACAAACAACACATACAGAAAATGAATCATCAATACGATGTCGGCCAGCGGCATATTGAATTCTACGATTCCTCACATTGACGGTTATCGATACAGATTCATCGCACCGCTTGGGAAAAATGAATTGCAAGCGGTGTTTCGGATAACTCAACTTACAATTCACTCACGCCAATAACTCAGGAAAC
>JAFEEI010000043.1 GCA_018241205.1 Pseudomonadota bacterium
CACGCGGCGTTTCATGCCGCCGGATAACGCCCGCATGTTGGCATTCGCTTTATCGGTCAAATCCAGATGCTCGATGACTTCGTCCACCCAGCGTACATTGTTCTTGATACCGTAATACCCCGATTGAATCAGCAGCACCTCACGTACCGTGAAGAAAGGATCAAAAACCAGCTCCTGCGGTACCACGCCCAGATTGCTGCGCGCCTGCTGGTATTGCGCGATGACATCGTGCCCCATCACACGCACCGAACCGCTGTCAGCCAGCGACAAACCGGCAATGATGTTGATCAGCGTTGTTTTACCGGCACCGTTCGGCCCCAGCAGCGCAAAAAACTCGCCGGTATGAATTTCAAGATCGATACCAGACAAGGCGCGTACAGCGCCAAAACGTTTGGATACTTGCTTGACGGCAATAGCGGACAACATCGGTTGAATAAATCAGAACTTTGAAAACAGCAACACTGCACCCGCTCAGGAAGCGCTTTGCAGTGTGGCTTCGGACGCCGGGAGCGGAATGAGTTCCGTTATCCCGTATAATTGGATCAAGCTTTTAAGACTATCGGGCATATTGATAACGTGTAATGCCTGATTGTTTTTTTGCGTTGCACGCAACCATTCCAGCAGCATGCTGACGATCGTGGAATCAACTTCGGTTACTTTATCCAAATCGATGGTAAGCGGCCGATCGTCAAACAGTGCAATCCCTCGTTGCGTCAGCATTACAACGTTATCGACCGTGACGGCGCCTTGCACAATCACACTGTCGCCCTCACGAAAGATTATTTGAACCAGAGAATTCACTGCATTCAGCCACTGTTATTTCTTACCTTCCAAGGATTTGTTTTTATCCGACAAGGCCTTCAACAACCCTTCAACGCCGCCTTTCCGTACCTGGCTATTAAAGCTTCCGCGGTAATTGGTAACCAGACTGACGCCGGCGACGGTCACATCGTAAACTTTCCAGCCATCCGGCTTTTTCTCCATGCTGTAATCAATCGGCACCGGTTCCTTTCCTTTTCCTTGCACAACCACTGTGCGCACCGTGGTCTCGACGCTGTCGCCCAGTTGCTTGATCGGATTGACTTTGATCGTTTCGTGATTATACGTCGTCAATGCATTGGAATAAGTGCGCACCAGCAAGGTACGGAATTCATCGACCAATTTGGTTTGTTGTCCCGGTTCGGCTTTCGACCAATGTTGCCCCATCGCAAGCTGCGTCATGCGGGTAAAATTGAAGTGCGGCAGTATTTTGGTCTCGATCAGATCGAGCATTTTATCTTTATTGCCATTTTTCAATTCTTCATCTTTTTGAATGATCTCGATCACTTCCTTGACCGTTTTATCGACCAGCCGGTCGGGCGCCATCTCTACGGACCACGCAGGGAACGCCAGTAAGCTCGAGAACGTTAATATCATTACTCCAAGAATTTTTTTCATTGTTTCCTCACACTCATTTTATGTCGCAGTCTGCAATACTAAACCAACAATCACACAATTAACAAATACCGTTCTCTTACTTGGAATCGTCTTCCGCTGCTTTATTGAACAAAAAACGTCCGATCAATTCTTCCAGAACCATGGCGGAATTGGTTTTCATGATTTTATCACCATCTTTTAGCATAGCTTCATCCCCGCCCGCAGCTAATCCGATATACTGCTCACCCAGCAAGCCCGACGTCAAAATACTGGCGAAGGTATCTTTAGGAAATAAATAGCGGCTATCCATATTCATCGTCACAACCGCATCGTACGTCTGCGTGCTGAACTGAATATCCGTGACGCGCCCGACGACGACACCCGCGCTTTTGACCGGCGCACGCACTTTCAGACCGCCGATATTTTCAAAATTGCCGCTAATGACATAGCTTTGAGAAGGATTATAGACATTGAGATTACCCACCTTGAGACTCAGGATCATGAGCGCGGCAATCCCCATGACCACAAACAATCCCACCCACAAATCCATCGTTGTCCGCTGCATCAACTCACTCCTCTAAACATGAAAGCGGTCAAAATAAAATCAAGCCCCAAAATCGCCAATGACGACGTGACCACGGTGCGCGTTGTGGCCCCCGATACGCCTTCCGCGGTCGGCGGCGCATCATAACCTTCAAAAACGGCAATGGCGGTCACCGCGACACCGAAATAGCAGCTTTTAATAAAACCGTTCATGATGTCAAACCTGAAATCAACCGCATCTTGCATCTGCGACCAAAAAGTTCCCTCATCCACGCCGATGAAGACCACGGTCACGAGATAGCCGCCGAACACACCCATGACGGAAAATATCGCCGCCAGCAACGGCATCGAAATCACCCCCGACCAGAAGCGCGGCGCAACCACACGCGCCACCGGATCAACCGCCATCATACTCATCGCAGACAGTTGCTCGGTTGCCTTCATTAAACCGATCTCAGCGGTGATGGCGGAACCGGCGCGGCTGGCAAACAGCAGCGCCGCCACGACTGGACCCAATTCGCGCACCAGCGATAACGCTACCAGCGTGCCGACCGCGGATTCCGAACCATACTTTTGCAATGTTTCATAACCCTGCAGCCCCAGCACCATGCCGACAAAGAGCCCTGATACGACAATAATGATCAATGACAGAACACCGGTGAAATACAATTCCCGGATGACCAGATTGAAGCGGCGCAGGCTGGTGCCGGACTTAAACAGCACCAGCAGGAAAAAGCGGCTGGCCACGCCCAAACGCCACACACCGTCGATCACGCGATGTCCGATATTCCGAATACCGGCTACGATCCGTTTAGGCACGCTTATTCTCCAGATTCAAATCTTTTTGATAGCTCTGCGCCGGATAATGAAACGGCACCGGCCCGTCTTCTTCGCCATGCACAAACTGATGCACAAAAGGCGCAACCGATGCCCGCACTTCTTGCGGCGTGCCCTCGGCGGCAATCACCCCATCGGCAATAAAATATACATAATCCACAATTTTTAGCGACTCTTGCACATCATGGGTAACCACGATCGAGGTCATGCCGAGCGCATCGGTCAAACGCCGGATCAGATTCCCGATCACACTCAGCGAAATCGGATCCAGCCCGGTGAACGGCTCATCGTACATGATCAGCATCGGATCGAGCGCGATCGAGCGCGCCAAGGCGACGCGCCGCGCCATACCGCCGGATAATTGATTGGGCATTAGTTGATGCGCACCGCGCAAACCGACCGCGTGCAATTTCATCAGCACCAGATCGCGAATCATCGATTCCGGCAGATTGGTATGCTCGCGCATCTGAAACGCCACATTGTCGAACACTGACAAATCGGTGAACAATGCGCCAAACTGAAACAACATACCCATCTTGCGGCGCAGCTTGAACAAAGCATCGCGATCCAGTTCATGCACCACCTGTCCGGCGAATTTGACATAGCCCGATGTCGGTTGAATGACGCCGCCAATCAAGCGCAGTAGCGTGGTTTTGCCCGAACCGCTGCCCCCCATGATGGCAATCACCTTACCGCGCTGCATCGTCATATCGATGCCCTTCAAAATCGCGCGCGTATCGTAGGAAAAATTCAATCCGCTGATTTCAATCAAATGCTCGGATGTCATGATGCGCAATCCAATAAGAAAAGGGTAATTCCAGGAATGGTTGTCATTGAAACGTTCGGATCGGATACTGATTTTGCAATCTGTTTTGCAGCAGGTAAATTTTCATTCAATTTTATCAGCACCAATTTTAATCCACTTTCTTGATGAATATTGCGCTATATTGGGCTTTCACGGTTATTTTTGTGTTTTTGAAAATTTCTCCTGGCAGTCGTATTTAACTTTTTAGCCCTTCACAATCACCGGATACTGCAAAAACGCAATGATCAATTGTCTTAACACTCACCCCGCCTGATGCACCCATTCGCAGCACTACGCATACTATTTCCCCGGCTAGATGCCTTACTCAACAATGCTCAGGAAGCTCTGAAAAAGGTAGCGAGCGATGGCCAAGCAAGGCGAAATCAGGTAAAAAAGCGCCGTTTACAAGTGATAAATGAGCATTTTGAACCTGATTTCAACGCGGCATGGCCGAGCGTAGTCGTTTTTCAGAGCTTCCTCAGCGTTATGTTTCGCAGAAAACTGCCCTATCTGATCTATGGTCTGTTAGTTCTCTGTTTTGCTGCGTCACTATCGCTGGCGAGTGAGATTTATCGCAATGTCGATGAACGCGGCCGCGTCACTTATTCCGACTCCCCGCAAACCGGTTCCCGGCAGATTCCAATCACCGGCCAGCCCAGCCGCCAATTATACCCAGTCGATCACGTCTACGATGGAGACACCATCATATTGGAAAACGGCAAACATATCCGGCTGCTGGGAATCAATACCCCGGAGATCGAGAGTCGCGTGCGATCGGAAGAACCCGGCGGTACCGCTGCAAAAAAATGGCTGCAAAGCAAATTGCAAAATAAGCCGGTTTACCTGGAATTTGATCAAGTCAAGCGCGATAAATATAACCGTCTTTTGGCGCATATATTTTTACCCAATGGCGAGCATATCAACTTGGCGCTGCTGCAAAACGGCTTGGCTGCAGTCAGCATCATTCCGCCAAATGGACGCTATAGCGATAAACTCATCCAGGCGCAGCAACAAGCCGAGCAATCCGAATTAGGCATCTGGTCCATGCCGGAATACCAAACCCATCCAATCGGCCAGATCGCCAATCACACTAAAGGCTGGCAACGATTCACTGGAACACCGGTGGCAATCAGAAAAAGCCGTAAATTTACCCGCCTGCTCTTCAACGACAAAATCGACATCCGCATCGCCAACAGCAACATTAATCTATTCCCCGATCTTGCAATCTATATAGGAAAAAAACTGGAAATTCGCGGCTGGGTATCGCGCAACAAAGATTTTTATAGCCTACAGATTCAGCACCCCAGTGCGCTAATTATGCGGTAGCTGCGATGTATTTCCCTATACAGTGTCGTCACAAGATGTGTATAAACAACCCTGTGGCAAGACCACGGGGTATTAGAAAAGCTCAAGTTGACGCAACCCTTCTTTTAGTTTGCCTTGATTCTTTACATAACGCTCAAATACATCCTAATCCGCTCTTTCCTCAGCAGTGGCAACATAATAACCATCTGTCCAAAACTCACCACCCCACAAATCTCGTTTCAAATCCGGCTTCTTCTTAAATCATTCCCGCGTTGTTATACTTTTGAATACCCTAATAATCTGACCCGCTGCAATTTTAGGATGGGCTGTACAAAGTATATGTACGTGATCTTTGTCGCAACCTATCTGCTCAAACTCAATGTCGTATCGTTCTTCTATCTCTTTCGCTGTCAGCATAATAATTCTTACAACCACTTCGTCTAGCAGACCACGCCTGTATTTCACACGAAATACAATGTGATAATGTATCCACCATGCACAGTGGCTCGCTTTCTCTACAACATCTCGCATCCCAACTCTAAAACCTAGTTAGATCCCCGTGGCAAGACCACGGGGAATCACAAGTTCAAAGAATTTCTCAGATTATTCTAAACTTTCATGACTGACTGTCGTAAAAACACCGGAAAAGTGAGAATCATGCAGATTAGCGACTGATTAAACAATCAAAAAGAAAGCAATTTGATAGCACATAATACATTGTTATTTATGGAGAAAATAATGCCTGACAAAAATTTAAAATTCTTGGTAGTAGATGATTTTTCTACTATGCGTAGAATCGTTCGCAATCTTTTAAAAGAACTAGGATTTGTCAATATTGATGAGGCTGAAGATGGTGCGGTGGCTTTACGAAAATTGCAAGAAGGTAATTTCGATTTTATTGTATCCGACTGGAATATGCCTAATATGGATGGATTAACCATGCTTCAGAATGTACGTGCCAGCGAAGCATTAAAAAATATCCCTGTACTCATGGTCACAGCCGAAGCCAAAAAAGAAAATATTGTTGCTGCAGCTCAAGCTGGAGCAAGCGGTTATATCGTCAAACCGTTCACAGCTGCTGTACTGGAGGAAAAGTTAAATAAAATCTTCCAGAATATGGAAGCCAAAATAGCTGTAAAAGCATGAGATTTCTTTTCATAACAAACCGATGAGTTCAAAATGAATACAAAATGTCTTATGAAAGTAAAAGCTGAAGATGCTCCTCAAGTAGCAAGTGGTACTAAATCTAAAAAATCTATTAAATTAGCTGAAACATCGCCAATAGAAGAAACTCAAAACCCCGAAATCAATGAATTAATGACAACTGATAAAAAAGTTATTGATCAAATTGGCCAATTAACTAGGAATTTACATGACAGTTTGCGCGAACTCGGATACGACAGACGTCTTGAAGCAATTGCAGCCGAAGTACCCGAGGCCCAAGATAAATTATCTTATGTAGCAACTAAAACCGAGCAAGCAGCCGAACGTACACTCAATGCAACTGAAATTGCTATGCCGATACAAGAAAAGCTTTCGGCCGACGCTATTCATTTATCAGAACAGTGGAAACAGGCATTTGAAATCCATCAAACCAATCCAGATACAGAAAAATTCAAATTATTATTAATCGACACACTACAGTATTTAGATAAGGTTCCTGAGCAAACCAGCGCAACCAACACGCAACTCATGGAAATTATGATGGCACAAGACTTCCAGGATCTTACCGGCCAAGTCATCAAAAAAATAACACACATGGTGCAAAGCTTGGAAAAGGACCTGATAGACCTGCTACTTGCCAATGTTCCAGCCAAGAAAAATATCACGACAGATGAAGGATTTATGAATGGTCCTGTTACTAATCCTGAAAAACGTAATGACGTGGTATGCAATCAGGATCAAGTCGATGATTTACTCGCTAGTCTTGGGTTTTAGTTGTAAGAATTTCTAGCGTTGTTTGTTTAGTCCCACGGTATGCTGGTGTAATATACGAACAGCTACGGAAGGAGGAGTTATGGGACAAATTCTGCATGGAAGTGCTCGCACGACAGAGGCGGTGCGTCGAACGATTGTCAATCAACATTCAAAATTTACCACCTATCAACACCCAAAAGTTTCCAGTTTAGAAGTTGCACAATAAACAACCCCGTGGCAAGACCACGGGGAATCACAAGTTGAATAACTGAATTTGATCTAACAGGCACATCGTCAAATCGGGTAATTGTCAGATCGGGTCTGAATTACCCCAATTTAATGGGGGCTGTAGTAGATCAGGTTAAATCTGAGTCCAAAGTTTAAGTATTTTTAGTTGTTGTTTAGGCGTTCCATAATTGAATCTTTGAATCTGAACTCGCATTCTTTGAGAAACAGTGGAAACGATCCTTTAGAATGCCATTGTATTTTCTTAAGACGCGCTTAGTCTGATTCCAGAAATTTTCAATGCCATTGATGTGATTCTTACCTTTGGCAAAGAATGTGGAATGATTAATCCGTTGATGATAAAAATGATTCACATCAAGCGCATTGTAACTGCGGTAACAGCCTGCATAAACTACGCTGTCAGGTGCTATTTTTCGGTATCAGCATTCTGTCTTGGTATCCCCAACAACCCTGGTATAGACCTTACCACCGCGTTTCAATATGCCAAACAAGTGACCTTACCCGCAGCGCCTAGACCTCCTTTACTCTTACGGATATTGCCAAAGTGGCTTTCATTCAATTCCACCACATTACAGTTGAAATAACTAAATGAGTAATAACAAAATCGCTATTATGAAACTAATAGGTTCTGGCTTTAGGCGGAAACGATTCCACCGTCAGCGGCTTCAGCCGTACCGGTTTGTAATCCAGCCGGTTGCCTTCACTGAAAAATAGTGTGTGTTTTAACCATTTGACATCGTCGCGCTCGGGAAAATCGTCGCGGGCATGGGCGCCGCGGCTTTCGCGGCGGGCTTCGGCGGAAATCATGGTGGCGATGGCGACTTCTTTTAGATTATCCAGTTCCAGCGCTTCGATCCGCGCGGTATTGAACACTTTGCTTTTGTCCTTGATTTCCGTTTGTTCCACACGCTGACTTACCTCCAGGATTTTTTCCACGCCTTTCATCAGCATATCTTCGAAGCGGAATACGCCGCAGTAGGTTTGCATGGTTTTCGCCAGCGCTGTATGAACTTGTGCGACATTTTCGCCGTCTTTCTGATTTTCCAGACGCGTCAAACGCGCCAATGTTTTACCGGCGGCATTCTCCGGCAACGGCTTATGGTGCGGATGGGTTTTCAAGTCCTCAATGATTTGATCGGCAGCGGCGCGGCCGAAGACGACGAGATCGAGCAGTGAATTGGTGCCCAGACGATTAGCGCCGTGCACCGATACGCAAGCACACTCGCCGACGGCGTAAAACCCGGATACGACTTCTTCCGGACCGGTTTTGTACGGCGCCACCACTTGGCCGAAATAATTGGTCGGGATGCCGCCCATCATATAGTGCACCGTCGGAACCACCGGAATCGGTTCGCTGATCGGATCGACATGCGCGAATTTCATCGCCAGCTCGCGAATACCCGGCAGGCGGGTTTTGATGATTTCCGCACCGAGATGATCCAATTTCAATAGCAAATGATCGCTTTCCTCACCGCAGCCACGTCCATCCTTCATTTCCGTCGTCATCGCCCGGGATACCACGTCGCGGCTTGCCAGATCCTTGGCGTTCGGCGCGTAGCGCTCCATGAAGCGCTCGCCGTTGCGGTTCAGCAAATAACCGCCTTCGCCGCGCACCGCCTCACTGATCAATACACCGACACCGTACACACCGGTCGGGTGAAATTGCCAGAATTCCATGTCCTCCAGCGGAATCCCGGCGCGCGCCGCCATGCCCAGCCCATCGCCGGTGTTAATCAGGGCATTGGTGCTGGCCTGAAAAATCCGCCCGCCGCCACCGGTGGCAAATAATGTCGCACGCGCTTGCAGAATCGAAACTTCCCCGGTTTCCATCTCCAGCGCGGTGACACCGAGCACATCGCCCTGCTCGTCGCGTAGTAAATCCAACGCCATCCATTCGACGAAAAACTGTGTATTGGCACTGACATTGCGTTGATACAACGTATGCAGCAATGCATGTCCGGTGCGATCCGCCGCCGCGCACGAGCGCGTGGCCTGCGCACCGCCGAAATTTTGCGATTGCCCGCCGAACGGGCGCTGGTAAATCTTGCCGTTTTCCAGACGATCGAACGGCATGCCGAAATGTTCCAATTCGTATACCACTTCGTTGGCGTGACGGCACATGAACTCGATGGCATCCTGATCGCCAAGATAATCCGAGCCTTTGACGGTGTCGTACATGTGCCAGTGCCAATTGTCTTCGGTCACATTACCCAGCGCCGCAGCTATGCCGCCTTGCGCCGACACTGTGTGCGAGCGCGTAGGAAAAACCTTGGTCAGCACGGCCACTTTCAAACCCGCTTCGGACAACTGCAACGCCGCGCGCATACCGGCACCGCCCGCACCGACGATGACCACATCGAATTTTCTCTTGGTTATTGCCACATCAACTCCACAAAATATCCACAGCCCACACCAGATAAAACAGCAATGCGGTAATCACCGCGATTTGCGCGGTTAGCCGCAGTGCCACCGCATGCACGTAATCCATCAGAATATTGCGCATGCCGACCCAAGCGTGCCAGAACAAGCAAATGAAAAATACCAGCGTCGCAATACGCAGCCAATGCTGCCCGAATAAGGCTTTCCACGCGGCGTAATCCTGTGGTGCTGCAACGAACAAAACGCTCGCCAATACGATCAGATACGTTGCCATCAACACCGCAGTAACGCGTTGCGCCAGCCAATCTTTCAGGCCGTAATGCGCGCCGGTTACCGCCAATTTTGCAGGTCTTACCATAGCAGCACTCCCGCCAAGACTGTCAATAGAAATCCGGCTGCCAGCACCAGTTTGCTGCTGGCACGCGCTTGCGGCAACATGACACCAATGTGCAAGTCCAGCAAAAGATGACGGATACCGGCGCACAAATGATGCAAAAAGAACCATAACGCCAGCAACAGTGCGGCTTTAACCAGCAGATTGCGCAAACAATTTTGCAGCACTTCAAAATCCTGTTGCGATTGCAGCAGCAAGTGCAGACTGTAAAGCAGTAAAGGAATGCCGGGGAAAAACAACAAGGCGCCGCTGATGCGGTGCAGGATTGACACCACCGCCGGTATCGGCTGCGTGATTTTTAAAAGATTCAGATGCTTGGGGCGTTTACTGTGCAATTTCGCTTCCCTGCGGGAGATTCCAAATTAGAAAATTCTGTCGCCAAAATCCGGCTGAACCGCTCACCGCAGCCAAGTTTAGTCGGTTATGCGGCACGATACAAGCAATAACCCATGAAAAACCCGGTTGCATGCAACCGGGTTGACTATCGCCGCGGATAATTCGTGATGTCATCAAGACTGTGTGCGGCGATTATCCAAGCTGTAACTGCCCGCGCCATGAACCGCCAACAGAATAAATCCGCCGGTAATGGCAATATTCTTCATGAACATGATCATTTGCATCTGGTCAGCAAGATTGTTGTGGAAAATCACCGCAGCTGCCAGCGTAAACACCGCCAGCACGATGGATACCAGCCGGGTTTGCCATCCGGCGATGATCGCCAGACCGCCGCCGACTTCAAGCAAAATCACCAGTGGCAGCAGCATTCCCGGAATGCCCATTGCTTCCATATAGCCTTGCGTGCTTGCATAGCCGCTGATTTTAAAAATGCCCGAAAGCAAGAATATTTGCGCCAAAAATAGCCGTGCTACGAATTGACTGATTTTTTCCATTTGAATCTCCATAGTATGAATTGATAAATTTTATTGTTTACGTTTGATCCACGCCCGGTCGCGCACAAACTGGTTGGACTGGAAATCTTTCAACGCCTGATCGATTTGTTCGCGGGTGTTCATGACAAACGGGCCATGCTGCACGATCGGTTCGTGCAGCGGCTTGCCGCTGACCACGATAAAACGCGCGCCCTCTTTTCCCGCGACAAAGTCGAAAGCGCGATCGTCAGCACCAGCCACAACTAAGGAATGACGCACGACGTTTTGGCCGTTGAACTGTCCGTTTCCTTCGAACACATAAACGAAACTCGTGTTCTGCGCTGGCAGCCGGTGTTGAAAATGCCGTCCGGGCTGCAACTGCACATCGAAATACGTCACCTGCGTCAAGTCATCCTGGATCGGCGCAACGGCATCGCCAAAACGGCCGATCAATACTTTTAGCCGGTAGTCCGCGGTTTCCACCAGCGGAAAAGCTTCTGCGGGAAATTCCTGATATTCCGGGTGATCCATTTTGTGTGCCGCAGGCAGATTGATCCACAATTGAAATCCGCGCAGCAAGCCATTTTCCTGTTTCGGCATTTCGGAATGAATGACACCGCTGGCTGCTTTCATCCATTGCGCCGAACCCGGCCCGAGATCACCGGTGTTGCCCATGCTGTCCCGGTGCTGCATATGACCGTCCAGCATATACGTGAAGGTGATGAATCCGCGGTGCGGATGCGGTGGAAAACCGGCAATGTAATCGTCCGGATTATCGCTGCTGATGTGATCCAGCAACAGGAAAGGGTCGTAATTGCGCAACACCGGTGTGCCGATTGTGCGGTGCACAATCACGCCAGCACCTTCGGGTACCGCCGTTGCGGGAATGATTCGTGCAGAACTCACTACTGTATCCATGATCTTCTCCTCTTTTGTCACACATTGAAATGTTTTGCTTACCGGATGCATTATCATCGTTGTTATAATCAGAATAAAGAGCATTTAATGAAAATAACTGTTCCGATATTCGCAACAATAAGAGGAATCTATGGATCGATTTGAAAATATGAATGCGTTCGTGCGCGTTGTGGAAGCGGGCAGCATCAGTGCGGCTGCGGATCGCATGGACGTGGCAAAATCCGTCGTCAGCCGGCGTTTGAAGGAACTCGAAGAACACCTGGGTGTTGAATTATTTCACCGCACCACGCGGCAAATGAATCTCACCGACAGCGGGCGCGCGTTTTATCAGCAATCGGTGCGCATCCTTGCCGATATTCTCGAAGCTGAGCACGCCACGTCGCAATTTCATGGCGCTTTAAAGGGCAACTTAAAAGTGGCGGTTCCGCTCAGTTTTGGCTTGCTGCACCTGGGACCTGCCATCACCGCATTTCTGCAAACCCATCCGGATATCGAATTCGACCTGGATTTTAACGACCGTCAGGTCGACTTGCTGGCGGAAGGTTTCGATCTTGCCATCCGCATCGCCAGTTTACCCGATTCCAGCTTGATCGCACGCCGCCTCGCACCGATCCAAGCTGTCATGTGCGCCAGCCCGGCGTACCTCGAGCGCATGGGTACGCCGCAAGCACCGGAACAACTCATCGAGCATCGCTGCCTGGTCTACAACCTGATCAGCAACATCGACAATTGGAACATATACGATGCCACAGGGCAATTGACCAAAACCCGGATTATTCCCTATCTGAAAGCCAGCAATGGCGAATTTCTTCGCGATGCCGCCATCGACGGTTTGGGCATCGTATTGTTGCCTGCCTTTATCGTTTACCGGGAAATCGAACGCGGCGCATTGGTACCAATATTAACCGGATACCGCTACACGCAACTGGCCGCCTACGCCATTTATCCGCAAACCCGCCACCTCTCGCAGCGTGTCCGGGCATTCGTCGATTTTCTGGTTAAGCGGTTTGAGGGGATGCCTTATTGGGATTCGTGCTTGCAAAATACCGGAAGTATTTCTTGAGTAGCACCGGTTTGGATAACATTAAATCCAGTGGGATGTGATCACGGAACCCAGGATTGGTGCGTAATCGAGTGGCAGTATGGTTTCGCCGATGTCAGGCGGCGCATAACCTGCCATCGCATTGACCAGATCGTCGACTTGCCGATCATGCAACGTCAAACCATCCGCAGTTTTAAACCGCTCGACGTGATTGGCCGATCCGAGATACCAGTCATTAATGACCACTTTATCCGTTGTCCCTATAATGCTGGCTTCCAGATCGTCGCCAACGCGCTGAAACCATATCTGATCGGCGCTGATGCCGGGCAAAAATCGTACGGTATCGACATTGCCCGGCGCAGCATCACTATCGATCAGCGTATCGACACCGTAATCCCGGCCAAAAATATAAACATCGTTACCGTTTCCGCCTATCATCGTGTCATTACCTTCTTTGCCATTGAGACGATCATTGCCGGCTCCGCCCTGCAGTATGTTCCCTGCACTGTTACCGGTTAAATGATTGTTCAGCTCGTTCCCGGTTCCGTTAAGCGCCGCGCTGCCGGTTAAGACAAGATCCTCGACGTTTGCGCTTAACGAGAAACTGACACTCGATCTCACTTTATCGGTTCCATCAGCGCTGAATTCGATAACCGAATCACCTGCATCATCGATCACATAGACATCGTCGCCGCTACCACCGATCAGCACGTCAGTGCCCTCTTTGCCATCCAATTTGTCATTGCCCGACAGTCCGGCGAGCGTATTGTTGGCGCTATTGCCGGTCAAATCATTATCAAGCTCATTGCCCGTTCCATCGATCACACCGGTGCCGGTCAGATGGAGATTTTCCACATTGGCGCCCAACGTGTAAGAAATGGAAGACCGGACGGTATCAACGCCTTCATCGAAGTTTTCCAGCACGACATCCCATGCGCTATTGACGATATAACTATCATCACCCGTTCCACCCGTCATACTGTCGTTACCCGCACCGCCATTCAGACGATCATTGCCGGCGTTGCCATTCAAGACATCGTTACCGCCTAAACCGTTGAGTGTATCGTTACCGATACCGCCAATCAATGTGTCGATACCCGATGTGCCATTGATCACCGCACCCAAGTCGCTCACATCGATATCGAAAGTATCCGCAGCGATCAAATTGCCGGTATCTTTCGCGGTCACCAGCACGTGCAATGGGCCGGTGGAATCCGGCGTACCACTGAAGGTCAGCGCTTCCGGATCAAAACTGAGCCATGACGGCAAAGGACTGCCATCAGCCAATGTGGCGCTGAAGGTCAGCATGTCGTCGTCATCCGGATCGGTAAATGCATGCGGATCTACTGTGTAACTGAAGACGCTTCCTTTTGTCGCTTTCTGGTCCGGAAGCGCAATTGATAACTCGGGCACCTTGTTGCTTGCCAGTTTTGTTTTAATGGCTTCCGGATCCCAAACGGTGTCATCTTCATTAAACCGGATCTGTTCGACAGCAAATGGACTAATACCGTCATTCTCCAGGTAATTATGAATTGTCAGGATATCCGCTGTATCTATCAAGGTAAGTACCAAATCATTGCCGGAGCGGCTGACGCGTACTTGATCCGAGGCGATACCATAATCAAACAGCACCGCATCGATCTTTCCAGTAGTCATATCATAACTGTCAATCGTATCCTGACCGGAACCTTTACCGAACAAATAGGTGTCATTTCCCGCCCCGCCCGACAAGGTATCGTTGCCTGCACCGCCATTTAGGGTGTCGTCGCCACCGCCGCCTTCCAGCGTATCGTTGCCGCCTTCGCCATAAATCACGTCATTTTCGTTGCTGCCAGCGATGTGATTGTCCATTTCCTGCGGATCAAGCGTGAGTGCAGGACCAGCCAGTGCGATCAGATCCGGTACGGTTAGCACCGAACCGTCGCCAAACTGTACGCGTTCCAATCCCATACCGGGCAGATCGGTCGAGTTCGGCAGTACGATTTCAACACCGCCGCCTGTCCATGACAAAGCGATCATAGCGTGCGTGGTTTGACTGTAGAGTACCATAACACCGCTCGGATCGTCGCCGTCAGACCGGATGGCACGCACCCCTTCAACTACCCGTTGCCCCGATGTGACGGCAATATCACCCGGATTAATACCTGCCAGACGCAATACATCCTGCGCAACCGGTTTCGCTTCCAGCGTGTAATTCAAGTGAGAACTGACATCGCCTCTGCCTCCGTTACTTCCCATCTGCCACAGCTGCGTCCCCGTATCCCAAATCGTGTCGAAACCCGATTCTCCAGCCAGCATGACATAGGTATCCTGACTGAACTTGCCATCGAGAAAATCATTCCCGTCACCTCCGGCCAACGTATCCCGGGCATAGTTGCCAAACAGCGTATCATTTCCCGTATTCCCATAAAGAAATCCGCCGATATTAGGCGCGACATCGGTGAAGTAATACATTTCATTATTCAGTGCAATTTTGCCCGATGCATAGAGCATATCGTCCCCGCCGCCACCGTCGATCAGCGAGATTTCACTGGCCAAGGCAATGTCGCTTTGCCCGTGCCCATTGTTGTATTGATAACCGTTACCGTGTTTATAGCCTGCGATGACATTATCGCTGTCGCCGCCTTGAATGCGTTCGACCTGCGTATCGATGGTCGTTGTGGTTTGCCAATAGTTCTGAAGCCCATTGGGAAATGGTGACGTTAAAACTTGACCGCCGGTGATAAAACCGATAATTGCACCGTTCTCATAGACAGGTAACAGATTATCAGTGCTCATACCTGTCGCATCCAACTCTTCCAATAGCCGCCCCCATTCGGCAATCGGAATAAATTGCCGCTCGGATGATGGACTCGTCTGTGGGGTGTCAGGAGGTGCTGCATTGATCAGATCAACCGTCGTGCTGGAATAATCAGAACGATCGGATTGCCTCTGAATTACGGCGGTATCGGCGGCGGTATCCAGCACTGCAAAATGTTGCAGCACAATTTTTGTTTCAGAAGCAGCCACCGATTCAGCGCGGTAGGTTGCATCGTCTATCCGCGCGTAAGAGCCAAAATCCTCGCCATAACGGTTACCCAGTAAATCATTGACCCATTGCGCACGCGCAGCATCCAGGAAATCCGCCTGTAATTGCGCAACATCGGTATTGGATTCAGATGCCGTCAGCCAGTCGGCGACATTGATTGCCGTGCCGTTTTCTTCACGGATGGTCCAAATATGCGGTGACACAAAATAATCCTGCAACATCAACGTGGCACCGCCGCCGTGCAATGTCAGGACTAAATCATTGCCCGTCCGTTCGTACCGCAGATCGGCCAGCGTCGCACCTTCCGTCAGCGCTATGATGCTCATGCCATCCGCCACTTCGACCGCCACGTCGTTTCCCGCCGACATCCAGCCGAAAAGATAGGTATCGATACCCTCGCCGCCGATGAGTATGTCGTCGCCCGCGCCACCGTCGAGTGTGTCGTCGCCTGCGTTGCCTTCCATGCGATCGTCCGCAATCGTGCCCAGCAAATTATCATCGCTCGAGGTGCCGCCGAGAATGCTCTCGGCAAGCGCGGTGATCTCACCGGCATTCAGCAACGAATGATCATTGAACCGCAGTGCCGAAACATTCGGTCCTTGGTTAAACCAGCCTTCAAACCGTATGCTGTCTTGCGTATCTCCAATACGCATCAGCAAACTGCCGTCCGCCAATGCAAAGAAATGCAGATCGCTTGCGGCGATACCGGCGCCTAGCTGAACTTCATCCCCGGCAGCATCTTCGCTGGCTGCCGCGGTAATCGTGTCGGCACCGTCGCCGCGATTGAAAGTATAAATGTCGGCGCCACCGCCTCCGGTATAACGGTCGGCACCAGCACCGCCTTGCAACGTATCATTGCCAATCTGCCCGAATAGCGCATCATTCCCCGCTCCGCCGGTAAGCAGATCATCGCCGGCGTCACCTAACAGGAAATCGTTACCGCCGTAGCCTTTGAGGGTATCGCTGTTGCTGCTGCCCTGAATGAAATCCGCACCCGTACCGCCGTAGGCCTGCACGATCGGTTGCCCGGAATCAACCTTAATGGATGATAAATTCAGCACAACCGCCTTGTGTAAGTTCTCGCTGACCCAAGTCTCCAGGTTGATTGAATTGTTGCCGTGATCAAATTGAATTTGTGCCGCCATGCCATAAAGCGCATTGTGCAGATCAAGCGCTCCGCCATTTGCCAGGGAAACGCGCAAAACACCGGAATTACCCAGCCAAGTCGCGCCTAACGGTGTATTCGATGCTGGTGCGCTGGAATTTGCCGTTGAGCCTTGCGATTCACCGGTCAAATTAGCCAGCGCGCCCACCGGCATACCGCTACTGCCGGCATCGACCAGCATAATGATATTGTTTCCTTCCAGATCGTTGATCGAATCGCCTTCTTCTACACCGAGATAGGTATCGTCACCCGCTCCGCCATATAACTCATCGTTTCCAGCTCCACCGACCAATGTATCCTTGCCGCCACCCCCGGAAAGCTGATCGGCACCGGCACCTCCATCGAGAAAATCGTCACCCTGATAAAGCAGTGAAATTTCTCTGTCATCACCGATAAGCACATCCGCACCCGCACCGCCGGCAAGATAATCGGAACCTCCACTCCCCATCAGCAGATCATCGCCATTACCGCCGCTTAAATAATCGTTACCATGCAAAGACGCATCCAATGTCTTGTAAAAATTATCTCCTTGCAATACATCATCACCATCCTGCCCAAGGATGGTATCGTTACCTGCTTCACCAAAAACCACATCGCTATCGGCACCGGCATCGACGGAATCGTTACCGCCTCCCGCAAAGATCCAATCTTTCCCGGTACCGCTCGCGATAACGTCATCGCCCCCGGCGACCATGGCAGTCTCTGCGGGTGAAGTGCCGAAGTTATATTTCCGGCTATAGATGGTAACATTATCTTTACTGCTGGTTGAACGACCGACTTTCCAATCTCTATCAAAAGATTCGACATTGAGATCGCCTTCGATCATGTCGTCTCCGCCCAGCCCAAGCAAAATATCTTTACCCGTACCCCCCATCAAGATGTCGTTACCGTCATTGCCAATGAGCGTATCATCGCCTGCACCACCATCGACCAGATCACCTCTTTCGCCGCTTCCGGTCTGGGTGTTGCTCAGCGTATACGCAGCGTCCAGGGTATACTCAGTTTCTGCGTAAAGCCTGTCGTTGTTCAATTGTCCCTGGATGATGTCGCTATCGGCGCCGCCCAGTATTACATCGTCACCCTTACCGCCGGATAAAATATCCTCGCCCGCTCCACCTTCGATACGATCTCTGCCGTCCTTGCCGTCGACCTCGTCATTCCCGCCGAGGCTGCGAATATGATCG
This sequence comes from Pseudomonadota bacterium, assembly GCA_018241205.1. Classification (GTDB taxonomy): domain Bacteria; phylum Pseudomonadota; class Gammaproteobacteria; order Burkholderiales; family Nitrosomonadaceae; genus Nitrosomonas. Next base: position 18,049 of record JAFEEI010000043.1, read on the forward strand.
TTCTCGGCGCTACCATACAAAAAATCTTCACGATCCGCTTCTTCTTCCGCACCGACGACAATATTGCCAAGCTCGTCGTAGTCAATGGGCTTCTCGGGTTTCAAATCGCCTACGATAACTCGATCCAATACCGGCGCATCGTTGGGCACATTATCGCCAAGGGTGATACCTAATTTACCGTCGCTCCAATCTTTTATCCGCACCCTGGCGCTATCGGCTGACCCGACAAAACTGACGAATAAGTCATTGGTGCCATTGTCCTGAGCAGCGAGGAGATAAACCAAATCGTTTCTCTGATCCATCCAGGTATCGCCGATTCTTATCCAATCTTTGCCGTCGGTCACACCGCTTCTGCCTTGTGCAATCACAGCATCGAATTGAATGGCGCCGATTCCGTCGATATCCAGTACCGTATCCGTTCCGTCGCCGGGATTGACGATATAAGTATCCGCCCCAGCGCCGCCCTCCAGATAGTCGTTACCCTCCAGTCCCTTCAACGTATCATCTCCACCGCCGCCATATAAATGATCTTCAACAGCGGAAGCAGCCGGATTGTCAGCATTCTCACCGCCAAAGAAATAACGCGGCGTGTTCCCCGACAATTCACCCTGCGAAATCTTATAGCCCGAGGTTACGTCTTCAAAATAATCATTGATATTTTGATAGCTATGATTGCTTGAACTGAATGAAGCCGATGAATCCAGCGGATTCTTGTCTTCGATGTTGAACCAATTCTTGCGCACCAACATCGTCATGCGATCGACCAGATAGGATGAAGTCAACGTGCCCGTGCCGCTATCCGGATTGAAGAGATCCAGTTCACCGTTGGTATTGAAAGCACCGTAATCAATCTTTTCTCCTTCCAGGATAAAAGGATTCAGTGTGAGTAACGCAAAGCGGGTTGCCAGACCGACCTGGTCATTGCTTTCGATCTTATTGATGATTGCACCGGGGGACAAATCGGATAACAGCGTCAACTGAACTTTATCTGCCGAATCCTTGAATGGCCCACTATTTTGTAGCTCATAAAGATTTTCATAAAATTTGTCACGATTACCCGTTTCAGTCTTCTGACTTTCACTCAGTGCAATCGTGCCATTCTCGGGATTCAGCAAAATGACACGCAACGCATCGAGGGCGGATTCCAACGTTTTACTGTTCGATCCACCAATATCCTTATCGAACCGAAAGCATCCATCAGTTTGTTGAGCTGCTCCTGACTCAAATTGGGCGCCAACTGGGAATAAACGGAATAGACGGCTAAAGCATCGGTTAATACTTGCTGACTGTGATTTCGCGCACCAGGAGGATCACTGATATCTGAAGCCATTTGGTCTTCAATGATGACGTCAATCGGGGGAGCAACGTCGAAACCTAGTCCTGAAATTGGACTAGTACCTGTTGCTGCTTCAATATTACTGATCTTGGATTGATCGTATGCGGGTGCAACTCCGAGAAAATCCAAAATCGCATAAGCCGCCGCAGAGGAGCCGCCCACTCCTGGGGCATTGAAAAGATATGCATGTGAAATATGATTCGTAAACATGGGCTCTGCAACAAGCCCTGCTGCCAAAAAACCGCCCAGGCTGTGACCAGTGACAGTAAAATTTTGCGGGAGTATTCCATTTTCGAGCCACTCCGCGACTTTGAATTTGAGACTGATATATTGCGGTTGCAGTGTTGTACTACCCAGCCACGTGATATCAATCAGATCCGTCAATAAATCCATTGAATCAGAAGCTTCAGTGCCACGAATAGCGAGAAATGTTTCTCCAGTTGTATCTTTGGCAAAAATTGTTGCTGAGAGACCGGTGGCATCGAAGTAACGGTCTACTACACGGTAAGTGGAAGCAAATTTGATGGCTTGAGATTCTGACAAACCTTCGCCACCATCTTGTAAGGTGCTAATATATTGACCTAGTTGCATACCTTGATCCAAGTCACTGTATGCAGTCAATGCCAATTCAGCTTGCTTGAAACTGTCACTAATCATCATTTACCCCTCTTACAAAAACTAAAGCCTCCAGCCCTAAAAATGACGATGGACAACTAAACGATGATCCGTGCCAAGGGCCGGGCATATCTCCACCTCCTCTTGTATATTGCGTAAATTCTCCCATTACCTTTCCATCTTTGGCACGAACAATTTTGACATTAATTTGCATCAATCTCGGATTACCAATGACGAGATAATTACTTTTATAATCAATATAATATTCATCTATTGATTTCATGTGTTCTTTAGTTTGAATTTTTATTTTTCCATACCGATCGAATCTCTCCGCCGGTAACCTCACCGTCTCATAAACCTTAATTCCGCCGTCAATGGCGCAAAGCCGTTTTACTTCCCTGTCCAGCCGGTCTTTTTCAGTGAAAAAAGAGGCATAGATCAGAGCTGAAGCGAATACCAGCCAAAAAATGATTTTCATACGGATAGTTCCTTGCTCTTCTTGAGTGACATTATGAGAAGCGCAATGCACTCTTTACTAAACTTTCAATTCTGGAGTGAGAAGTTAACGGCATTAAATCACATCAAATTAATATATCTTAAAGTGTAATATTAATGTGATATAACTCATTGATATATAATGCCAGTGAATTGGATTCAAGCAAAAACAACTGAATAAACAACCGAAGCATCGGTAAGTACTTGCTGACTGTGGTTACGCATACTGGAAGGATCACTGATGTCCCAAACCATCTGATCTTCAATGATGACGTCAATCGGGGGAGCAACGTCGAAACCTAAGCCTGAAATTGGGCTAATACCTATTGCCGCTTCAATATTACTGATCTTGGATTGGTCGTATGTGGATGCAACACCAAGAAAATCCAAAATCGCATAAGCCGCCGCAGAGGGACCTGTATAGCCGCCCACTCCTGGGGCATTGAAAAGATATGCATGTGAAAAATGATTAGCAAATATGAGCTCTGCAACAAGCCCTGCCGCCAGAAAACCGCCCAGGCTGTGGCCCGTAACAGTAAAGTTTTGTGGGAGTATCCCATTCCCAATCCATTCGGCGACTTTGAATTTGAGGCTGATATATTGCGGTTGCAGTGTTGTGCTACCCAGCCACGTGATATCAATCAGATCCGTCAATAAATCCATTGAATCAGAAACTTCAGTGCCACGAATAGCAAGAAAAGCTTCTCCGGAAACTTTATCAGCAAATACTGTGGCTGATAGGCCAGTCAATGCATCATCGAATTGGTCGATTACTCGATAAGTGTTGGTAAAAGTACTGGCCTGTTTATTAGAAAATTCGGCCTCTTTCAATTCATCTTGATTTGAAATTTCTGTCACCAGATTTGCATATGCAGCTAATGCTAATTCTGCTTGTTTAAAATATTCAGTGTGCTGACTCACAACTGCCCCCTCATTCCTTGATAAAAATTTGCATATTCAAATTGGTTATATCTGCTGTCACAGGGCATCTGAATGACGATCCGTGCCAAGGCCCCGGGATATTTCCGCCATGCCTTGAGTAACTTGACGCTTCACCAATTAATTTATTATCAGACATCCGATAGACTCTATATTGGTTTCGCCACATAAATGGATTTCCCTCAACAAGAAATTGTTGAAATGATTCGTAGTAATAATCATCATCCAGTTTTGCTATTTGCTTGGATGTAATATATATAGAACCATCCTTCTCAAATCTGTCTGCCGACAACTTCACCGTCTCATAAACCTTAATTCCGCCATCAATGGCGCAAAGCCGTTTTACTTCCCTGTCCAGCCGATCCTTTTCAGTGAAAAAAGAGGCATAGATCAGAGCTGAAGCGAATACCAGCCAAAAAATGATTTTCATGCGGATAGTTCCTTGCTCTTGTTGGGGGACATTATGAAAAGCGCAATGCACTCTTTATTAAACTTTCAATTTTGCACAGAATTACACGCAACGCATATTGTTGGATGCTTCAGTTTGAATACTAATGGATGTACCAAGCTGAAAACCTAACCCGGAAATAAGCGGAAAACCCTCTGAGCCTCGTAAATTCCAGACATTATCGAACGCATTGTTATTCAGACCGAATACATCGCTCAACGTATCCGCCAAATTACCAAGCAAACTACCTACACCCGGTGCGTTGTACAAATAGGCTTCGGTTGCTTGTGCATAACTTTGCTTAACAGCCGCGGCCAAATAACCGCCCAAACTATGTCCGGCAACCGTGAAGTTTTGGCCTTGCAGTACGTTCGGATCGTCTAGCCACGCATTTAACTTCAATTGCAGCAATGTGAATTGAGGATTGAGATATGCAGGTATCGCAGCAGCTAAAATTCCATCCGCAAGTAAATCCTTAGTTTCAAACTCGGTACCGCGTATAGCAAGATATTTTGCGCCACCATTCTTGGCTTCAAAAACTGTCGCCGAAACTCCGGTAACCGGATCGCTATATTGGGCCGCAACTCTCCAGGTTTCAGCAAATTTGGTGGCTTGAGAGGGCGACATCTCAGCACCATCCCCAGTTAGTTCATTGACTGTAATATCACTATTCAAGAATGTTCCATATGCAGCTTGAGATAGTTCAGCTTGCAAAGCAGATGTATTAATATTATTCATTCCTCAGCTTTCTCCATTGATTTGATAAAAATTTCTCCCATCAGAACATTTTCGTTCTTATCTAATCCTGGGCATCGATGCGATGAAGGTACCCATGGTCCAGGTAAATCTCCACCAACCCGGCTATATAAAACAAATTCACCGAGTAATTTCATATCTGATTTTCGAATGATCATGAAATAATCTCGGCTCATAGATGATTCCTGAGGTCCTTGACCTGGGTCTCTTTTTTTGTAATCGTAAATATTCCATTTAAAGATATACTCCGGCCCCAGCGCGTTTTCCCTTTGGGTCGGATAATAAAAATTGATCTTTCCCCTTTTATCAAACTTATCTGCTGGCAACGTTATCGTCTCATACACCCTGATACCTCCATCGATAGCACACAGATGATCTACCTCTCGATCCAGCCGGGCCTTTTCAGAAAAAAAGTTTGCATAAACGATCAATGAAACGAACAAAAGCAAAATGATTTTTTTCATGTGGAGAGCCCCTATTGGTACGCGGCAAGAACTACCTAAAAATCCGCCCATACTGCAGCAAGTTTTAGTTAAAGCAGGAAATAACGGTCATTTTTCAATGAACCTTTATTTTGGGGGCTGTAGTAAATCAGGTTAAATCCGAGTCCAAAGTTTGAGTATTTTCAGTTGTTGTTTAGGTGTTTTATAGTTATGAATATTACGACTTCGTGTCAACGGCAATTGAATTTTGACCCACTAAACTATCTAAAACGACAATTTAAAATTGACCCACCTCTTACAATTTTGACCTAAAGTACGAGCTTGACCAGCAGATCATCATCTTTTCCTATCAGTTTTTTATAAAGATTTGTTTCTTTAAATCAGTAATATCTACTTTGTCAGGACAACTATAAGATGACGAATGCCATGGACCTGGCATATCACCACCAACTCTTGCATAACCAACCGACTCACCGAGAAATTTACTGTCGTATACCCGATATACTCTATAGTGGCTTTGCCACATTTTTGGATTTCCTCTGATCAGATAAATCGTGGATGATTCGAAGTAATACTCATCTCCTGTCTTAACATTCTCCTTGTACGGAATTGATATCTGCCCGTATCGATCGAATCGCTCCGCCGACAACTTCACCGTCTCATAAACCCTAATTCCGCCGTCAATGGCGCAAAGTCGTTTTACTTCCCTATCCAGCCGGTCTTTTTCAGTGAAAAAAGAGGCATAGATCAGAGCTGAAGCGAGTACCAGCCAAAAAATCATTTTCATGCGGATAGTTCCTTGCTTTTGTTGGGCGACATTGAAGTGGAGCTATGATTATTTCTGGTGTATAGCAGGAGAAGAAAGCGGTGTAACCTGTTGGTAAGGATCTCGCCAGATCAACTAGGTATTTAGTCCCACGGTATGCTGGTGTAATATACGAACAGCTACGGAAGGAGGAATTATGGGACAAATTCTGCTGGAAGCGCCCGCACGACAGAGGCGGTACGTCGAACTATGCAACATAGCCAGGAAAGCCTGAACGTTCTGGCGAAGCAGTACGGCATCAGCCATCTGCCAGATGTCGAGGGTGATAAACCTGCAAAAAAGAAATTTAAAAACTATCCGATTGGCTATTTTCATATCGATATCGC
>JAFEEI010000044.1:0-3717 GCA_018241205.1 Pseudomonadota bacterium
CTGATCGGTTTTAGCGATGTAGCCTAAGGAAACGCTGATTAATTGACTATACGAGCGAATCGCTTCGTTGCGCGGTACTCGCTCCCGCGCCTATCTTGTTGATATGTCTTGGTCGCTGCGTTCCGTGCGCCTCGTGCTTCATCTCGTCCGCCGAATTAATCAGCGTTTCCCTGAAATATTATTGATCCGGCTGACAGAAACAAAAAGGCAATTTGACCCGTGCCGAGCACTATGAATCAAATTGCCTTGTTTTCAGAAATATTACGTGGCGATCAGTTGCCGCCGTTTTTAATTATTTCTTAGGTTTAGCTGCGCGTAATACGGGATAGTACTGGGTATACACCATGTCTTGCGCGGCATTTTCTTTGTGGCAAGCTGCGCAAGCTTCGTCAGCCTGTATTGCACCTTCTTTGGCGTCATATGATGCAAAACCGAAGAACGCCCAGTTACCCGGTCTGTTCGCAAAGCGTTTGGAATCTTTCACCATTGCGGCGATTCCATTGAATTCTCCGGCGAAATAGCCATTTCCACTAGGCGCCGATTTTGATCCTACACTGACCAATTCTTTGACAATAATCGTTCCATCACGGAATTCACCGGTTTTCTTCCAATGATTCCAACTGGTTGGATCGATATATACATTGTGAAATTCTGGGAATACCGCTTTGCCGTCATTCATATCGTTAGGGGTAACAGGCGCGCCGACAAAAACCCATTCGCGATAACCTCTCGGCGTCAGCAATATATTATCTTTGTTAAAGGCGGCAAAATTATGATCTTTTCCGTGTGCATGATGCCCATCGGCAGCAATTACTGGGCTTGCCAGTACTAGCGATAACAATACCGGTGCAATACCACCTAATAACGTCTTTTTAAACTGTAACATAATAAGCCCTTAAAATAGTTAAAGAAAGACAAAAAAACAGCACTAATGCATGCTGCTTTCTTTATGGTAGTCAGACATGCTACCTTCGTCAAGAGGGTATGTCGTCTTATAATCACCTATATAACACAATGTTATTCAGCGCTTTTTAGTTAAAATCCGGGAAACATGAGTATGGATTAAAACCTGCTAGTGCCATTTAAAAATCAATAAGATCATGATTAACATGGGCTCCGCCACATTTGATCAACATATTTCGGTCAACAATTTTGCTCAATCAATACGGGAGAAAAAATGAAAACACTATTAATTACCGGCGCGAACCGCGGTATCGGACTCGAGTTTGTGCGGCAATATGCCGCAGATGGCTGGCGTATTCTCGCCTGCTGCCGCAAACCGGCAACCGCCGATACACTCAACCGGCTAGCTAGCCAGCATCCCGATCAGATCACCGTTCATGCGCTCGACGTAACCGACCACCAACAGATCGCACAACTCGCCAATGCTTTATCCGGTCAGTCAATCGACTTGCTGATCAACAATGCCGGTGTCTACCCGCCGGCTCGCGGCGACACCTTCGGCAGAACGGATTATGCCGCCTGGCAGCATGCGTTAGAGGTCAACACCATGGCGCCGCTGAAAATAACCGAAGCCTTTATCCGGCAGATCGCGCGCAGCGAACTCAAAACCATCGTCACCATCACCAGCAAAATGGGCAGCATCGCCGACAACCGCGGCGGCGGGAGCTATATCTACCGCTCCAGCAAAGCGGGTGTCAACATCGTCATGAAGAGCCTGTCGATCGATTTGAGTCCGCAAAAGATCACTGCCGTTGTGCTGCATCCCGGTTGGGTCAAAACCGACATGGGCGGCCTCGGTGCGTTGATCACCGCCGAACAAAGCGTCACCGGCATGCGCCGCGTGATCGGCAACCTCACGCTACAGGATTCCGGGAAGTTTTATGCGTTCGATGGACAGGAAGTGCCGTGGTGAGGTCTTTTCACTTAAGTGCTAAGGAAATGCTGATTAATTGACTATACGAGCGAATCACTTCGTTGCGCGGCACTCGCTCCCTCGCCTATCTTATTGATATGTCTCGGCTGCTGCGTTCCGTGCGCCTCGTGCTTCATNNGAATTAATCAGCGTTTCCCTAATCCATACCTCAAAATGAATACCCTAAAGCCGCGATATTTTGCGATTGACCCGTTGTTTGCCATTCTATAATCCGCAAGCTATGAAGCATGACCGGCGGCGCGGGCTCGGATATCTTCGGATTGTCCAACGTCGGTTTTTATACCTTTCAGGATCTCGTCCCGGGCGTGGATAAAGTGGCATTCGATACCAAGCTGGGTCTTGCAAACTTCGCCGAACTGTCTCCCTATATCACCAGCATCGATACGCAAGGGGATGATATCGTCGTGCATTTTGTCGACAACATCGCCAGCATCACATTTGTCGGTGTGCTGCAACAATCGGCAGCGCTATCGGTCAGCGATGTGGTGTTCCAGGCTTTCTAAACCAGTATAAGGCCGGTTAGCTCGTTGATTACGTTCATGGCCCTCCCCTTCATGAACGTAATCGACTTGAGCAACCTGCAATTATTACTGACCGATCGCATCCACCCGGAAAGTATCTCCGCAGTTCGATTTGCCTTGCGGCGGCGCATTCACCAGCAATTTCTCGAGATCGTCGCTCGGCTTCAAGTCAGCCGATAAATTCAACTGCACCTCGACCAGCATGCCTTGATTGCAGCTCAGTTTGATCCTATCCCTAGCGGCGGTTCCCAGCACGGCAACTACACGCGTAACAAAATCTTCCGTGCGGACCTGCTGGCCGATGCGGCGATTCATAAAATAAGCCGCCCCGGCATCGTTGAATTGACGCACCAAATCCGCCGCCAAGTCAAAATAACCTGCCATTGACCAGTTCGCCTGGCAGGTACCGTGCTTATACCATTCATGGCGTTCAAGACAGGAACCCGACGTCACGCTGGGCATCACTTCGGCCAATGATGCGGTGGAATCGGCATCCAGTTGAACCGCCGGGTAATCGCAGAAATTGCTTTTCTGTCTTTTGATATCGCCGCAAAATCCGTAGCTTGTATCGCAACTCTTTTTATTCGGCCATAAACCGTGCAGCGTAAAATGCTTGGCCTGATAAGCCTTGGGATCGGTAATTTTACATTCCGCCTTATCCGGCTTGCCTTCGCAGAAAGCCGGCTGCCACGTCAGCGCAAGCACGTAACTATCCGCTTGACCGGCAGTATTGCAGCTACCGCCATGATCCCCGCCATTGCCCGTCCCGCCGTCCAGTTGCGCTTGACCGCACGCCGCACTCACCCAGCGTTCTTTCGGGTTTGCACCGGGCAAAACTACCCGGTACCAATCGGGATTATCCGCTTTGATGACTTCGATGACGTCGTATTTCCCACCCGCCAGAACCTGCGCATTATCCGGGTTGGTCGATTTATTTTTTGACACATACGCGGGACACGCTTGCTGCGCGGTAAAAACACCGGAAGCTTTATCCGCCCATACGGGATAAGCATGACCGATCGCCCAAATCACCAGAAAGACTTGAAAATCCGTGCTTTTTCTTAGAAATATCATTCCGCTTCTCCTTTTTAGTCAGGCAAAAAAATTAAACAGCCAATCGGTACCGGTTTATTATTCGGCAGACCCTCCGGCTTCACTATGGCATTTATCACACCAGAACTACGCTCAAGTGTGCAAACGAGGCCCCCATTGCCGGCTCCGTGCGTCGAAAAATAAGTCAGTCAGAATATTGAATGCTTTCATCTATTACAATACAGCTAAGGAAACGCTGATTAATTG
>JAFEEI010000044.1:3763-65506 GCA_018241205.1 Pseudomonadota bacterium
CTCGGTTGCTGTGTTCCGTGCGCCTCGTGCTTCATCTCGTTCGCCGAATTAATCAGCGTTTCCCTAAATCATGGCGGGCTTGCAGCTACTTCACCCGAAAAAGAATCCATCGGGCAGTCCATTATTATCCAATCCTTTCAAGAAAAACAATGACAAAAATCATTCCTCTCGATGCGCAACAGCTTCACCGGGCGTGCGACCCCGAACAGTTCACATTCCGGACGACAGCCGAACTAGCGGATCTGACGGATATCATCGGCCAGACGCGCGCCATGGATGCGGTGCGCTTCGGTTCCGATATCCGCCGCGAAGGTTACAATCTTTTTGTACTTGGCTCGTCCGGCATGGGCAAGCACAGTTTGGTTCAGCAATTTCTTGAAAGTCGGGCAAGCCGGGAAGCGGAGTCGGCGGATTGGTGTTATCTGAATAATTTTGCCCAGCCGCACAAACCGAAAACGCTCAAACTACCGTGCGGTAAAGGAGAAGAACTGCGTTTGCATATGGAACGGCTGGTGGATTATCTGCGCAGCGCCATTCCGGTACAGTTTGAAAGCGAAGAGTACCGCAACAGGATCAACGCGATACAGCAAGAATACAGCGAGCGGCAGGAACGTGAAATCACGGAACTCGGAGAAGAAGCCGGGAAAAAAGAAATCATTCTGCTGCGCACGCCAGAGGGATTCGCCCTGGTACCGAGCCATAATCGCGAAGTCATACCGCCGGAAGAATACGACAAACTGCCGCAGGAAAGAAAAGACAAAATTGAAGCGGACATCGGCGAATTGCAAACGCATCTGGAAAAAATCCTCAGCCACCTGCCGCAACGCCACCGCGAACGCAGTGAACGCATCAAGCAGCTCAATCACGAGATTATACGCTCCACAGCCGCACACATGATCGACGAATTGCGCGCACTCTATGCCGATTTTCCCGATGTGCTCGCGTATTTCGATGCCGTGCAGCAGGACATGGTGATGCACGTCGACGATTTCCGCAAACCCGACGAATCCATCAACATTTCCGGCATGTCAGTCGTCACGCACCAGACGTTCAATAATTATCAGGTGAATGTACTGACTTCAAACCATAAAACACCGGGTGCACCGGTCGTCTGCGAAGATAATCCGACGTATAGCAACCTGGTCGGACGAGTCGAGCATATTTCCCAGTTTGGCGCGCTGGTCACCCATTTCACGCTGATCAAACCGGGTGCATTGCATCGTGCCAATGGCGGTTACTTGCTACTGGATATCCGCAAAGTGCTGATGCAGCCGTTTGCCTGGGAAGGCCTGAAACGGGCGCTGCAAGCGCGCAAGGTCCATATCGAATCGCTCGGCCAGGTTTACAGTCTCGTCAGCACCGTATTGCTCGAACCGGAACCGGTCCCGCTCGACGTCAAAGTAATTCTGTTCGGCAATCGGCTATTTTATTATCTGTTGCAGGAATACGATCCGGAGTTCAAAGAGCTCTTCAAAGTCGCCGCGGATTTCGAAGAAACCATCGAACGCACGCCGGAAAACCATTTTCTGTACGCGCAACTGATCGCCACGCTGGCACGCAAAGAGGGATTACTGCCTTACGACCGGCATGCGGTTGCCCGGGTGATCGACCATAGCGCCCGCCTGACGGGAGATTCAAAAAAACTTTCCATGCACATGCGCAGCATCGCCGATCTGCTGCACGAGGCCGATTACTGGGCGCGGGCAAACAACCTCGACACCGTGCGGACAAGCGATGTCCAGCAAGCGATCGATGCGCAAATCCGTCGTCAGGATCGCATCCGAGACCGGTTATACGAAGCGATTCAGCGCGATATTCTGATGATCAGCACGCAAGGCGCGGTAACCGGGCAGATCAACGGCCTCTCGGTCATCGAATTGGGCGGTTTTGCATTCGCGCAACCGGCCCGTATCACCGCCACCACGCGCTTTGGTAAAGGCGATGTGATCAATGTCGAGCGTGAGGTCAAACTCTCTGGTGCCATTCACTCCAAAGGTGTGTTTATCCTTTCTTCCTTTCTCGCCGCCCGTTACGCCAAAAATCAACCGCTCGCGTTGTCCGCCAGTCTGGCATTCGAGCAATCCTACGGCATGATCGACGGCGACAGCGCATCGCTGGCGGAACTGTGCGCACTCCTTTCCAATCTGGCGAATGTACCGGTCAATCAAGCACTGGCGGTGACCGGCTCGATCAATCAGCTCGGCCAAGTACAGGCGATTGGCGCCGTCAACGAAAAAATCGAGGGGTTTTACGACATCTGCAGCGCGCGCGGATTAACCGGCGATCAGGGCGTACTGATCCCTGCAGCCAATATCCAGCACTTGATGCTGCGCCGGAATGTCGTCGATGCGGCAGCGGCGGGCAAATTCCACATCTACCCCGTGACCACTATCGACCAGGCCATCGCGCTGCTGACCGGCTTAGCGGCGGGAGAAGCGGGTGTCAATGGCGAGTATCCGGCAGGCAGTATCAATGGCCTGGTAGCGGCGCGGCTAGCGGAGCTCGGAAAAATCAGCCAATCGTTCTTGGGAAATAAATCGCTGCAATAACATTCTTAATCACTTTCTATCGATTCTGGATAGAAAGTAATCGAACTCTATTCCCTTCCGGGTGTTATGTTTTGGTTCGATTGGTAAAAAGATCGATTACTTCCGGCAATCTAATCATCCACAATCCCCTGCCCCGGAAACAGCACATCGGCAAACCCGAAAAAACGGAAATCATTGATGCGCATCGGATACAAAATACCTTGCAGATGATCGCATTCGTGCTGCACGACACGCGCATGAAAGCCGCTGACGCTGCGGTCGATGGACTTACCGTATTGATCCGCACCGTGATAGCGCAGCCACGCATAGCGTGGCACCATACCGCGCATTCCCGGCACGCTCAGGCAACCTTCCCAATCGTCTTCTTTTTCATCCGATAACGGTGTCAATTGAGGGTTGATCAGCACGGTAAAAGGTACTTCTCCGGCACGCGGATAGCGCTGATTCTGTTCAAAACCGAAAATCACCACTTGCAAGCTCACACCGATCTGCGGCGCGGCCAAGCCTGCGCCGTTGAGATATGTCATGGTGTCTTGCATGTCCTGGATCAATTCGTGCAACTCGGCGGTATCGAACCGCTCGACCGGTTTGGCAGTTTGCAGCAATACCGGATCACCCATTTTAAGTACCGATCTAATAGCCATCGCAACCTACCATATGTTCCAGGATATTTCTGACACGCACCATCGCTTGTTCCAAAACGGCATAGATCTCCGTCAACGGTATGGCGTTGACATTGGCGCCCCGCCCGGCGGCATGGTTGGCAACCACGGCGAGGGTGGCGTAACTTAATCCGAGCTCTCTCGCCAATGCCGTTTCCGGCATACCGGTCATGCCAACCATATCCGCACCGTCGCGCTCCAACCGGTTAATTTCCGCGGCAGTTTCGAGCCGCGGCCCCTGAGTCGCGGCATAAACGCCGCCATCGGCAATGGCTTGCCGTGCATTATTCGCCGCTTGCAACAGCAGCGCACGCGTCTGCTGGCTATACGGAAGGGTAAAATCGATATGCGTCACCGGTTGATCCTTTCCTTCAAAAAAAGTGAAATTGCGCCCATAGGTATAGTCGATGATCTGATGCGGCACCACCAACTTGCCCGGCGTCAAGTCGGCGCGGATACCGCCAACCGAAGCCACGGAGATGACGTGCTCCGGTTTCAGCGAATGCAGCGCCCATAAATTCGCGCGGTAATTGATCGCATGCGGCGGAATCGTGTGCCCATGCCCGTGCCGCGCCAGAAATACGATATCCGCGCCTTGCAATTTACCGAATGTCAGCGGCCCGGAAGGTTCGCCATACGGTGTGCGGATAATTTGCCGGTGCGATATTTCAAGACAGGATAATTGCGTTAACCCGCTGCCGCCGATAATTGCCAGCATTGCTTCTCCCGTTCTCAGTCTTTCACTGCATAAATCGCGGGCAGATTGCGCCACGCACCATGTATATCCATGCCGAAACCGAACACGTAGCGATCCGGCACCGTCAAACCGGTAAAATCGGCTTGGAATGGTTTCGGTCTGCCGGTTTGTTTCTCGGCAAGAACCGCACTATAAAATGCTTTTGCACCGTTCTCCAGCACTTTGTCGCGGATCGCGGCCAGCGTGACACCTTCATCGAGAATATCGTCCAGCACCAGAATCACACGATTCTTGATACATTCCCTGGGTTCAACGTGCCAGCAAATCTCTCCACCCTTTAGCGCATCGCCATAACGCGTCAAGTGCACAAAATCAAAATCCAACGGAAACCGCAATTGCGGCAATAACTGCCCGGTAAATATCACTGCGCCTCTCATCACGCACAAAACTAGCGGTTGTTGCTGCGATAGTTCACGTGTAATTTCCGCCGCTAAACGATGAACCGTCTGAACCACTTTTTGCTCGGAATGAATCAATTCAGCTGTTTCTAGTATTTGTTCCGCTTGCGAGGCATTTATCATGAAAACGAAATGTTCAAACTTAATGGAGTCGTGTTTGGATAGTGTGCAACAAAACTGGATTTTTTCCTACTGGCACATAATCGGGTACATAATCGATTAATGCGCCCAATCGATACTTTAGCGGAATTTTACGTGAAATAATCGCAGCGCAGCAGAACGTGGCAGCAAAGCGGCGAATCGACCGCCTTTAATCTTAAAGATCGGCGGTCATTTGGATACAGCAAGAAATTTTTTACGGAAGACTACTTGGAATTGCCTTGATGATTAAGATGAGTGCCTACGCCATATTCATAGACCAATTTTCCTCCCAGCCATCCCGCACTGCAAAGAAATACAAATCCAGCAACCGATAAAGCGATGGCGGCTAAACCCGGTTGTTCCAGTTGCGTGCCATTTAGCCGCAAAAATAAGCTGACCGCATAACAAGACCAACTGATCATGATCAATATCATGTGTTGATTGGCTATCTTCGCAGCCGGACTCTGTGGATCGATTTTCCCAAATTCCAGCAGACCGGTCATCATCGCCAGCAATGCGGTGATCGTACCGGTGACCAGGAACACCCCAGCCACCCAACCAACTTGTTCATTGGTAAATAAACTGGCAATGTCTGCGAGCGTAGCAAGAAACCAGGTTGCTACCGGGAAATGAACCAGCATCGGATGGATAGGGTGTTTCATGGATTTTATTTTCCTTATTAACTAAAAAAATAGACTCAACAATGTTAGAAAGCCAGCTACCGCCACACCAGCATGGATCAAAACGACATTTTTGGGCGCAACGCTATTTTTCATATGAATCGACGCCAGATAGAATCCGCCCAATGCCGCCACGACCAGCAAACCCAATGCAGCGGTCAGGCGCGCATCCCCCGAGCCTTCCAGAACCAGCATGATCAGCATAACCAAGCCCGCCGCTCCCAGCAGTGCATGAACGAGAGACAAAGACCAAGGTGCTAATTGTCCGGCAAATACCTTTAGAGCCAGCACGACACCGCCAACAGCCGCGATTGCTAAAACAATGACTAAATATGTAAGCATTCACTTCTCCTTTCCTTATAATGTCGGGGCTTCTACTTTACTTCACATTTTATAACTTTTGCAATACAAAAATGTCGAAACTGGTTAGATCAACTACTTCAAACAGTTAAAATGTCATCGTTATCTTTCCTAGGCCAGAGTCAGCAGTCATTGGTCACGGCGTTGCTACGTAACCGCGCCGGGCTTACGGTGGATGAGTTGTCCCAGCAATTATCCATATCCCGCAACGCGGTTAATCAGCATCTATCCAGTCTGGGAAACAGCGGTTTGATCCAAAGCGCCCAACGGGAAAGCACCGGTGGCAGGCCCAGTAAAATTTATTCATTGTCTCCGGACGGTTTGGAGCTTTTTCACAGGCGTTATTCGTTTATTGCAAAACTGCTGCTTTCCTGGGTTGACAAAAATCTGGGTGAACAGGAATTGCAAGCGTGCTTGCAATCGCTGGGAGAGCAGATGGCGGGAGAGTTCGAGCATCGCATGAAAAAACAGTCATCACCGGCTGACAAGCTTCGTGAAGCGGCCGCCATTTTGTCGGAGCTGGGTTATGACGCAAGCGTGCAGCACAATTCAGAAAATTCTGCCGAGATTATCGCCAATAATTGCATTTTTTATCAAATTGCCGAAGCGCGCCAAGAATTTTGCGCACTCGATCTGAGTTTCTTATCCGCTTTATTAAAAACCGACATCCAGCATAAGGAGTGCATCGTCAAAAAGGGTAATTACTGTTGTTTTGCAATTGCGGGACATACGGAGTAATGGGGAGTAATGGAAATTCATGAATGGATGCTCTGAAAAATATGATGAGCGCCCAAGCATCATACGGCTTCACTCCGTCCAATCGCTTCTTCCCGGCTTCCAGAAACTCCTTTGACCAGCCGGTAAAAATATTGATACAACCACAAAACTATGTTCAGTTTGATTTGAGTGTGCATCAAACAAGTATTGAGAAAGCGTAGCGGTAACTCGGCCTCCTGCATACGCCGGTTGAACCGGCCGCAAAATTCATTGAGATACCTCCTGCAGATATCTGGGCAGTACAACCTAATCCATCAAAATTACAGTCAAGGATCCTGAAAATCATAACAGTATCAGACATAAAAAAATCACTTCCCGTTTGAGAGCAATTTCACAAGCAAATTTGATCTGTATCCAATGAATGATGCGCATCGATTTTCACAACCATAAAAAAACCGCCACTTCGGGCGGTTTTTTTTGATGCTTTGATACTTGAGGGTTAGTGTCCAGGTTTGCTGGCGCCACCATAAGGCCGTGGGTCTTGTCCTTCTTTGAGGCATTCACCATTACCGCCTACGCCAAATTTACAATCGGCATTCGAAGCATTGGGATCACCCATGTTAGCGTTCGAACAAGCGGCTAAGAAAACTAATAAAGTTGCAGCAAAAATTGATTTTTTCATGATTCTAATCGTTCCTTTCTCTTTAAAATACCCAAATTTAATTAGGGATTCGAGTATATAACAGAACTCCAAATATTCAAACAAGTAGTTTACCACCCTGCTCTTGACTCACAATTGCGTAGAATTTCAATCAGATAGTCACCATACTTATCGAGTTTACGCGCACCGATACCCGTCACCTGACGCAATTCATCTTCCGTTTTCGGACATTGGCGCGCCAGTTCGCGCAAAGTGGCATCGTGGAAAATCACATACGCCGGGACACCGTGTTCCTTAGCCATTTTTGCCCGCCAGTTGCGCAGTTGCTCCCACAGATACCGTTCGGTCTCATCCAGCAGCGCGACATCGGCGCTAATCTGTTTTCCGGATGCTTGCGTTTGTTTGGTTTGCCGCCGTAATTGTATCGTTTGCTGTCCCTTTAATACGGCGCGGCTCGCTTCGGTCAGATGCAATGCACCATGACTTTCGCTATCCACTGTCAGCAAACCGAGCGCGACGATCTGGCGGAATATCCCACGCCAAGTGCTTTCTGGCAATTCTTTGCCAATGCCGAAAGTGCTGAGCCGGTCATGATGCCACTCCTTCACCCGCTCCGTTTGATTACCGCGCAAAATATCGATCAAATGGCCCGCGCCGAAAGTCTGTCCGCTGCGATAAACGCACGATAATGCTTTTTGCACTTCCACGGTCGCGTCCCAGACTTGCGGTGGATTCAGGCAGACATCGCAATTTCCGCATGCTTCGGCATCGTTCGTGGTTTCACCAAAATAACGCAAAATACGCAAGCGGCGGCAGGTGGTTGTCTCGCACAGCGACAACATAGCTTCCAGCTTGCGCGCGGCAACCTGTTTGAATTTGAGCTGCGCTTCCGATTCCTCGATCATACGCCGCTGTTGAATGACATCGCCGAGACCGTACACCATCCAAGCGCTGGCTGCTTGTCCGTCACGCCCGGCACGGCCGGTTTCCTGGTAATAACCTTCAATGCTGCGGGGCAAATCGAGGTGCGCAACAAAACGCACATCGGGTTTATCGATTCCCATGCCGAAGGCAATGGTGGCAACCATAATGATACCTTCCTCGCGCAAAAACCTTTCCTGATTCAGACTGCGTTCCTGCATGCTCATGCCGGCATGATAAGCAATCGCGCGCAGCCCCTGTGCGGTCAGCCACGCTGCCGTTTCCTCGACTTTTTTGCGCGACAGGCAATACACGATACCAGTGTCGCCGAGGTGTTCGGTTCGCAGGAAGGTCAATAACTGCGCCCGGCTGTTAGTCTTATCGATGATTTGATAACGGATATTCGGCCGGTCAAAACTGGACACGAATATTCTGGCTTCATCTAGCCCGAGCCGTTCGATAATTTCCTTGCGGGTATCCATATCTGCCGTAGCCGTGAGGGCAATGCGCGGCACTAGCGGAAAACGCTCGTGCAAAACCGATAATTGTATATATTCCGGGCGGAAATCATGTCCCCACTGCGAAACGCAATGGGCTTCATCGATGGCAAACAAAGCAATGGGAATGCGTGAAATCAAATTTAAAAAGCGCGCCGTCAATAACCGCTCCGGCGCGACATACAGCAGATCGTATTCACCCGTTAGAAGCTTTTGCTCAACTTCCGCTGCTTGCTGCAACGATAACGAGGAATTCAGCACAGCCGCGCGCACCCCGATTTCGTGCAAAGCCGCCACCTGATTTTGCATCAAAGCGATCAGCGGAGAAACGACGATCGCGGCGCCGTCACGCAACAAAGCCGGGATTTGATAGCACAGCGACTTGCCACCGCCTGTCGGCATCAGTACCAAACAATCGCCGCCGCTGGCAAGATGTCCGATCACTTCCGCTTGCTGTCCGCGAAATGCGGGATAACCAAAAACTTCCTTGAGTATATTAAGTGCGCTGGACATTCCGGGTGTAACTGCTGAATTTTCCAATTTTTTGAATCTCACACGCTATTTCCCGGTTATGAAAAAACAGAGCGGGGTAATGTGCGAATCGTAAAGACTTAGCGCGTGATAGTACAGTAGAATGCACGCCCTGACACCGGTCATTAACCGATTGAATAATACCCGGATGTATCGTTTCAGATTCATTCACGGGATTGTGCTGGTATAATTCTATTTAAATACTTCTTTATTTATACAATTTGTGACGCAAGTCTGGAGAGAAAAATGGTGGTAGCTGATGTTTTGAAATTGATTCAAGACAATGAAGTTAAATTTATTGATTTACGCTTTACCGATACCAATGGTAAAGAACATCATGTTACCGTGCCTGCCCATACCTTTGATGCGGATAAATTTGAAGACGGCCATCCTTTTGACGGCTCATCGATAGGCGGCTGGAAAGGCATCCAAGCATCCGATATGTTGCTGATCCCCGATCCGGATACCGCCAACATGGATCCCTTCATGGATGAGCCGACACTGTTGATGACGTGCGACGTGGTCGAACCGGCCGACGGCAAAGGCTATAGCCGCGATCCGCGCTCGTTGGCTAAACGAGGGGAAATTTACTTAAAATCGACCGGTATCGGTGATGTCGCTTACTTTGGTCCGGAACCTGAATTTTTCATTTTCGATTCGGTACGCTGGCATACCGGCATGTCCGGTTGCTCGGTCAAGATCGAATCCGAGGAAGCCGCCTGGAGTTCCGCGATCAAATACGAAAGCGGCAATATCGGTCATCGCCCGTCCATCAAAGGCGGTTACTTTCCCGTTCCGCCGGTGGATTCGTTGCAAGACATCCGTTCCGCGATGTGCCTGACGCTGGAAGATATGGGCATCGGTGTCGAAGTGCATCATCATGAAGTCGCCACCGCCGGTCAATGTGAAATCGGCACCCGTTTCAACAGTCTGGTCAAGCGCGCGGACTGGAATCAAGTGCTCAAATACGTCATTCACAATGTCGCGCACTCGTACGGCAAAACCGCGACTTTCATGCCCAAGCCGATCGTCGGCGATGCCGGTTCCGGCATGCATGTGCATCAATCGATCTGGAAAGACGGTAAGAATTTATTCTCCGGCAACGGCTACGCCGGTTTGTCGGAAATCGCGCTGTATTACATCGGCGGCATCCTGAAACATGCCAAAGCGCTAAACGCCATTTGCAATCCCAGCACCAACTCGTACAAACGGCTGGTCGCCGGATTTGAAGCGCCGGTTAACCTGGCTTATTCCGCCAGCAATCGTTCGGCCGCCATTCGTATCCCGCATACCAGCAGCCCCAAAGGACGGCGCATCGAGGTTCGCTTCCCCGATCCGACAGCCAATCCGTATCTGGCGTTTACCGCATTGATGATGGCCGGGCTTGACGGCATTCAGAATAAAATCCACCCCGGTGATCCGATGGATAAGAATCTGTACGATCTCCCGCCGGAAGAAGCGGCCAAAGTGCCGAACGTCTGTGCATCACTGGATGAAGCGCTGGATAGCTTGGATAAAGACCGCGACTTCCTGATCCGTGGCGGCGTTTTTTCCAATGACATGATAGATGCGTATATTCAATTGAAGATGGATGAAGTAATTTTGCTGAGAATGACTACACACCCGGTTGAATTCGATCTGTACTACAGCCTGTAAACGTAGTGATTACAGAATCAAAATATAACCGGTTGCAAAAGTTGCGAGATCGCTATTATGGAAAAATAAAATGACATTGCGTAATTGATAGGATTTATCTGCTCTTTTTTTGCTTTTCGTTAGAGAAATCATTGGTAAACTGATCGGATCGTGGTAACTGTTATCATCATTCTTCTAGCTAAATATGAAAACCAAAACATTATTTATCCTAGCAGTCCTTCTTTCATTGAGTCCTATATCGCTAGCAATCGCTCAGACAAACATCTATAAGCATGTCGACAAAGACGGCAATATCACATTTACCAACCGGCGCATCCCTAACTCGGAAAAAATATCGCTCGCTTCCTATTCGAGAAATTCCAATTCGAGTTCGATACGTTTGCAATCCAACGGGAATGCGCCGCGAGTAAAAGACACGACGCAAAAAGAGCGCGATACGACGCGCCGTCAAATCCTGCAAAAAGAGCTAGTAACCGAAGAAAAGCATTTCACTGAAACCCGAACGCACTTGGATCAATTCAACAACGATCCTGAAGCGGGCAGTTTTCAGGAAAAAATCGTGCAACTTAAAAATAAGCTGTTTCTGCACCAAAGAAATATCACAGCGTTGAAAAAAGAACTTGCCAAACTATAGCTGTTCTAAAAAATCACGAATAGCTAACGAGGTTTGATTGATGAAAAGAAATCCCGGTTTGTTTACCGCCTTGCTTTTTCTCTCCTGCTCGATTCAGGCCGGTGTTTACAAGCATGTCGATGAACACGGCAATGTAACGTACTCCAATGTGCCCTCCAATAACGCCAAAAAAATTGCTTTACCGCCGCTAGTTGTGGTGCCATCGGTTGATTCCGGCGACGTGGAAGAAAGAATCGCAAAACGCAGGGAAGCGATGAAAACCGAGGAACAACGCGAACAAATTCAAAGCAAAATAACGGAAGAAGAAAAACGTCTCAGCGAACTGAAAAGCGAATACAAAGACGGCAATCCGGATCGCCTGGGCAGCGAGCGCAACTACCAGCGCTACTTGAATCGTGTCGAGCGGATACGCGAGGAAATCGACGCCCGAGAAAAAAATCTGAACGGATTAAAAAAGGAACTTCAGGAATTATCCGGTAGCGGCAAATAATCTCCGCTCACGGCGACAATTCCACCATCACGGGCGCATGATCGGATGGACGTTCCAGCTTACGTACCGCTTTATCAATCGCACACGTCACACACGCACCGGCAAGCTCGTGACTCAGCAATATGTGATCGATGCGCAATCCCCGGTTCAGGCGGAAAGCCATCATACGGTAATCCCACCAGGTGTACGATTTCTCCGCTTGCTCAAACAAGCGGAAACTATCCTCAAGCCCTAATTTCAGCAATTCGCTGAAAGCGGTGCGTTCGGGCTGGCTGCACAATACTTTTCCTTGCCAGAGCTGCGGATCATAGACGTCGCGATCTTCCGGCGCGATATTGAAATCCCCCAGGATTGCCAGTTTTTTATAATCTTTTAATTCCTGTTGCAACCACCCGGTCAGAGCCGGCAGCCAGCGCAATTTATAACCGTATTTCTCCGATTCAACATTATCGCCATTTGGCACATAGACGGAAATGACGCGCACATCGCCGTAAGTTGCCGCGATTACTCTTTTCTGCTCATCCGCAAACCCCGGAATCCCGGTAATGACCTCATTTCCTTGTTGTTTGCTGAGTATCGCAACGCCGTTGTAGGTTTTTTGCCCGGTAAATACGGATTGATAGCCAACCGCCGCAATTTCGGCTGCGGGAAAATTTTCATCAGTCAGTTTGGTTTCCTGCAAACATAGCATATCCGGTTGATTCGTCCGCAACCAATCGATTACTTGCGGCAACCGCACTTTGAGCGAGTTTACGTTCCAAGTGGCTATCTTCATTCTGTTTTCACTGCCTCAAAAATACCGGATCATGGAAAAATACCCTATGATCAGAATTTATCATACCGCCCGATCATTGGCGTTATGCACAACCAGTTGATTGAACGGAGTGACCCACTGTTGCTGATTGCATACTTCCACGGCATAACGTTGCATTGCGCGCTTAATGGCGAAAAACTCTCCGGCGGCCGTGCCATCGAACGATGCGATCAGTTTGTAATCCAGCGACGACGTATTGGCTTGTGCAAAATGCACCGCCAAATCAATCAATGACGAACCGTAAGATTCCAATAACAAACCGCGGCGGATACCAGCACACAATATCTCGGGAATAACCGTGATGCACTGCGCTTGGTGTTTATAATCAAGACCGAAATCACTGATAACCATGAATCCCAACGAGAAATTTTTCGGTTTGGCCGCGAGGAAATCGGGAATGCTGTACGTAATAGGCATCCACCCGTTCGCTTGCGATAATAAAATATTTTCCAAAGTAATGCAGTTAACCATGGCAAAAGTATTATCGGACAGCATGACATAATCGCCCACTTGGCACGGAAACCAAGGCTCGTTCACCGCGTAGGCCGGGAAACGTATTTGGCTAACTCAGCCAGCGTTAATCGCAATTCCAGACCGGGAAGCACCGGATTGGTCAATTTGCTGTAGTAATTCAAGCTCTCCACTTTCATCGGAATGCCATTATAGATAATGCATTCACCTTCCCTGACCGATCCGGTATTGAGCAATATCCGCAGCTCGTTGATATAGCTTGGAATAGAGCTTTTCAATACCCAGACTATACTGATCAGCAACAATACTGTGATTCCGGTCAATACTTGATCGTTGCGCGCACTGAGCACGTAGTTTGAATTTTATTTTTTTCCTGTTCCGTTTTCGCTTTCATCAATAACCGGGATTTCGCCTCCGCTTCCATTTTTTGCAGCTTAATATTGCGGATGATGTCATTCAGTTTGGCGACGGCCAATTCTTTTTGCTGCGTCTTTTCATTGTCGATTAACGGTATATCAATCTTAGCGGCGGTTGTGCCTGCAGCCAGCAACATCGCACCAGAAAAAAGAAAAACCGGCAAAGCGGGAATAAAATTAATTTTCATCGTTCAGCAAAGAGATAATTGATCCCAGCCGTCAAAGCAGCGCCTATTCTGAAGATATCAAGCGGTGAAAAAACGTTCGACTTCCGCCAGATCCCGCGTACGTTTCATCGGCGGCAAGCTTTGCCAAATCTGCTTGCCATAAGCTTTCGTCGTCAAGCGCGGATCGCAAATCATCAATACGCCGCGATCCGCTTCATCGCGGATCAACCGGCCCGCACCCTGCTTCAGATTGATGACAGCGCGCGGCAATTGATATTCCATGAACGCATTGCGCCCTTCATGTTGCATTTTATCGATGCGCGCGGACAACACCGGATCATCCGGCGGCGCAAACGGCAGTTTGTCGATGATCACCAACGACAGCGCCTCGCCGCGCACATCTATGCCTTCCCAGAACGATTGGCTGCCGATGAGCACGGCGTTGTTCAGTGCGCGGAAACGTTCGAGCATGCTGGAACGCGATCCCTGCCCTTGCAGCAACAACGGAAAATCGAAATCACCGGCAGCCTGTAATAATTCATGCACACGCTGCATCGCGCGCAGGCTGGTGCAGAGAAAAAAAGCCCGCCCGCGGCTCGCGCGCAATACCGGTAATGCCGCTTCAACAACCCGGTCGGTATAGGCTTTATCATACGGCTCCGGCAAACCCTGTGGCACATACAGCAGTGCCTGTTGCGCGAAATCGAATGGACTCTCCCAGCACGCCGTTTGCGCTGCGATCAGCCCCATTTCGTCAGTGTAATGGCTGAAATCCTTTTTCACCGACAGCGTCGCCGAAGTAAAAATCCACGCACGCGGCGATGACACCATCTGCCGCTGAAAAATTTCCGCAATCGACAACGGCGTCGCGTTCAACTGCAAAGTATGATGATATACCTCGACCCAGCGCACATGATCCTGCATCCCGGTTTCGTCACGCCAGCGCTGCATCAGGTATAAATGCCCCACGGCACGCTGGCGGCAATTTTCCAGCCCTTCGGAACGCTCCGCTTGGCTCTCCAATAATTTCACCAAAGCCGTCAATTTTTCCAGCAAGTTGTCCAGCGCATCGCTAAAACCGCGATTTTGCTTCACCGCCACCAGCGATAACCGTGTGTTGTCTTCCACAATCGCCAGGCGCACATCGCGTGCGGCTTTTTCCATCGCCGCAATTGCATCCTGCAGCGCGGCAAAATCACCGGCCGCTTGCACCGCTTCCACTTTGGCATCACGCGCCAGATCGAGCAACTGCGCGGTGCTGACCGATTCGCCGAAAAACAGACTGGCTGTTTCCGGCAACTGGTGCGCCTCGTCAAAAATAACAGTATTGCACGCCGGCAGCAGCTCCGACAACCCTTCATCGCGTAACATGACGTCCGCAAAAAACAAATGGTGATTCACCACCACCACATCCGCCGCCAGAGCCTGCTTGCGCGCCTCCATGACGAAACATTGCTTGTAATTGGGACACTCGGAACCCAGGCAACTATCGCGCGTCGACGTGACGTTCTGCCAAATCGCGGCATTCTCGGGAACCTCGCTCAAGCCGCTTTTATCGCCGCTTTGGCTGCGATTGGCATAACGCTCGATCAATTGCAGATAGTGAATCTCATCGCGATTGATGAAACTGAGATGGGTATCTTGCAAACTTCTTTCCAGATGGTAGTGGCAAATATAATTGGCGCGCCCTTTCAGCAATGCCACCGTGACAGGGATTTTCAGCGCCGCACGCACGGTCGGAATATCGCGATTGAACAACTGATCCTGCAAGGTTTTGGTGCCGGTTGAAATGATCACCTTGCCGCCCGCCAGCAACGCAGGCGCGAGATAAGCGAACGTCTTGCCGGTACCGGTGCCCGCCTCGGCCACCAGAATTTGATGCTTGGCGATCGTATCCGCAATCGCTTGCGCCATTTCCACTTGCTGCGCGCGCGTGCGGAATCCTGCAATGTGCTGCGAAAGCGCGCCGTCCGGTGCGAAAATGGAATCGATATCAAACATAAAATCAGGAAAGCAGTCAGTCAAAGTCAGCTCATGCTGCATTATTGCTGGAACCGCTCATGCCAGGAATGAATCATGATAAAACCCGCGTATTATACTGCTGCGAACGAGGATGTTCGATCTTTATCACTGGTGTCTCAACTGGCGCATCGTATACCACCATGGATAGTGGAATCATAAACCACTTGTTTCCGGCGTACGATTTTCATCGCCACGATCTTGATTTATAGTAAGGACAATACCGCTCGGCTGTGGCTTTGCGAAGCTTATTATCCGATCGACCAAATCGCCATGGAACTACGCCGCTGCGCCGGGCGTAATTTGACGAATGAAGAGCATCGACGCTTTGGTATAACGGACAACACCGTACATGAACAATAAAATCGAACATATTCAGGAGACACGCTATGACCGAAAACACCAACGACCCCGCCGCAAAAAACGAGCGCCGCGATGTGCAGCCGGGCTAGCCATGTGCTCGATGGAGTCCCGAGCACCGGCGCGAATCGATCCATACTGTGTATCAACGCGCCGAGAAGCATGCACTGGATGCGATCGAGTGGTATTTGCTTTCCAAACGCCAAAAGAAATTCTGGGCGCAGCAACTCAGGCTTGGCACCATCGGCTTGACAGCGCTGGCCGGTCTTTTGCCCATCATCAGTGAAATATTTCAGTCCACACTCTCACCGGCTTGGGCGTCGGTTGCTTTGGGGGCGGCGGGTGTTGTGCTGGCCGTCGACAAGTTTTGCGGTTATTCGACCGCGTGGATGCGCTTCATCGCCGCCGAGCATCAGATCCGGCAAAGCCTGCACGAATTCCAGATGGATTACGAACTGGAACAAGCCGGATGGGATAATGCGCAGCCGGGCGTGGAGCAAACACAAGCCATTTTAACCGCTGCAAGGCGTTTTTGTATCAGGTGGAGCCATCATCCGGCAGGAAACCGATCAGTGGCTGGCCGAGTTTCAGGATGCGCTGAAGCAGATCGACAATGGCACGAAAGCCAGAACCGCTGCGCAAGACACCAACAAACCGGCGTAACGCTCAAGCGGATTTACCTGGCAGCAACAACCGCCGCGCCCAAGCCAATAACAAATCGGTCATCATGTGCGGCCCCCATCAAGCCGCTCAGCAAATCCGTGAGCGTGGCGTTGACCACCGACTCGCTGCCAAACGATGAGATGCTCAAACGCCAGCCGGATGCTTTCTTCGTGCGACTCACCGGCCAGTGCCAAACTGCTGTCGTCTTTCGGTGAAATGATACCGATCGTGATGGTGTTCTGATCCAGCGCTTTGGCCGGTATGGCCAGCAGCGACAGCAATATACAGCCAGCAATCATTAGCCACTGCATGACCTGCGATTTCCTTTCGGCTGCGCACTTCATCGATTCCCTCTCGGTTGTCAATTTTTTTACGATCATGCTAATTTATTCCCCTGTGAGATCACTTTGCAAGGCGCTGCATGAATAAATTGCTGTTATTCGGCTACGGCAATCCCGGACGCGGGGACGACAGCTTAGGTCCCTTGCTGGTGGAGCGTATCGATCAACTCCAATTAGCAGGCGTCACTTGTCTCGTTGACATGCAGCTATTGATTGAGCATGCTACCGATTTAACAGGATTCGATCAGATTATATTCGCCGATGCGGATATGTCGTGCCGGGAGCCTTTCGAATATTCAGCTGTGCACGCGGAAAAAGACGATAGTTATACCAGCCATGCGTTAACGCCAGCGGCATTACTGCACGTCTACCAAAACATCCGGCAAGGCACACTGCCACCAACGTTTTTACTGCGCATCCGCGGCTACCACTTTGAATTGGGCGACGCTTTAAGCGCACAAGCGAATCACAATCTGGCAGCAGCGATCCGCAAAATTCAGCAATGGCATGCAGAATATTTATGAAAAAAATTATCTTTACTGGCTCTATTCGATAATCGATGCATGAACTCTCGCTCGCCGAAAATATCTTGCAGCAAATCGAGGATACCGCGGCTACGCAGACATTTCACCGGGTCAAAACGGTTTGGCTGGAAATTGGGCAACTGGCTTGCGTCGAGCAGGAATCGCTGCGCTTCTTTTTTGCTGTAGTAACGGAAGACAGTATCGCCCGGCAAGCCAAATTGGAAATTATCGGCATTGCGGGACAGGCGATGTGCCAAGAATGCAATCGTACTTTTCCAATTGCTGCGTACTATGAAGCCTGCCCGCATTGCGGCAGTGACGCGTTGCAAATCACAAACGGCGATGAAATGCGTATTCGAGAACTGGAAGTGGAATAAAAGGAAGTTATTATGTGTACGACTTGTGGTTGCGGTATTGGCCAGACCCGCATTAACGGTAAAACAGTGCAGCTGCGGCGGCACGCAGGTACAGCGTTGCGCTATCGTCCTACGCAATCCGATCATGCCCATACGCATGAGCAAGCGCCCTCCTCGGTTACAGATTTGCCGGTTCCCGGCACCATCGATTTCGGCGCCGGTATCGCTGGCACACATGCGCCCGGTATGAGTCAGACGCGAATGGTGAAAATCGAGCGCGACATTCTGGCAAAAAATAACCAGTACGCCGATGAGAATCGCCGCTATTTAGCCGAGCGTGGCATTTTCGCGCTGAATCTGGTTTCCAGTCCGGGCTCCGGTAAAACCACTCTGCTGGTAAAAACCATCGACATGCTGCGAGATCGCTTCCCGGTCGCCGTGATCGAAGGCGACCAGCAAACCGACCACGATGCCGCGCGCATCCGCGCAACCGGTGTTCCGGCGCTGCAAATCAACACCGGTAAGGGATGCCATCTGGATGCGCATATGATCGGCCAAGCGCTGCAGCAGTTGTCGCTGCGGAATAATAGTCTGCTGTTCATCGAAAATGTCGGCAATCTAGTATGCCCTTCCGGTTTCGATCTGGGTGAAGCGCATAAAGTGGTCATTCTGTCGGTTACTGAAGGCGAGGATAAACCGCTGAAGTACCCCGATATGTTCCATGCCGCGGATTTGATGCTGCTCAACAAATGCGATCTGCTGCCCTACTTGTCTTTCGATGTCGGCCAGGCGATTGCCTATGCGCAACGCGTTCACCCCGGATTACCGGTGTTGCAAATTTCCGCCACGCAAGGCGGCGGCATGCCAGAGTGGATCGATTGGATCATAGCCGGTTGCCGCCGCGCGGCAGCAATCTCGCAAACAGCGCAACCGCACGATTCCTAATTTGATTAATCCATCAGACACACAAATTTCCCTGGCCATCGGCGGTCCTTCCGTTCTAGCCTGTGGCGCCTGGTTAAAAAATACCGTCTGCCTGACGCAAGGAAACAGCGCGTTCATTTCCCCGCTCATCGGCGATCTAGCCTCGGCGGATACGCGCCGTCAGTTCGATCGCACCGTGCAGCGCATGTGCCGGGAGTATTCCATTCAACCCGCGGTCGTTACGCACGACCTGCATCCGGATTTTTACAGCACGCAATTCGCGCAAGCTTATGCCGAGCAGCGGCGAATTCCGCTGCTCGCGGTGCAGCATCATCACGCCCATATCGCCGCTGTCTGCGCCGAATATCAACTGACCGGGCCATTATTAGGCCTGGCGCTGGATGGCATCGGTTTGGGCACGGATAACACGCCGTGGGGCGGTGAGTTGCTGCTGGTCGACGGTGCCCGGTTTGAACGGCTCGGTCATTTGACGCCGCTAGCCTTACCTGGTGGCGACCGCGCCGCGCGGGAGCCTTGGCGCATGGCTGCGGCTGCGCTCACCCGGCTTGACCGCGGCGCTGAAATTACCCGGCGCTTCCCGGATCAACCAGCCGCCGCGACGGTAGCTGCGATGCTGGCAAGTAATGTGAATTGTCCACGCACTTCCAGCATGGGGCGATTGTTCGATGCCGCCGCCGGTTTGCTTGGAATCTGCGCCATTCAATCGCATGAAGCGCAAGCTGCGATCCAGTTGCAACAACTGGCCGAGCGCTACGGTGAAGCCGATGTAGTCGCGGATGGCTACCGCATCGGCGCGGACAACACTCTCGATTTTTCCCCGTTATTGGCAGCGATGATCGATCCCCACGATACCGCCCAAGCCGCCGCACTTTTCCATGCAACGCTGGTTGCCGGGTTAACGGAGTGGGTGGAACAAACCGTCAAGCAACACGGTATTTCACGGCTGGCTTTAGGCGGCGGATGCTTTCACAACACGATATTGCGGCAAGGATTGATACGCCGATTGACCTCCACAAAGTTGACGGTATTCAGCAGTCAGCAATTATTGCCGGACGACAGTGCAATCGCACTAGGTCAAGCATGGGTGGCGCTGCAGCATAGCCCGTTATAATAGCGATTTCTCATCACTAAAGANNAAAGACTTTGACATGAGTAATTACGTACAGCGCTTTCTTCTGGAGAACCTGGATATCCGCGGCGCCGTGGTGCATCTGGATTCCGTTTGGCAAGCGATGTTGACCGGCCGCCATTATCCGCAGCCCGTGACCCGGCTGCTGGGAGAAATGAGCGCAGTCACCTTGTTGCTGGGCGAAAACCTCAAACAAACCGGCCGGTTGACGATTCAGCTGAACGGCAGCGGCCCGGTTTCGATGCTGGTCATCGATTGCACCGACACCCTGCACCTGCGCGGTATGGCTAAATGCACGCAAAATATCACTGCGCAGACGGCACCTGATTTGCTCGGCGACGGCCGGTTGGTACTCACCTTGAATATGCCATCGATGCGCGAATGTTACCAAAGCATCGTGCCGCTCGATGGCGGCAACATCGCTGAGATATTTGAACATTATTTCCAGCAATCAGAACAATTGCCTTCGCGCCTGTTCCTGATTACCACGGAAAACGCTATTTTCGGTTTGCTGCTGCAAAAATTGCCCGCTGCCGATCAGAAGGACCCTGACGGCTGGCCGCGCGCCGAAGCGCTGGCAGAAACGGTTCACGACCATGCCTTATTCGATTTGACCGCAGAAGAAATACTGACCCGGTTGTTTTATCAGGAAACTATTCGCATCTTCGACGCTCAGACCATTCAATACGGTTGCCACGAAGATCCCGCCAAAATCTACGCCATGCTGCGCTCGCTTGGCCGGGAAGAAGTCGATTCGATTCTGCAGGAATTCGGGGAAGTTGTCGTGCACGATGATATTTGCAACCGTGAATACCGCTTGGATGCCTTGGCAGTCGACACCGTATTCCGCGAGGCTGGGCCGACGGTTCATTGATTCGTTGAAATTTTTATTAAGAACTTATATTTTTTGTTTATTCGGCCGCTAATCATACTTCACATCTTTTTCACATTTGCTAAGATATGATCAGCTCAAAATATCCCCTGTGAGAAAACGGTTTCTCTTAAAAACCTAATTTCCAGGCTCACATGACGAAGTAAAGGAGAATTAAAATGGCACCACGAATTGCGCATGTTGACGATGATTCGGATATCCGCGAGGCTGTTAGACGGATTCTATGTAAAAACGGCTATGAAGTTGATAGTTATCTTTCGATGCAGGAATTTATCGACTCATTGGAGGATGAGAATAAACGCCCTGATTTGGCGATCCTTGATGTGATGGTTGAGTCGATGGATTCTGGCTTGACTACCTATGCAAAAATTCACAAGCGTTTTCCGCAAATACAAACTATTTTTTTAACCTCTCTGGGGGATATGATCAGACCGTATTTTGAGGACGGATCGCATGAATGGGTATGTATTATGGAAAAACCCGTTGAACCGATCAGTTTACTAGCGACTATTAATGACCGTTTAAAGAAGCACACAGGAATCGCCGCATAACCGGATCCTGTAATAATGGCGACAACGGAATTCTCCTGGGATAAATCTAATAATCAGAATATTCTGCTTGAAATAAAAGGAGACAAGCTCAAACTCAGTGACGATGTTTTAATCAGCAATATTCGCTGGTTTATCACCTTCCGCTGGGCGTTAATTGTCACACTGGTTTTTTTTGAAATATTGATGTTGTCCGCATCGGATGTTCTGATGCAATTCGGTATCAGCGAGCAACAAAAATGGCCTATTGCAGTGATTATCGTATTAGTAATCGCCAATATCGCGTACATCATCGCACTGGATCATTGCAAACCCAGTAAATATAATTCACCTACAATTAATTTGTGGATACAGATCGTAATCGATCTGATCTGTTTATCCGTTGTCGTGCATTATATCGGCAGCACCACCACACCGATTTCCTTTTTCTACGTATTGCATATCACACTTGCTTGCATCTTTTTCTCTACCCGCGAAAGTTTGCATGTCACGATCTTGGTCTGTTTCATGGACACGATTGTGATCGTCATCGATAACTTTCTGGCTGCTCAGACACCCTTTTCGAATCTACTCGGCAGCGATATTCTGTCTGAAAGTTCACGCAAAGAAGGCGCAATACTATGGATGTTTTTTCTCGACATCTTATTTTTTATCGTTTGGTATGTGGTGTCGAGACTGTCCTTGATTGTTCGCGCTCATGAGCGCCATCTTTTGGATGCTTATAAACAAATTAATCAAGCACAGGTGGAAAAAGACCAATACGCCGTGTTAATGACACATCAGCTCAAATCACCGCTTGATGCCATCCGCAGCAAAATCAATCTGATCAAAGGCGGTTATTGCGGCGATGCTTCTGACGGTGTCAACGAAGCGCTAGACAAGATCGATAGCCGGGCTCAAAGCATGTCGAGTTTGATTTTGGATTTACTCAGGCTCGAGCGATTGAAAGATACCTGTCTTAATACCGCAGTCTTCGAATTTGTCGGCATTCAAGCCACTTTGCAAAAGTGCATTGAAAAATTGACACTAGTTGCCAACACAAAACATATCACATTCAATTTATCGGTCGATAATTTTTTCTGCAAAGCAATTCCAGATCAACTTGAAATGCTGCTGGAAAATATTATTACCAATGCAATTACATATTCCCATAACAATGCATCGGTCGAAATTACATCCGCCCTTGACCGGCAGGATCAAAGCGCCAGCATTACCATTACCGATCATGGCATTGGCATAGAGAACAAAGACTTACCCAATATATTCAATGAGTATTTCTATTCACCCCGGGCGGCTTTGCACAACAAGGCAACCAGTGGAATCGGTTTGTCGATCGTAAAAATTGCAGCAGAAAACAATAAGCTGAAAATCAAAGTGACCAGCGAGCCTGGTGCGGGTACTTCTTTTACCATCATCTTCAATGATATTGAATTATCCGATTAATAGAGATCGGTTTTCAATTCATTCATCCTTCCGTTCCACTTGCTTGCCATGCTTTTTTTATCAAACCACCCGTTTCAGCGCTGATGCCAGTAGCGCCGGTATAATTCCCGCCAGCTTTCGGCCGTCCATTCATTTTCCGTAAAACGCAGCAGAATCGCGCCATCCTTATCGCTACGCAACAAGCTGCTGTTTATATCGAGATAACGCGCCAATACAGTTTCGTGCGGGTGATCATAGCGATTCAGATAGCCTACCGTGAAAATAGTCAGTACTGGACTCACTCGATTTACAAAATCGGCAGTCGATGAAGACAGGCTGCCATGATGAGGTGCAATAAGAACTGTTGCCGCAAGCTTATCACCGGCGCGGCTGAGCAATGCGTGTTCATTTTTACTTTCGATATCAGCGGGTATCAAGATACTGCCATGTGCCGATGAAATCTTTAATACACAGCTGTTCGCATTCATCCGGCGTTGCGAATTTTCATAATCCTGTGCCAGTGGATGTAGTAATTCAAAATGCACGCCATCCCAATCCCAGGATTGGCCAGCATGGCACTGAACTGAACGAGTTGCGGCTTGCACTATAGGATGGCCGTCTTGCAAAGACGACAGCAGCAGATCAACCGGTATGTCAGCCATTACCGACAATGCGCCGCCGCTATGGTCGTTATCCGCATGCGATACAATTAGGGCATTCAATTGCCGTATCCCCTCGCCGCGCAAGTAAGGTACGATAATGCGCTTACCGCTGTCGCTATCGCCAAACCCGGGGCCGGTATCAAACAACATCGCATGATGTTCCGTGCGCGCCACGACCGCTAAGCCCTGACCGGCATCCAGCACCGTCAACCATAATTCACCGGTTTTAGGTTGAGACGGTAATACCCAAAACAGCGGCAATAATGCAATAATGCCCAACCAGCGGGCCGGAAAGCCCGCAAAGAATCCTTTACCCAAGCTTCCCGGCAGCAACATCCAAAAGATTCCAATCGCAGCCACGATTGCTGTCCACAGCGGCGGCGCATGCTGCTGCCATACAGCTTGTGGAAACTCACTCAGAGAGTGAAGAATTACCATCAAGAAGCTTAACAGCGCATGCGCCCAAGTCAACAAAAAATCGAACGTTGGTATTGCTGCCAGCAATGTGAGCGGCACAACCGCGAGACTGATTAGAGGAATGGCAATAGCATTGGCAAGCGGCGACAGTACCGGCACTTGCTGAAAGAAAACCAACAGCAACGGAATTAATCCTAATGTAATCGCCCATTGAATCCGCGCCCAGCCGGTAAACCAATGAATTTTTCCTATTCGCCCGGCTGTAATCAGCATGATGAGCGCTATGGCACCGAATGACAGCCAAAATCCGGGTGCATTGACAGCCCATGGATCGAGCAAAATCACCCAAAATAATGCCCACGCCAGCACCTCAGTTGCTGATGTCCGCTGCCCTTTCCATACCGCAACCGCTACTACGATGAGCATGTAGAGTGTCCGTTGCGCCGGGATGGCAAAACCGGACAGCACGGCATAGATAAAAGCCGTCAGCAATCCTGCCGCAGTAGCCGCCCGGTACGCCGGTAAACGTAACGTCAAATAAGCACTCCAACGCCACAACCAGAAAACCAGCGCAAAAACCATGCTGGAGATCATCGTAATATGCAAACCGGAAATCGCCATCAAATGGTTAGTACCGGTGCGAGTAAATACTTGCCATTGATCACGCGCAATCGCATGCTGCTCGCCAATGGCCAGCGCTTGCAAAATGCCGGTGTATGGTTGACCGGATAAGTTTTTGGCAAAGCGATGCAGTATTTCCTCGCGAATACGTTCAATCCAGTATTTTGGCCATGAAACCAGCGGCTGCAGGCGCTCATTCTCAGCAACCGGACGCACATAACCGGTTGCGCGGATATTACGCTCCAAGGCCCATGCTTCATAGTCGAAACCATGCGGATTCATATTGCCGCGCGGCCGTTTCAAGCGAACCGTGATGCGCCAGCGCTCTCCCGAGCGAAGCACCGGTAAAGGCGTGCTTACGGTTTCTGCCGGCCGCGCTTTGAACCAGGATAATGCCAAATGCCGGGGAACTCTTGCGCCTTCCGTGAGCGCCTGTTCCACATCAAAGCGGAAGCGGATGCCACGATCATCGTTATGTTGCACATTCGCCACGACACCCATGATCTGAATATCCTTGCGCTCCCACTCGTGCGGCAAAGCATCGGACAAGCACCACTGGGCAAATGCAGCAGCCCAAAAGAAACCTACCCCCAAGCACAGCAACCCCATTAAAATTTTACGAAGCACGATAAACTTCTTTGCTGCATAACACCGCATCAACCCGATGATGATGGCGGTCAGGATTAAAATCCAAATCCACTCTGCTTGCGGTAGCTGAGCTTGTTGCTGCAACAAGCCGGCACCTGAAACAAATGCAAGTATATTGACTCTCATTGATAAATCCGTCTAGTTTTCAAGAGAAACCAGTCGGCACTGCAGCGCTTTTATGCAAAACAAAAAAGTTCTTGTTGCACTTCCCGGTAAATTTAATCGCAGAATTCTTCCCATAGAATTATAGCGTTATCAATTGACATAATTTAATAGTATAGTAATGTATATTTTTAGTAGACATATTGTGGTTAATCAGCTCAACTACATAAGCTCCAGCAACGCAAATGTGAGCAGGAGGAAACACCATGACGCAAACTGAAGAACAACGAAGAAAAGATGATGATATAAAACAAAGTAAAACCGAGCTACTGAGCGAGCTGCAGATTTCTCACCAAGAGCTGGAATCGCAAAACCGGGAACTCCTCGAAACGCAATTGCTCTTAAACCAATCACACAAACGCTACGCAGATCTCTACGAATACGCGCCGGTTGGCTTTCTGACTTTAAACAAAACCGGACACATTTTGTCGCTGAATCAAGCGGGTGAAGAATTACTGAGAAATGACCGGGAATTCTTGATTGGTAAATCATTTACCGATTGTTTTTTCGATATCGACCACCAAGCCTTTATCCAGTACCTGCAGAAAATATTTACTACTTCGGGCAAAACCGCAGTCGATCTGAAAATCAAAAATGCAGATGAGCAGTTTAGCTATATCCGGTTAGAAAGCACGCGCATGTGCGACAACGACACTTGCTTGATGATCATGTCCGATATCAGTCAGCTAAAAAAAACAATCCACCTCAACCACAATTTATTGCATGAAAACAGACGGCTCATGAAAGAGCTGTTTCATATTCAAGAAAAAGAGCGGCGATTGATCGCGCGTGAATTGCACGATGAATTAGGACAGTGGTTAACGGGTATCCGCGTGGAAAACGAAGTCATTCTGAATAACACATCGAGTGACTCAATGATCGCCATCAGTGCGCGCGCTATCAATGAATGCACGCATAAAATGAATAAAATAATCCACGAAATTCTGCATCAGTTACGACCTGTATTACTGGATACAGTGGGATTAGTCGATGCTTTGTCAGAACTCAAGCGGCAGTGGTGCGCGCACCATCCACAAATGATCCTCGAGCTCAAGTTGAACGGCGAGCTTGATAAGCTGAGCGAGCCGATCAACATAGCGATATACCGCATCGTCCAGGAAGGATTGACCAATATTTATAATCACGCGGAAGCAACTTGGGCGCAAATCAGCCTAAGCCGGGAGAATGGCATTGAAGCAGCGGATAACTGCTTGCTGCTCACCATTGAAGACAATGGCAAAGGTTATGATATTCATCAGCAATTTCGCGGCTTAGGATTACTCGGTATGCGTGAGCGCGTCATTGCCATGAGCGGTACATTGTCGGTACGCAGTGCTTATAATGAAGGTACGGAAATCAATATTAAATTGCCGATGGAACATTCCAACTATGACGAAGCCAATCTGTATCCTATTGATTGATGATCACCCCGTCGTACGCACCGGCTATCGCCGTTTACTTGAAAGCACACTGGATATATGCGTAGTCGCTGAAGCCGATGACGGCGAATCGGGTTATCAACAATATTTGGAGCACCAGCCTGACGTCACAATTTTAGACTTGAACATGCCCGGCATCGGCGGTCTTGAAACCATCCGCCGTATCAAGGCCCGGGATTCAGCGGCACACATTTTGATATTCAGCATGTTGAACAATGTCACCATGGCACAGCGCTCATTAAAAGCCGGAGCCACCGGATTTCTCAGCAAACAAAGCGGGATCGGGGAAATGATTCAAGCGGTGCGGCAAGTCAATGCGGGAAAAATTTATATTGAATCGGAACTAGCCGCAACGCTGGCGCTCAACGCAACGCGCAAGGAAACTTGCGAAAATCCGTTGGATATGCTCACCAAGCGCGAATTTCAAATCTTCAAACTGATCGCGGAAGGAAATTCCAGCATGCAAATTGCGGAAAAACTGGCTATCAGCCCCAAGACTGTGGGTGTTCACCATGTCAACCTGATGCGCAAATTGCAATTGCAAAACACCACACAGCTTATCCGCATGGCGATTAACAATAATGTCATTCAAACCTAAATCCCGGTAAGCGTAATAGACAGACACGCGGCAGAAATAAGCAAAATGCTTATTTTATCGTCCTGCGGCGTCCAGTAAGATCGCATATCCGATTACATTCAGTGTTCAGGAAATTCTGAAAAAGATAGCGAGAGACAACCAGGCAAGGCAAAATCAGGTGAAAAGGCGTAGTTTACAAAGCGATAAATGAGCATTTTGAACCCGATTTCAACACCGCATGACCGAATGTAGTAGTTTTTCAGAGATTCCCTAACCCGATGATCCTCTCAACAAGGAGTCAGAATGACCAATATTTCCGCGACACTGGGCAGTGAAAGCGAGCAACTGCTCAATCATGTATGCAAAACCATACCGAAAGATAGTTTGCAATTGCCCGGCGCCGATTTTACCGATCGCGTGATGGCTTTGAGCAACCGCAAACCCAGTGTGCTACGTAATCTACAGGCGTTTTTTAATCAGGGGCGGTTGGCGGGCACCGGCTATCTGTCCCTTCTTCCCGTGGATCAGGGCGTTGAGCATTCCGCCGGTGCGTCATTCGCACCTAATCCGATGTTTTTTGATCCTAAGCATATCGCCGAGTTGGCGATTGAGGGTGGTTGTAACGGTGTCGCATCCACGCTGGGCGTGCTGGGAATCGTAGCGCGCCAGTATGCGCACAAAATCCCGATGATTCTCAAAATCAATCACAATGAACTGCTGACATATCCCAACAAATACGATCAGACATTGTTTGCCAGCATCAATCAGGCGTTCGATATGGGAGCCTGCGCGGTCGGCGCCACTGTTTTCTTCGGTTCGGAAGAATCTCGCCGCCAGATCCAGGAGGTCTCAGCCGCCTTCGAGCATGCGCATAATTTGGGCATGGTGACCATCTTGTGGGCTTATATCCGCAACACCGCATTTAAAACTGCTGAAAAAGACTATCACGTCAGCGCCGATTTGACCGGTCAAGCGAATCATCTGGCGGTAACCATCGGAGCCGATATCGTTAAACAGAAAATGGCGACCAATAATGGCGGATACAATGCGATCAAATTCGGTAAAACCCATCCCAAAGTCTATAGCGAACTGACAACGGAGCATCCGATCGATCTGGTGCGGTATCAAGTGGCCAACTGCTATATGGGGCGGATCGGCATGATCAATTCCGGAGGGGAATCTGGCAGTGATGATTTGCATCAAGCGATCCGCACTGCCGTCATCAACAAACGCGCCGGTGGTATGGGGTTGATTTCCGGGCGCAAGGCATTCCAGAAACCATTCGCAGAAGGTGTGAAACTGCTGCATGCCATCCAGGATGTTTATTTATCCGGTGAAGTAACCGTTGCGTAGGAAAGTTTTGGAAAGCTACCCGGCCAGGCTCATGAAAAACGCGGCCGGGTAAACAAATCGCTTATTTACCGGATGCCTTAATAGCATCGAGATTATCGCGAGCCTCCTGATTTCCCTGTGCAGCTGCTTTTTCAAACCATTCGATGGCTTTCTTTTCATCTCTGGCCACACCTTCACCGGTAAAATACATGGCGCCGAGATTGTTTTGCGCATCGACATGGCCTTGCTCAGCAGCTTTCTTGAATAATTCCGCCGCCTGCTCCATGTCTTGCGGGACACCTTCGCCGTTCGCGTACATCAATCCTAAATTAAACTGCGCATCGGCATAACCTTGCTCGGCGGCCCGGTAAAACCACCCGGCGGCCAGTTCAGGATCGTTATCCAACACCTTTCCGGATAAGTTTTTTGATACCGCTTCACCGGTGTAGTACATCACACCCAAACTGTTCTGCGCCGCTGGATCCCCCGCTTTCGCATCAGTCATCAATGCCTTGAATTTCTCTTCGGCAGCTTTCACATCACCGAAACCTCCAGGCATAATTTGTTCTTTTAATTCCGTTTTTTCTTCATCAGATAAACCTTCACTCATAAACGACGGAATCTCACCCATCTTGGTAATTTCGTTCATAGGAGCGGGTATCGAATTAGCCGCCGGTTTATCACTTCCTTGTTCACCGCTACAGCCGGTCAACAATGTAATTGTCGCAGCAAGCATTAAAACAGCCCAAACATTCATCTAGGATTTCCTCTATTCATTGGATTATAACGAAAACAGTATCTTCAAATCTGGCCTGACAGCAAGATATCATAGTTGCTATTTGGCGCCCGCCTTTATCAATAATTCAATCACTTCCTTATGATGATAAAGTTTGGCCAAAGTCAATGCAGTTGCGCCATTGCTGGCTTTCAGATTGGGATTGGCATTTGCCGCCAGCAGGGTATGAACCGCTCCTAAATGGCCAAGCTGCGCCGCCAGCATCAAAGCTGTCGCACCATTTTCCAATTGATAATTGACATCGGCACCAGCATTGATCAATGTCTGAATGACTTGCCGATGTCCTTGCTGTGCAGCGAGCGTCAGCGCTGTCATACTGTCGGCGCGTTTTGCACTCACCTCAGCTTTTGCCGCCAGCAACAAATCGATGACTTTCCTGCGATCTTTCTCGGCAGCCAGCATTAAAGCCGTACCATCCTCCCCGGCAGCGGCATTCACGTCAGCACCGGCGGCCAGCAAAATTTCCACTGCCCGATCGCGGCCGTCGCGGGCCGATCGCATGAGCGGGGTATAGTGATCATCCGCTCTTAAATTGACATCCACGCCTGCTTGCAGAAAGCGCTCGACAGCAGCAGCATGGCCTTTTTTAACTGCCGCCAGAAAAGCGGAATTCAGCTCCTCCTGATCAATGCGCTGCGTATCCAGTATTTTTTTGACCAGAGAAATATTGCCTTTGTCCGCGGCATTGATCAATTCGCTGCCGGTATTCGTTGACCAGACTTCAGTGGAAGCAATAGAAAGTAAAAATACGATCCATCCTGCAAGTTTATTTTCTAACAATCTCGTCATGCAAAATTCCTTCCTAATCTTTTATTCACACAGAACATTTTCAAATTAGCACTGCAACATCGCTTAGAAATGCAGCCTGGCATTAAACAATGCGGATTATACCGTTTAAGCCATGATCTTGCCCGCGCATTGCAGCACACTCACCCAGCCGTACATTCCATGACATGTTGCAATATGCTATTCTCCTCTGTTCAATTCTCATGAAAGCAGGATCAAAATCGCAACGCTAGGGTTGCCGCCGGAATTTTCCGGCACAATAATTCATCCGGTTTATCAATCACAAATCGATATCCTGAACAAATTTCAAGCATTCATATGATCAGCGCACATTACGATATTGTCATCATTGGCGGCGGACCGGTGGGCATGGCTTTGGCACTGGCGCTGCAGGATACCGGTATCTCGAGTTTGCTGCTGGAAGCGCGCGGTTTGCCGGAAAAAGACGAAGATCCTCGTCCGCTGGCATTATCCTACGGCAGTCACTTAATTCTGCATCGCATGGGCGTATGGAGCGAACTGACGAAAAAAACGCCGATCACGACGATCCATATTTCCAGTCACGGCAACCTCGGTCAAACCATTTTGACACCGCAAGACGCCGGTGTTCCGACATTGGGATTCGTCGTCAACTATCACGATCTATTTTGCTCGATGCATCAGCGATTGATGGCAAGTACATCGGGTTACATGGCAGGTGCGATCGTCACCGGATTGGATACTGCAGAAAATTCAGGCGCAGTGTATTTCAATTATCAAAACGAAGCGAAAAAAGTAACCGCCAAGCTGATCGTGCTTGCGGATGGCGGCAAATTGGCGCAGCAATTACCCGATGTCGCTTATCAATCGCATGA
The DNA here is from genome assembly GCA_018241205.1 of Pseudomonadota bacterium. GTDB lineage: Bacteria > Pseudomonadota > Gammaproteobacteria > Burkholderiales > Nitrosomonadaceae > Nitrosomonas. Next base: position 34,779 of record JAFEEI010000044.1, read on the forward strand.
CTATCACCAATTCGCTGTGGTCGGCAATGTCAAGGCGGAGAAAAAACAGAGCGGGATCGCCTACGAACGTTTTACTGCCGATGGACCCGTCGCATTGCTGCCGAACGAAGAAGACTTCGCGCTGGTGTGGACGGTAAGCCCCGAGGCAGTTCAAGAGATCATCTCGTTAGGCGATCGTGATTTTCTGCTCCGATTGCACCGGCACTTTGGCGACCGGCTTGGAGAATTTACGCACGCTGAAAAAAGATCGGCATTCCCATTAACATTGAAATATGCCTTGAACGTTACGGCACAAAGAGTTGCGCTCATCGGGAATGCGGCGCAAACATTGCATCCTGTTGCGGGACAAGGATTTAACCTAGGCTTGAGGGATGCTTATGAGTTAGCGCAAGAAGCAATCGATGCGCAAAATTCATCACGAGAAATCGGCGCTTCGGCAATGCTGTCGAATTACCGCCAAAAAAGACAAATCGACAGCGGAGGCGGCCGTTTTTTTACCGATTCGCTCATCAAACTTTTCTCCAACGACAATGCGCTCCTCAAACATGCCTGTGGAATCGGATTGACCGCATTGAATTGCACGCCGCCGCTGAAACGGTTTGTCGCCCGCCGCATGATCTTTGGCGCGCGCGGATAGTCCGTTTTCCTATCTCACCTCTATCAGCCTGACGAAACAAAAGTTATAATTCGCCCTTTATGCACCGTAAGAATTTTATATGAATATTCACTTGCTGCAGCCAAGATTCCCGGCATCCCGAGTAATCGCTTCCCAGGGTAGCTGACTTTATTTATACACAGCGCTTAACATGCAAATCGGCACACACATTTTGAAAAACAAACTGATTGTCGCTCCCATGGCGGGTGTTACCGACCGTCCATTCAGGCAATTATGCAAAACGATGGGGGCAGGCATGGCGGTTTCCGAGATGGTGTCCAGTAATTCGTTATTGTGGGGTTCAAAAAAAACACAGCGCCGCGCGAATCATGACGGTGAAGTTTCACCGGTTTCCGTGCAAATTGCCGGTGCCGATCCACAAATGCTGGCAGCCGCTGCGCGCTACAATGTCGACAATGGCGCTCAGATTATTGATATCAATATGGGCTGTCCGGCTAAAAAAATCTGCAACGTCATGGCCGGTTCCGCGCTATTGCAAGATGAGCAATTAGTGGGAAAAATTCTGGATGCGGTGGTCAAGGCCGTGGATATTCCAGTGACACTCAAGATCCGCACCGGCTGGGATAAACAACACAAAAATGCGCTCTCCATCGCGCATATTGCCGAAAACTCAGGTGTTCAAGCGCTCGCAATTCACGGTCGCACACGTGCTTGCGCCTACACCGGCACTGCGGAATACGACACCATCGCAGCGGTTAAAGCCGCGATCAAGATTCCTGTCATCGCCAACGGTGATATCACGACGCCGGAAAAAGCCAGTCATATTCTTGATTACACGAAAGCGGACGCGATCATGATCGGCCGCGCCGCGCAAGGCAGACCGTGGATCTTCCGCGAGATCAATCACTATCTCACAACCGGTGAACATTTACCGGCCCCCGAGGTATCTGAGATCCATCGGGTACTCATTAATCATTTACATGATTTATATGAATTTTATGGTGAATACTCAGGCGTACGCATCGCACGCAAGCATATTTCCTGGTATACCAAAGGACTTGCCGGTTCCGCCGGTTTTCGTCAGTCCATGAACCAACTGCAAACCAACGATCAGCAAATTCTGGAAACCAATAATTTTTTCTCCACGTTAGCTGAAAAAGGTCAACGATTGAGTTATATCAAAGAAGGGGAGTAGGTAGTTTATGAATGCAATCAAAGAAAATGAAATTGCATCGTGCATTCGCAAAGCCATAAACGGATATCTCAATGACCTGGACGGGGAAAAGCCATGTCATATTTACAATATGGTCATGCATAGCGTCGAGAAGCCTTTAATTGAAATCGCCATACAGCACACCAAGGGAAACCAGACGCAAGCAGCTGATTTACTGGGAATAAACAGGAATACGTTACGTCAAAAAATGAAGCAATATCAAATTAAATGACTATTAAACAAGCGCTCATCAGTGTCTCGGATAAAACCGGAATCGTAGAATTAGCAAAGGAATTGATTCAGTACAATATCACCATCCTGTCCACGGGCGGTACCGCCAAGTTGCTGCATAAAGCTGGAATCCCCGTTGTTGAGGTAGGTGACTATACAGGTTTCCCGGAGATGCTGGATGGCCGGGTCAAAACGTTGCACCCCAAAATCCATGCCGGCATACTCGCGCGCCATGATTTTCCCGATCACCAACACGCACTGGAACAAGCATCAATTGCCAACATCGAACTGGTGATCGTCAATCTCTATCCATTCAAGCAAACTGTTGCAAAGCCGGATTGCAATTTCGATGATGCGATTGAAAATATCGACATCGGCGGACCGACCATGGTGCGCGCAGCTGCCAAGAATTACCGCAAAGTCGCCATCGTCACGGATCCACATGACTATTCTCAACTCGGCCTGGAATTGGCGGAAAACAATGGTACCGTCAGTTTAGCCACACGCTTTAAATTGGCGCAGAAAGCTTTTACCCATACGGCCTCGTATGACAGCGCCATCAGCAACTATTTGACTGCATTGGATACCGATTTTCAGCACAAGGATTTTCCCGATTCGCTGAATCTGAACTTCATCCTTTCGCAACCATTGCGCTACGGTGAAAACCCGCATCAAAAAGCCGCTTTCTATCGTGACGAAGCCAGTATACCGGGCAGTTTGGCGAATTACCGGCAATTACAAGGCAAAGAGCTGTCCTACAATAATATTGCGGACACCGACGCTGCTTGGGAATGCGTTAAAACTTTGGATAATCCGGCATGCGTCATTGTCAAGCACGCCAACCCCTGTGGCATCGCTGTTGCGGAAACTGTGTTACGCGCTTACCAGCTGGCATTCGCAACCGATCCGACTTCGGCTTTTGGCGGCATTATCGCTTTTAACCGCGCTGTCGATAAAGACACAGCCGATGCCGTCTTAAAACAATTCGTCGAGGTCATTATTGCACCGGAAATCACACCGGAAGCACAACAGCTTTTAGCGCAAAAAAACAATATCCGGGTTTTACTGGTACCCTTGCAAACCGGGCACAATGTCTATGATTTAAAACGCGTCGGTGGCGGTCTTCTGGTACAAACGCCGGATACTCAAAACATCGCCGCTGCCGATTTAAAAATCGTCACGCAATTAAAACCCTCACCGCAGCAACTGGATGACCTATTGTTTGCTTGGCGAGCAGCGAAATTCGTTAAATCGAATGCAATCGTATTTTGCCGCAATGGCCAAACCATCGGTATCGGCGCTGGGCAAATGAGCCGTGTCGATAGCGCGCGCATCGCATCCATCAAAGCACAGCAAGCGGGTCTCACACTTGCACAATCGGTTGTGGCATCGGATGCGTTTTTCCCGTTCAGGGACGGATTGGATGTCGTCGTAGAAGCTGGTGCGACCGCGATCATTCAGCCTGGCGGCAGCATCCGCGACCAAGAAGTGATTGCAGCGGCGGATGAACACGGCATAACTATGGCATTCACCGGCATTCGTCATTTCCGTCATTAAATAATTACATCAAAATGAAACTATTAGTGGTCGGCGGTGGCGGCAGAGAGCATGCCTTGGCGTGGAAATTAAGCCTGTCACCGCGTGTGCATAAAGTATTTGTAGCATCCGGCAATGCTGGAACAGCATTAGAACCGGGATTGGAAAATATTCCCATCACAGCCGTTCCTGAGTTAATCGAATTTGCAAAAAAAGAGTCGATTGCGATCACCGTAGTAGGTCCCGAAATTCCACTGGCTGCCGGTATCGTGGATGCATTCCAAGCTGCCGGTCTAAAAATCTTCGGCCCAACCCGGCAAGCTGCTCAACTTGAAACATCAAAGATCTTCGCTAAGGAATTTATGCAGCGGCATCATATACCGACCGCTGCTTATGCGAAATTCACAGATCCTGAGTCAGCGCACGCCTATATTGAGCAACACCCTGCCCCGCTTGTCATCAAAGCCGATGGTCTGGCAGCCGGAAAAGGCGTTGTCGTCGCGCAATCGCAAGAAGAAGCGCATTCCGCTGTGAACGCACTGTTAGTGGATAAAAATCTCGGTGATGCTGGAAGCGAAATCATTATCGAAGAATTTCTTCAAGGTATTGAAGTCAGTTTTATCATTATGACCGATGGGAATCATATCCTTCCGTTGGCAACCAGTCAGGATCATAAACGGCTTTACGACAGTGATCAGGGTCCCAATACGGGTGGAATGGGCGCCTACTCGCCGGTCTCTTTTGTTTCTCCCGGTCTGCAAGTGCAAATCATGCACTCTATTATCGATCCGGTCATTAATGGCTTGAAAAAAGATAGAATCCATTACACCGGGTTTCTTTATGCAGGTCTGATGATTACCGCAGAAGATCAAGCAAAAGTGTTGGAGTTTAATTGCCGCTTAGGCGATCCGGAAACACAACCGATTATGCTACGTTTAAAAAGCGATCTTTTGCCTCTCATTGAACATGCAATTGATGGCACACTCAATGAAATGGATGCCGAATGGGACTCGCGTACCGCTCTTGGTGTTGTTATGGCGGCACAAGGTTATCCGGAAAATCCGAGAAAAAACGATGTAATTTATGGTTTACAGGATTTGGTTGCCGAACAAGAAAGTACCGGTAATTTTCATATTTTCCATGCCGGTACTTCGATGGGAGGAAAAAACGGCAATGAAATTGTAACAGCAGGCGGGCGCGTTTTATGTGTCACTTCACTTGGTGAGAATGTTAAAGCTGCACAGCATCAGGCTTATAAAATCGTCGAGAGAATTCGCTTCGATGGTTCACAGATCCGGCACGATATTGGCCATCAAGGTATAAATAATTGATGAGCAACAATGAGCGTCGCAAACTCGCCTTATTGATCGTATAGAAACTACAATATAACGAGCTTGCTTCTATTCTGAATAGTTATATTTAAAACGTCTAAAAACCTTAAATATAATTAAATAAAGATAATCCTGAAATCTTGATATAGGACTGTTGTGCAGCTTGAAGATAAAGCAGTTGCCGCTGCATGTCCGATGTTGCTTGAGCAAAGTCGACGTCTTGCAGTTGTGAAAGCATCTGTTCAAATTGAATATTTTGATCACTGCCCACATTTTCCAAAGTATCTATCTCTTGTAGCCGCGCTCCAATAGAAGCCTCTTTCGAAAGCACATGCTCCAAGCCGTTATTAATGTTCTGCAATGTCGAGTTCAAATTGTTCGTCAGCCGAGTACCCCCAGGTTGCCCGCTTGATGGAGTTTCGAGCGTGGTGATCAGATCACCTATCGTTTTGAAAAGGCTCTGATTACTGCTTGGAGATACTGTAAATTTATCTCCATTAGCCGGATCTCCTTTAATACTCAATTGCATGCCATCAAAACTAATTGTATTGTTGCTGACATAAGGGTTAGCGGATGAAACAGGCGACCCTGTCGTGGTGTTAACAATATCGTATGTTGTAGCACCGGCTGCAGACACGGCAAATCTAATCTCATAATCATCACCGGTAAGACTCGAAGGAGTAAGCACCGATCCAACGTCAATCACACCAGAGCCTGTATTTGTCGAATTAGCAGCTGTTGCAAAAACACCGTTGCCATTTTTAATACGCTCGAAAATATCTGTACCAGAGTCACTAACGGCCAATTGCCGCGCGGAGCCGACCTGGTTCAGGCGTTGCCCTTGATCTCCAGCATACTGCACAGTTAATCCTGCCTGAGTAAAAGGTTTTGTATTTGCCTGAAATCCTGAGAACAAAAATTGTCCTTTCTCATCAGTTGCGTTGGCTAAACCAACTAATGATTCTAATTTACTGCGCAATTCGGTAGCAAGCGTCTTTCTGTCGGCATCAGTCAGAGTCGCATTACCAGCATAGATGGTTGAGCTATGGACATCTTGCATAATTTCGGTCACTTGTTTCAACACATTTTCTTCAAGTTGCAATGAGGAACCCGCGCTGGATCGATTCGTTGAATATTGCTTATTCAATGATGCCGTTTGGGAAATATTTAAGACTTGCGCAGCAGAAATCGGATCATCCGAAGGCGTTAAAATCCGTCGGCCAGTGGTCAATTGCTGTTGCGTATTAATTAATTTCTCCTGCTGTTGAAGCATTAAATTCGTACCAGTTTCATAAATTGTGTTTGTACTAATGCGCATAATCTTATCCCCTACTCTTTCTTTCAGCTAAAACGAAGTACTGAATCAAACAAAGTATTGCTTATTTCGATGACTTTACTTGATGCTTGATAAGCCTGTTGATACCGCAATAAATTTGCAGCTTCTTCATCTAGATTGACACCGGACATGGATTGTATGTATTCATTGGTTTGTTCAACCAGATTGGCTTGTGCAGTGCTGGTTACCTCCAGCTCACGGGTTTTATTTCCAACTTGGCTAACAAGCTGCCCATAAGCAGTCTGGTAATTGGCTGTACCATTTGTCAGTGTACTGGCCGTTTGTAACGCACCCAGTGACAAAATATTACGATTGTCAGCTACACCATTATTGTTGGGTGTTACAGTAAAAACGTCCCCTGCCGCAGGGTTACCGCTTATCTGAAATGTATAACCATTAAAACTGATATCCGCACCTGACGTATACACCTGATTAGTTGCCGGTAAACCGGAACCTGTTCCTGCCACATCAAATTTTCCATTATAAGGCGATTGGAATGTGATGGTGAGCGGTTGCTGGAGATCAGGATTCAGTGGTAACGGATTTACCGTTCCTGCGCTGATAGTACCTGTTCCGGTATTGGTAGATGCGGCGCTGGTACGGTTAGGTCCGGCTGCTGCTATTTTAGTTGCATCCTTAATATTTACCGCAATATCCTTCGCTCCATTGATGGTGGGCTGAATCCGGAATTTCTCACTAGCAAGCATAGAAGCGCTTGTTACCGAAACTCCATCCAGAGTTAATGGAAATGTGCCTGACGATGTCGCCGATACATTATCGGATAAGCGGGTCAGTGTATAATTTGCTCCATCGTACGAGAACTCATAATCACTTGTTGTTAAAGCACTATAATCACTAATTGCTGCTGTGATATTGGATGTAGCACTATTGGCTGGCGCTGAAATCACCTTGGGTGAAGAAGGCAAAGCAAAGAAATTTGCACCCATATCTCCATTCAAATCCATACCTAACTGATGTTGTTCATTGAAAGTCTGCGCCAAAGTTATCGCAATTCTGCCCAATGAATTTTGTGCATTATCGAGAGAAGTGCTACGAAAAGAGAGGAGACCACCTAATGTGCCACCTGTGATTTGACTCTCAGGTAACTGAATCGTGCTATTCTTGTTAACCAACCCGATTGTCAAGCTATCTGAATTATCTAATGATTTAACCGCTGCCAGAGAAAGCGCTTGTCCACCAACCACTAGCGCCTGTCCGTTACCAATATAAACATTCAATGTACCATCACTTTGTTTTATTGTCTCAGTATTAACCAATTTGTTAATTTGATTAATAAGCTCATCACGTTGATCCAGCATATCATTTGCTGGTTGACCACCGGCAGAACCTTCCGCCCACATGATTTGCTGGTTTACCTCTCCAATTTGCTTAGCGATTGAATTGATTTGTGCAACTGTACTCGTGATCTGAGTATTGACTCCATCCCGGATTTGCGACATACGCTGATCCATACTATGAAAACGCGCAACAAGAGCATCTGCACTACTTAACATTGACTGTCGCGATGGAATAACAGCCGGATTTGATGCCACATCTTGTATGGCGCTGAAAAAACTTTGTAAGGTAGGAGAAAGCCCGGATGTAGTTTCAGCAAACATATTATCGAGCTGTTTTATCTCGGTGTAATTAGTGTCCAACGACTGGCTCTGTGTTTGTACTTGCAGTGATTGACTAGTAAGAAACTGGTTATATACGCGTTGAACTGTGGCAGCATGAACACCATTCCCAATATATCCGGCGGTTCCACTGTATTGCGGTACATTTGTGCTTAACATCACCTGCTGGCGATTATAGCCAGGCGTGTTTGCATTGCTAATATTATGACCGGTTGTCAATAATTGGTTTTGGGCGGCTGCTAAGCCAGAAAATCCGATATTAAGAATACTATTACTCATATGCTTTCTCAGTTTATGATTTTAAAAATATAGTGACAATATCGGCAAAATAATGAATGGGTTAAGTAAAAATTCTTCTGTTAGATAAATTCCCGTGCCTGTAATTTTTCGCTATTCAGGATTCGCATCAACTTCTCGGCATACATCGGATCGGTAGCATACCCAGCACGTTGCAAGCCATTGGCAAATGTCGCGGCATCGGTCGATTTCAACACCTTCGCATAGCGGGGATTATCCATTAGTAACTTGGCATAATCATTGAATCCCTCGGCATAGGAACTATAAGCACGGAATTTCTCAACTGACTTCTGCGCTACGCCATTGATATACTCGATTGTTGATGCCTCTACTACATCCCCCTTCCAGTTAGCGCCAGCTTTGATACCAAAAAGATTATAAGCAGGCCTATTATCTGCATGACGAATCTCATGTTTACCCCAACCACTCTCCAGTGCGGCTTGCGCCAGCATATATTGAGGAGGAATACCAGTTGATTCAGATGCAATTTTTGCATGTGGCAACAGCTTATCGATAAAACTCGCCGGTTGATTGAATAGTTTCTTTTTTTGAACATCTAGTTGACCAGGAACAGAAAGTTCATCACTTACCTGACTAATCTTCCCCGTCGGCATTACTGCACTGAATGAGATCTGAGGGATTGACCACAATTGCCTGGATTTGTCATTAGGATGTCCGTCGTTTACCGGTAACGATTGCTGCACAGAATTAATCGCAGACAAAATAGCATCGGTTCGGCTAATTGCGGTTTGTGGTTCAACCGATTGATTGGCTCGAGATAACTGTTTTACCATCATGTCAGCAATACCGATTCCTTTGGTGGAGATCTGCTGCGCCAGCTGCTGGTCGTGCATTTGTGTAAAAAATTGCGTCTGCTGGCTATCAAATATTCCATCTTTAGGTGTAGCTTCCCGCATGCTTTTCAGCAGCATATTCATAAACAATGCTTCAAATTGCTGTGCTACTTTTTGTAGAGCTTCGTCTGGATTTTGCTTGACCATTAAATTCAAGTCATCGATGCTCTTGACATCAATGGCAAGCTTGCTTGAAACATCCGCTGAAATAACCATTCTTATATCCAATCAGTTAAATTATTTCCAAATCGGCACGCAACGAACCGGCAGCTTTTAAAGCCTGCAGGATAGACAACAGATCCTGAGTCGTAGCACCAATTGCCGTCAACGCTTTTACAACTTCACCGAGATCCGCGCCATTCGGCAACAACATTAAATTACCTTCATCGGTGCGGATTTCGACCTGCGATCGCTGCGTAACAACGGTTTCTCCTCGTTGCGCCAAGGGGCCCGGTTGACTGATCACGGGTTCGGTATTGATGATAATGGATAGATTGCCATGCGCCACCGCACTTGATTCAAGCGTTACCGCCTGATTCATAACTACAGAGCCGGTGCGTGAATTAACAATCACTTTTGCCGATGCTTTTGCCGGTGCAATATCCAAACTCTCTATTTGTGAAATGAACATGATGCGCTGGCTATTGTCCGCAGGCGCTTTTACCTGAACCATCCGGCCATCCACTGCTGATGCAGCTGCCGGATAAAGTCCATTGATCGCACCAACGATACGGTTTACCGTCGTGAAATCCGTTGAATTCAATTCAAGATTGATAAACTCACCTTGCCCAACCGTCGTGGGAATCTCGCGCTCCACGATACCCCCTCCTGTGATGCGCCCGACATTAAGATGATTCACTTGCACGCTGCTGCCGCCGGCTGCAGCTCCGATGCCGCCAACCAGAATATTCCCCTGTGCCATTGCGTACACTTGATTATCTGCTCCCTTGAGAGGCGTCAGCAACAGTGTTCCGCCACGCAAACTTTTGGCGTTACCCATGGATGAAACTGTGATATCGATATGATGGCCCGGCTTAGCAAACGCCGGCAGGGTCGCCGTTACCATTACGGCGGCAACATTTCGCAATTGCAAGTTAATGCCGGGCGGCAGATTAACGCCTAATTGACCCAGCATATTAATAATACTCTGAACGGTAAATGGCGTTTGTGTGGTCATATCGCCGCTGCCATCCAATCCAACCACCAATCCATATCCGATTAATTGGTTATTACGAACACCTTGAATCGATGCTAAATCCTTGATGCGATCAGCCAAGCTAATACCCGGCAAAAATAAACTTAATACAAGAAAAGAAAAAATAATGACGTTTCTTTTTTTCATAATCTTAAATGTCAATTGTTGAAGCATTGATCCATCCTGAGGTCAGCTGATTAGAAAGGCGATATCGACAGGAAGAAGCGCGATAACCACCCCATCGTCTGCGCTTCATCAATATATCCGTTGCTGCGGTATTCGACGCGCGCATCGGCAATCTGCGTTGAGGAAATCGTATTTCCCAGAATATGAACCGGATTCACAACCCCGGACAGCCTTATGAATTCTTGTCCCTGATTAATTCCGATTTGTTTCTCACCGCTGACAACAAGATTTCCATTTGGCAACGCTTCGATCACTGTTACCGTAATAGTTCCTTTAAAATTATTTTTGCTTGAACTTTCACCGCTGCCATCAAATTTGTTATTGGATTTAGCCTCAGCCGATGCATTCTTTAACAGGCTTAACGGGATTCCTAGAAAGTTCGGTACGGAAAATTCGATGCTCCCGGAACGGCTTGCATTAGTTCCCGAACTCTTACTGGCATTGGTTGTTTCATTTAACGTAACGATAATTGTATCGCCGATACTTCTTGCCCGGCGGTCTTCGAATAATGGTGTATATCGAACCCCGCCTGTTGTGCTATGCACCGTTTGCAGAATGGAACCGTTGGGTTGACTCACGGCTGCCGCATGTTGCGGTGCGCGGAGCGTATTCGGCTGGTGAGTCACGGTCGATGGCGTTAGCGCACAACCGGATGCAAGCGCGGCTAACACCAGTATAAAAAAATACCGGTAGAAATGTTTTATTATCGGATTGCCGCTAACCATTGCCCGATTTCCAATCATCCCGTTAATCAAAGTTGCGCCAGCCGTTGCAGCATTTGATCAGAAGTCTCGATGGATTTGGAATTCATCTCATAAGCGCGCTGGGTTTGAATCATATTCACCAACTCTTCCACCACATTAACATTTGAAGTTTCTACAAAACCTTGCTCTAATGGGCCTAATCCATTGGTACCTGGCGCATTTTGATTTGGCGCTCCGCTTGATGCAGTTTCCTGATACAAATTCTCACCCATCTTCAATAATCCGGACGGGTTAATAAAGCTCGCCAATTGAATACTGCCAATTTGAATCGGCGCAGTGGATCCCGGAATTGTTGCGGAGACTGTTCCATCCCGTCCTATCGTAATACTCTGTGTATTGGGTGGAACGGTAATTGCAGGTTGGACAGCGTATCCGCTGGATGTCACAAGTTGTCCATTAAGATCAGACTGGAATGCGCCATCGCGGGTATAGGCCGTCGTACCATCCGGCAGCAAAACCTGAAAAAAACCGACTCCGCGTATAGCTACATCGCGCTGGTTTTCAGTTTGCTGCATCCCCCCTTGGGTGAAAATACTTTCGGTAGAGACGGGTTTAACCCCAGTACCTAATTGCAACCCCGAAGGTAATTGCGTTTGCTGGGAAGATTGTGCACCAGGCTGACGCACCGTTTGATACAGCAGATCCTCGAAAACAGCACGAGAACGCTTAAATCCATTAGTGCTGACATTCGCTAAGTTATTGGAAATCACATCCATCTTGGTTTGTTGCGCATCAAGTCCGGTTTTAGCAATCCATAGTGAACGTACCATGATAATTTACCTATTAAATTTGTTATCGAATTAAACTCTTACCATCATTATTTCACTGGCTTTCTGCGCATTATTCTGAGCGTTATCAAGCATTTTCATTTGCATATCAAATTGCCGCGCCAGATTGATCATGCTGACCATTTCATGCACAACATTCACATTACTTTCTTCCAATGTGCCATCGACCAGCTTGACTTTGGCATCAACAGGCGCTTCGCTGCCATCCTTAAGCCGGAATAAACCATCGGTGCCTTTTACAAGCTTATCTTCCGGCGGATTGACCAGCTTTATTCGACCCACTTGCGCCACGGTATTAGGTTGCGGCGTAATCGGCACCGAAGACACCGTTCCATCGACACCGATGGTGATGCGAGTGTCAGGCGGTATCGTAATAATGCCCGTGTCACCTTTGACTTTGTGACCATTGTTAGTTTGCAAAATACCATTTGGACTTACTTGCAAACTACCATTCCGGGTATAAGCCTCCTTGCCGTCATCCAATTGAATCGCAATCCATCCTGAGCCCCGAACCGCAACATCAAGATCACGGCCAGTCGTCTGCAACGCCCCTGGGGTAAAATCGGCGCCTGTCGTGGAATCAACTACAAAAGCGCGCGTTGGCAGACCATCACCAAATACCGGAACCGCGCGAAATGCATTACTCTCAGCGCGATACCCTGTTGTCGATGCATTGGCAAGATTCTGAGCAACGGTCGCTTTCTGATTCAGCGTATGGTTTGCTCCGGTCATCGAAGTGTAAATTAGTCGATCCATATTCCTAATTCATAAAATTAAAAATTTTTGATGAAAAGCTATATCCTAGCAATCGTTTGTATCATTTCATTTTGCGCTTCTATTTCCTTGGAGTTAGCTTGATACATACGCTGCGCTTGAATCATCTTCACCAACTCCGCTGTCAAATCCACATTTGATTCTTCGATAGCGTTAGATTGAAGCGCACCCAAATTTCCAGTTTTGGGGGCACCAATTAGTGGTACTCCTGAAGAAAGCGTCTCTGTCCAATGACCATTTCCAATCGGCGCCAAACCTTGCGGATTAACAAAGCTAGCCAGTGCGATTTGGCCGAGTGTTTTCGTTTGTTCGTTACTATAAATTCCAAAGATTTTGCCTTCGGCATCTATGCTAAAGCCCGTCATGCGGCCGGACGTATAGCCGTCTTGTGTAATACTATTAACACTTGACTTAGAGCCATACTGAGTGGCCGTCGTCATATCGAGACTGACATTCTGAGGTGTGGTCGCTCCAAACGTTGGATCGATTGCACTAAAATCTATCTTCAAATCCAATGGAGCAGCAGCTGCAGAGGCAACAGTCTGCAATGTTCCATTTCCATCAAATACGACAGGCTGCGAAGGACTTCCACTCAAGGTAACGCCAACCGGCATTCCAGAAGCATCTATTTTCCCATCAACCGTTCCATAGACAGTCCAAGTATTCGTGGCAGCGGCGGATTTCTGAAAAAATAATGATAGAACATGCGAAGCACCCAGACTATCGATCACCGAACCCGAGGTAGACCAAGAATAGGTGTTCGGATCTGCTGCATTAAAAGGCGCAGAGATTCCGGGTGCTGTCGCATCCAAGTTAATACCCAGATCAACTTTTGTCGTTGTTTTTGGAGAAATGTCTGAAGTAGCAAACTTCAAATTTTCCGGTGCGCCGCTAGCACTAATAACACCTTTCGAATCCGCCATAAAACCTGTCAAATTGGCACCCGATGTGTCTACAATATAACCAGATTTATCAACGTGAAATTGACCATTCCTGCTATAGTTTATCGTGCCATTATCACTGAGGCGGTAAAAGCCTTGATCAACAATAGCAATATCTAAAGGATTATTAGTCTGCGTAATACCCCCTTGACCAAATTGCTGCGCAACTGACGATACTTTTGCTCCTATCCCAACCTGCGTACTGGCGGTAGCCGCCATTGAGTTTGCAAAAATATCAGTAAATTGCGCGACAGATTGTTTGAATCCTACGGTATTTGCGTTGGCAACATTATTTCCAATCACATCCAGATTGGTTGATGCTACATTTAATCCACTTAAGCTTTGTTGAAAACTCATGAAATTACCCCTTAAAACAATTGTTTGACATCAGACAAACCAATCAATCCCAATTTGTCGCCCATATCCAGGTGTGTATCATCTGCACCAGGTGTCACACTTTTCACCACTCCAAATGAAAGCGTATCAACCTTAACGTCGTTACCCCCTTGTTTTGCACTTACCGCAAAGGTGTAATCTCCATCAACCGCCTTGGTGCCACTATCAGTTAAACCATCCCAAGGAATCGTGCTGATGCCAGTCGGCTGCGCACCCAAATCCATAGTGCGAATAGCGACTCCCGCACCATCCAAAATAGTAACTTTGAGCTGATCAACTGGTTGCGCCAATTCGATACCAGCAATGGCGCCGTCTCCATTCAATGTGATCGCTGATCCTGGAACAAACGCTTTGTGTCCGATTAATCCCATTGCTTCTACAGAGCGGGTATCTTCAGCGCTGGAAACCAGCTTCTGAAGCGTCGAGTTCAGCTTATCAAGACCAGTTACCGTAGTGATTTGCGCCAACTGACTGGTCACTTCGGCATTGTCCAGCGGTTTTAACGGATCTTGATTTTTCATTTGAGTAACTAACAGCTTCAGAAAACGGTCTTGCGGATTTTCAGCATCTTTCTTACTGGTGGTACCGGCGGTTGCGGTTGAAGCGGTTGAAGCGGTTGAAGCGGTTGAAGCCGCAGCTGTTGCGGTATTAATTTGCGAAATTGAACTCATCATTTACTCCCTTATTGACCAATCGTCAGTGTTTTTTGCAACAATGACTTGGTAGTATTCATCATATCTACACTGTTTTGATACGAACGAGATGCCGACATCATATTGACCATCTCATCGACAACATTGACATTAGGCATTGTCACATAACCGTTTTTATCCGCCAGCGGATGTTTAGGTTCGAATACTTGCCGCATTGGCGATGGATCATGAACAATACCCGCAACCTTAACGCCGCTTGCACCGCTCGCATCTGCTTGCAAGGTACTAAAAACAACTTGCCTACCCCGATAGGGCTCACCAGTTGAACTGGTTACACTATCAGCGTTTGAAAGATTACTAGCCACCACATTCAAACGCTGCGACTGAGCCGACATAGCGGAACTTGCGATACCAAATACATTGAATAATGACATTTTCTATCTCTCCAACATTGCTGACGTTAAGTTTCTGAATTCATTATTAACAAATGTAATACTTGCATCATATTTAATAGCGTTATCAGCAAACCGGGTTCGCTCCATATCCATATCTACAGTATTACCATCCGCACTGGGTTGCAAAGGAACACGGTATAAAATGTTGTCTCCGGAAACTCCGGATGCAGCAGAATTAATGTGCATTGCCGATGTCGTATTCATGTTTACTTTTTTTAAGCTGGGAGTTGATGACAACTTTTCATTCAGCACAGCAGCAAAGTCGATATCTTTAGCTTTAAAATTCGGCGTATCGGCGTTGGCCACATTGCTGGAAAGCAGTTCTTGCCTTGCAACCCTCAAACTTAGTGCGTTATGGTGATAATTTAATTCTTTATCGAGTTTATTAATCATCTTCTCTCCCGCTTAATTCAAACAAGTGTCTATTCAACTATTAGCATTTAGCATGCCAGCAATAATATATGCATCAACTGATCGACCAATCCGCAAATAAAACATGAAAGCGGCGCTATCTTTGAGCTTGGATTTTTTTGCAATCGTTTAATATAACGTCACGATATAGCGGCAATAATTGCCGGACACGGCAAAAAATGAGGGATTAAAAACCATGATACGTTGCTTAACGACAATCCTCTGTCTGCTGGTGCTTGATTTTCCAGCACTTGCATCTCAGCAAAAAACTTCCATTGACCATCAGGAAATCTCAGTGATTAAAAATGCCATAGAGAACTTTCTCTACAGCAATACGGCATCGCTCCCAGGACAGGTCATTGTGAATGTGGGTCAGATCGACAAACACTTAGCGCTACCAAAGTGTCCGCAATTGGAGCCTTTTGTTCCAGCAGGCGGGCGTTTATGGGGAAAAACGTCAATTGGTGTGCGTTGTGATAGCGAAATTGCAGCCTGGACCATTTATGTTCAAACTGAAATTAGCGTTATGGCGGATGTATTGCATCTTGCTCGACCAATTTCATCAGGGCAAACGCTAACTTATGAGGATATTGCACCGCAAAGTGTCAATTTGACACAAATGCCTGAGGGAATACTGACAAATGCTTCACAAATTGTCGGTAAAGTCGCTGCCTCCAACATCCCAGCCGGACAACCTCTGCGGCCGCAAATGTTGCGAGCACCTTATGTGATCGTACGAGGACAGACGGTAAATCTGGTTGTTCAGGGCCGCGGATTCAGCATCCGGTCTGAAGGTCAGGCACTGATCAATGCAACCGAAGGTCAAGTCATACAGGTACGTAATAAATCTGGACGAATTCTCAATGGGCTTGCGCGCATCAATTCCATTGTAGAAATTCAGCCATAGCTTTTTACCGCAATTGCATAATCCCGCGATCAATACTCATGATCGGATTTATAATAAGCAATTATCCTAACGCTCGTAAAAACAGACAGCTTCTTATTGTGCCAAGCATAGACCCTATCACTGAAATAAAAAAAATTCTATCGGATACTCTGGGATTAGGGGATCGGTTGGATGGAATGGGACCGGATATGATTTTACTCGGCAATGTTCCCGAACTTGATTCCGTTGCAGTTATCACTGTCATTCTAGCAATAGAAAAAAAATTCTCTATCGTAATAAAAGACGACGAAATCAGCGCACAAACCTTCGCGACACTGGGTACATTGGTTGATTTTGTAAAAAATAAAATAGCTGCAAGTAAAAAATAACCAATGTGAATGATCGTAAATAAAGAATCTTGACTTTCGCGTAAAATCAACTTTAAAAGTGATAGACATTGTATTTTGATTTGAATCATGCATAATCATTGACAGCTAATCAATCAACATCAGGAAACGCATCATTGAAGCTTCATCCCGCAAATTTTGCACATCAAAATATTTTCACTGGCTATGGTGAAGGCTATGTACTAATCAATCAAATCCGTTACGAAGCGAATCTGATTGTGCTGCCAGATCACCTAATTGAAGATTGGCCGATCGGATCGGTACAGGAATTGGAGCTTCAACATTTCGAAAACTTATTTTTGCATTCACCCGAGATTATTCTTCTTGGAACCGGTGCCGAGCATAAATTTCCTAATCATACTTTACTGAGTCAGTTAGCAAAAATGAGGGTTGGAATAGAAATAATGGATACAAAAGCCTGTTGCCGCACTTATAATATACTGGTTGAGGAAGGCCGTCGCGTTGCCGCAGCTGTTTTGATTTAGTGCTATTAGAAATTGAAAGAAGATTATATTTAAATCCACTCAATTCTTGCCGGATCAGTCACACGTGACATGTTAGCTCGGCTCTTCAATCCGCCAGACTTTAAAAAGAAATGGCCTGACAGTTATGATTGTGATAAATTCATGGTTGGTAAGTCAGGTATATTAAAATTGGCTTCCTTCATAACATTATTATAGGAGTAAAAAATGAGCAAATATCTTATCGCTGCACTCGGTTTAGTTTTTTTGATGGGCTCTTCTGTAACTATGGCTAGTGGCAACAAAGAGTCTAAAATGCCCCCGATGGCCGCACAAGACATACTGAACAAATTGTCATGTGAAGGTAAAAAAGACGGCGAAAAAATTAGAGATCGCACCGACGGTGAGATGATTACTTGTCCAGCAAAAATAAAACAACCTAATTTTGGTAAATAATAATCAACCGGTCAATATATGATCGGCAAATAGGTCAAGCTAAATGCCCGAGTTTTTCTCAGCCGCGTCTCAAATACAAAAATTGGATAGGGATTGGATATTTTGCAGCTGCTAGCTTGACCTATTTTTCCAGCATTTGAGGAATTCACTTGTTTTATTACATTCACCTACAGCATATAGCCTTAAGTAGCACAATTGATAAAAAAGAATCACGCCCTCCAATTGCTCATCAACTCGAATTAAGTTATTTACAATCAGAATGATAGGATCAATTCCTTAACATTTTTTCTTGTTAAGAAATCTTAACCTTTTACAATTTTCTATAAAAATCCTAATAAAGTTATAGTAAAATTAGAAAGTTAAACATATATAAAAAACTCTAAACTGACATTATCCTCGTTCATAAAAATACTGGTATGAATCCATAAGAACCTGTAATTTTTGTCAATCGGAGAGTAAGAAAGAATGAAGCGAGGAATATTTTTATTTTGCATCCTATCTTTTTTTATCAGCAATGCTTTTGCACAAAAAGATAAAGATAACCCAGATATAAAATCGCAAGCTGCACTCGTATTTAATGCTAAAAATGAGCGTGTTATCTACGATAAAAATGCGGATAAGGTAATGCCGATAGCTTCTATTACAAAATTGATGACTGCGATGGTCACATTAGATGCACGATTGTCGCCAAATGAAAAAATTGCCATTACCAGTGCAGATGTCGACAAGCTCAAAAACTCATCATCGCGTTTACCTGTAGGCAGTACTTTTCCACGCTATGAGTTGTTACGATTGGCGTTGATGTCTTCTGAAAACCGCGCTGCAGCGGCACTTGGCCGCACCTATCCCGGTGGTATAAAAGCTTTTGTGCAAGCCATGAATGTGAAAGCCAAGAAACTTGGCATGGTCAACAGCCGTTTTGTCGATACAACTGGCTTAAATAGCGGAAATGTCGCAACCGCACGCGATTTGGCCAAGCTAGTTGCAGCTTCGAATAGTTATGCCGCGATTCGAGATTTTTCCACCACCACGCAACATTCCGTATCGCCCGGAAATAAAAGGCAATTACAGTACGTCAACTCCAATAGTCTGGTGCGCAATCAAAATTGGGATATCAATGTTTCCAAAACCGGCTATCTGAGCGAGGCCGGACGTTGTTTAGTCATGCAGGCTAAAATCTCAGGACAACCAATGGTCATTGTTTTACTAAACTCCTGGGGTAAAAATACCCGTATTGGCGATGCCAATCGCGTCAAAAAGTGGATCGAAAGCAATCAAGGCCGCAGACAGCAAGTATAAATTTAGCCGATTTTAAGTAAGCTGATAAATATCGCGATATTTGCCCTGCAGATAATCAATGAAATAATCCGGATTCAGCTGCTCACCGGTTACACGCTCAACCAGTTGTTGCGGCGTGTAAAGTCTGCCCTGCCGATGGATTTTTTCATTGAGCCAGTTTTTAACCGGCACAAAGTTACCTTTGGCGATATTCTGCTCAGTACCGGGTTGTTCATTTAGCAACGCTCGATAGAACTGACATGCATACATCGCCCCTAAAGTGTACGAAGGAAAATACCCAAATGCACCGCTGCTCCAGTGCGAATCCTGCAATACGCCATGTGCGTCATCCGGTGGATTGATCCCCAGGTATTTTCGCGTCAACTCATTCCAGATAAGCGGCAAATCCCCAATCGGTATCGAGCCGTCAAACAACCCTCTCTCAATTTCATACCGTAAAATAATATGCAGCGGATAGGTCACTTCATCCGCTTCAACCCGGATAAAATCCGGTTTACAGACATTAATCGCGCGGTAAAAAGAATCCACGGTAACATGCTGTAAATTTTCCGGGAATGCAGCACGGATTGAAGCGAAATAACACTGACAAAAAGGCTTGCTTTGAGCGATCATGCGCTCCCAGAACAGCGACTGTGATTCATGTATACCCATCGTCAGCGATTCAGATACCGGCAAATCGCCTAGCTCATAGGGGCGCCCTTGTTCATACAGTGCATGTCCTGTTTCATGAATCACAGCATACAGCGATTCGATGAAATTACGCTCACTGTAGCGTGTGGTAATCCGCACATCGGTTGGGTGGCTGCCACCACAAAACGGATGCACCGACACATCCATGCGGCCCTGTTCGAAATCAAAACCGATATCACCGCTAATTTTGCGCGCCAGCGCCTCCTGTTTATCTTGTGCAAACCTGCCCTGCAGAAACGAAGTATCCGGTTGATCGGCTTGATTCTGAATGGCATGAATCAGGGGAATCAACTCTGCCTTCAATCGCTCGAATACCGGCGTGATTATGGACATTGTCGTGCCGCGTTCAAACAGATCGATATTCGCATCGTAAGGATCAAGATCTGGCGATACATACTGCGCCCATTCGGTTTTCAATTGTAAAAAGCGTTTCAGCACCGGTGCAAAATCGGCAAACTTATTTTCCTGTCTCGCTACAACCCAGATACCATGCCCGCGCGAACTGAGTTCCGCAAGTTCCTGCACCAACCGCTTTGGCACTTTGGTTTCCAGCTCATAGCTGCGCAGTGCTTCATTGATATTACATTGTTCCGCCTCGCCAAAATCCACGCATTTCAACGCTGCCAATTCATTCAAGCAATCTCCCAATCCAGGATCAGTCATGCGCTCATGAATTACTCCCGCCAGCACAGCAATCTGCTTGGCGCGCGCATCACCGGCACCCGGTGGCATCATCACTTCCTGGTCCCACCCCAATGTGCTCATGACACCGTTCAAATGGGTAATTTCTTCCAGCCGCTGCACCAAATTTTGATAATGCAAATTCATCGTTCTCCCGTTTCCGAATTCATTGATTTCATCGCACATACACCCAGACTCAGGGGATAGCGCTAACACTATAAGGCCAGTATCATAACAACTTTTCCACCTATCACTCACACTGTCATGCTCTGGATAAAATCACTGCATATCATTTTCATGGTCACCTGGTTCGCCGGACTTTTTTACCTGCCGCGTTTGTTCGTCTATCACGCCATGTGCGAAGACCAACCCGGTAAGGAACGTTTCAAGATCATGGAACGCAAATTATATTACGGCATCATGACCCCCGGCGCGGTGCTGACGGTGGTGTTCGGTGTGTGGTTATGGGTGGGTTACGGCTTCTCCGGCGATTGGCTGTACGCCAAAGTCGCGCTGGTTCTGATATTGATCTACTACCATTATTACTGCGGAAAATACGTCAAGGCATTCAAAAACGATGCCAACCGGCATGGTCATGTTTTTTACCGCTGGTTCAATGAATTTCCAGTGCTGATCTTGTTTGCAGTGGTCATTTTAGTGGTGGTTAAACCTGATTTAGCCGAATGGTTTTCTGAACTGATTAAATAATTTAAGCCGCATAAAAACCAATACACGGCGTTTTACTTCAAAAAGAATTCATTGGCTGGTGCGGGTTTCCCGATGTAATAACCCTGTGCGTAATCGATATCCATTTTTTCAATTAGCGACAGGATCTCGGCGCTTTCCACAAATTCCGCCGTGATTTTCTTGCCGAAACCGCGAGCCACACTGCATAGTGCATTGACCAGAATCAGATCGTCACTGCTTTCAGACAAATTGCGGATAAACGAACCATCAATTTTGACGACATCGACCGGCAATTCCCGTAAATAATAAAACGAAGAAAAACCGACACCGAAATCGTCCAACACAAAGCCGCAACCTAGCTCCTTAATTTCTATCATCAGCCCGCGCGCACCGGGCAAATCTTCCAGTGCCGCCGTTTCGGTGATTTCGAACATCACGCTGGCCGGATCCATTTTTTGTGAGGCCAATTCCTCTTTGAGGATCGGTAATAGCTCAGGATCGTTAAACGCATGCGCAGAGAGGTTGATTGAAAAACTAACTCTGAATCCCGCTTGATAAATTTTAGCCACTTGCGCAATAGCTTTTCGCAGCACCATGTGATCAATCGCATGAATTAATCCGGTATGCTCAGCAGCCGGAATAAATTCTCCGGGTGACAACACAGAACCATCTTTATCCTGCATCCGCAACAACACCTCATAGTGCGAAATTTCTTTTGTTTTTACCTGCATGATCGGTTGCAGATAGAGCATAAAGTTATCATGCAAATGCGAATACTCGATTTTCTCTTTCCAATAAACCAACGTGTGAATGCGCTCGCGGCTGCGGTCTTTATCGGAAAACAAGTACCAGGCATTGCGCCCCATCGCTTTAGCCTGATACATCGCCAGATCGGCAGCAGCTAGCAGGTCATGAATATTGGCACCATGCTCGGGAAATAAGGCAATACCAATACTGGCTGAAATTTTGTGAGTCCGGTTACTGATGGTCAATTGCGCCTGACCCAGTTGATCCAAAATTTTCTTGGCTACTTCAATTGCACCGCTGGCATTGATTTCCGGCAGGATAATCGCAAATTCATCGCCACCTAAACGGCCAGTGATATCATCCGCCCGGATCGTTTGAGCCAGCATGCTGGCCACCATTTTCAGTAGCGTATCCCCCGCTTGATGACCGCTGATGTCATTAATGTATTTAAAGCGATCGAGATCGAAAAATAACAACGCGCCAGGATGACGGTAACGCTCGGCACGGCTGAGCACCTGCTCCAATTCGTCACTAAAACGCCGCCTGTTATACAAATTGGTCAACGGATCATGATCCGCTAACCAAGCCAAGTGTCCTTCAACACGTTTATATTCGGTAACATCCAAACCCACGGACAAGATTGAGGGATCATCCACCGACTGCTGGCTGAGATGCGAATGCAACCAAGCGACATGCCGCGTTGTGCCATCCTTGCAATGGGTAATCGCTTCATGGCGCAACTGCATTCTGTGTCCACTGTGAATTTCTTTGAAACGCGTCAGCAAATCCTGTGATTCATATTCTGGAATCAGGATGCTCAGGAAAGATTTTCCCTGCAGCTCGTTTTCCGTGTAATGGGTTAGCATCTCACCATAGGCATTCAATGACATGATTTTACCCTCGACATTCTGTGTCAACACGATCGCTTGAGCGGTATCGAGCAAATTCTCAACAAAATCCCTTTCTTTACTGAGCTCATTTTTTTGCTCAATGAGCATTTTGGTGCGCGTGGATACCTCCTGTTCCAGTTTTTCCAGTTGCAACGATAACGATACGGCTGCTTCCGAGAGCGTATCCACTTCATCCCTGAAATGTTGTGCGCGGTCGTTTGAAACCAGTGATGAGCGGAATTTCTCAAACTGCCCATTAGCCAACAGTGGCAGAACAAAAACGACATCTTTCAGTTTTGCAAGCAATCGGGTAAAAATCAGAAACAACAATATTTCCGAGAAAATCAGACCGAGCAAACCGATCAATGCAATTTTCCAAATAGAATCATAAATATTATTTACCGCTGCAGTAACATCAGTGATCACGATTAGATGCGCTTTATCGGGCTCGTACGAATCGAGCGGAAATAGTTTTATTTGTAGATACTGTTCGTTCCAGCGGATCTGAGTGCCATCGCTCAATGTGCTCAAATCCGGGTGCAAATACGAGGTCTTTTTCAGAACCTCAAGATTCTTTTCCTTATTAGTCAATGCTGAAACGTGAATATTCCAGTGTAAATAATCGGTGTCGTTCGGCAGCATCAGATGATTCTGTTCCTTGATCAACAAACCGATATCGGTACCCGCTATCCGTTTGAACGCCAGAAACATATCTGCCAATGATATTCCCATCACCACGACACCGGCTTTCTTTCCTTCCACCAATAAAGGCGCAACGATGTACTGAATGCAATTTTCCCGGCAAAGCAACGGATTAATTGGTCTTTCCGATTGATTGACATGACTCACCCAGGTCGACAATAGCGCATTGCCGTCGCTCTGGGTATCCAGACTGTCCCAACCGGCGTTCAATTGATTTTGCGGATTATAAAAATGAACGAACTCAACGCCATTGTGAAATTGCAGCAAAGCCCAATGGGAATCGAAGACTTTACTGATACTCTCGCCATCATTGATCTGCAAGGCATTTTTCATTCCATCCAGAAATGGAATCATTTCTGCCAGTTGATATAAATTCTGTGACGTGTTCTTGATCAGACTGGTGACTTCTCTGGAGTAACGCCGATATTCGACTTCCCGTTGATTATCGAAATTGGCCATTAATCCCAGATAACTGATGAAACAGAAAAGCATCACAACCGCCAGCAGAATCATGCTACTGCTAAGCGAAATTTTCCATCTCAGACTTCGGAATCGGCGTCTTCTAGGATTTGAAATAATGGGCGCTTTTTCCAATTTAATTGCGGAATTATTCACCGTTAGAGTTTCTACTTAGAAGCGATAAGAAGCAAGGATCGAATAAAGATCCCAGTATTGTTTACTGTCCCCAGGGACCGGATTGTCCAGCCTTGATAGCCATCCGGTTCCGTTCACATGGTGATATTCAGCACGCAGCATGAATTCCGGTGTAACATTCCAGCGTAATCCCACAGTGATATCCTTGGCAAAACGACTAAAGCCGTGACGCCCAGGAGCTTTCTCGGCCCAACGACTTCCATCACGATCCGATCTATCAGTATAAAGAACATCGTACCGCACCATACCTTCCAGTCTCGGGGTAAATCGATATTCCCCCTGAAAATAATAGCTTTCACCATACAAATTCTGACCATCTAATACCGTAGAGTGGAAATTATTATCATATTTAAGATGACGTATCGCATATTCAGAGGTCAACGTCCAGCGCTCCGTATTGTATTGTGCTGAAAAATAAATAGGTGAAAATTGAAATGCTCCTGGTCCAATTGGATCATTGGATTTACTCGAAGGATCATATGATGTATTTAACCATATTCCACTAATACCCAAGCGCAGACGCTTATCGTTTGTCTCAAAAATTCCTCGACCAATATACGATACTTCCCGACTTAATTGTCCTCTTGGTACATCAGTTCCAAGAACAGAAAGTTGCGTATCTTTATCGCTCACGATTGGTAACCATACGCCAAATTGGGTAGAAATTGTACCTAGTCTGGCAACGGCAGTTTCACCATATAATTGTATAGAATCTCCTGAAAGACCCAGATTACGTGTGCGATCAAAATAAATTGATTGCGGCAACAAAATGCCTGGGCGAGTAAACGCCACATCTCGCGTATCATTATAAAAACCGAATGGATTTTTTAACCTACCAACGCGAATCCCAAATTGATCTGTTTCGTGAGAATACAGGCGATAATCCAGGAAAGCAAAGTCAAGTCGCGGCATACCCGTATTCCCCTCGCCTGCACGGCGAGACAATACTTGCGCCGACAACTGCAGTTTCGGCAAAGGCCGAGCGGAAGCGTTCAATCCGGCTTCAGTCAAACCAAAACTGCCATCTTTGTGACTTTTGCCAAAAACATTGTTATCCGAAGTCAAGACGTATGCTTGTGTGATAAAACCATGAATCTGTAAATCCCAAGGGCGATCGGTTGAACGCCACCACTTGAGCGCAGTACTTATTACACCGTTTTTTTCTTTGACATTGCCCCTTTCTGCCGCTTCAGTGGGCAAATCCTTTGCTTGCACCCATTTGACAGGTGCTTTAGCAGATTCAGATTGTTTTTGTGATTGATCAGGTTGCTGCGCCTGAGCGGAAATATCGCCGACAAACCATAGCACGACAACACTCTTGCCGAGCCACCGGACGGAGCTGATGAAATAGCTACTTAATCTCGAGCACGTTAACATTTTCATTAATATTGGCTCTCCATAAATAACCTATTGCACCTGGTGTACTGGCAACTTTTTCAAGCATTTCTTCACTTGAGTTGACTTTAATCGGCGCTTGACCTGTGCCCGAGAATACTAGCCGATCCCAGGTAGATCTCAATTGATAAGGAAATACGTTTAACTTTTCCTTGGAAACGATTTGGTGCAACTGATCGTCATCTGATAACACAAAAACTCTGATCTTGGCTCCATTTGACCAGGTTTTTAAATGCATACTAAAGATGGAGCGTAGCGTATTGGAAGAAAGTATTCTTTCTTTCACACTCGGATTAATAATAATTTCATAATGGCCGTCCGCTCTAACTTCGGTTCCAATAGCCAGAAGACTTAAAGATAGAGCAAAATACAAGAAAACTCTAATCTTTAATAAACAATGACTTAATAATTTTATTTGTACAGAGAAATGAGATAGATTCAAGAAAAAATTTCCAGATTCAATACTTTTCCTCGTTAACAGATAGAAATGGATTATATTTTCCACAATCTGTTACCACTTCCCATGCGTCGCGATGTTCTTCGTACATTCGATTTAATACATCCTCTACTCTCACATAATAAGCTTGACGAATACCATGATAATTAACGGGTGGGCCGGCTGGATTAAAGTTTAAGCCATAAAAACTTAACAATCTGTTCAGAGCTGGCTCCATACTTGATATCCAATCTTTAATATTATATTTGGCAGAAATACGCATAACACCCGCCATCAGTATCAATGCAATAGGGGGGGTAGCACGACGATCGCTGGAGCGGCGCTCTTGAGTATTTCTCTTATCGCTATCAATCTCTGCTACTTGCTTACGGCGATCCTCTCCTCGGCGATCTACCTTACGCCGATCAAACTGGCTTATGACGACAAACCGGGAAATCTCGGCGGCTTGCTGACGTAGCAGTTTTTTTATATCAAAGAGTGTAGGATCTAAGGGCGCATACGATTCGACTGGAAATAATTTCTCAGGATGTGACAAATCACATAAAACTAACCGTACCGTACCAATGAAATCTCCAGAGGGGCGGAATCGCAAGAGAACATGAGAAGAATGATTATCATAGCTGTCCTTTTCCAACTGATCTGGGTACAGTGAAGGATCAAATCCAGGAATGCGTTTCTCTACACACAACACTTGATAACGGATTCTATAAACACACTCAAGCAGCTCAGTGGTATCTGCCACTACAATCTCAAAATATTTCTGAAAGTTTTCATAAAGTTCATTCATAGAATCATCCAGCCTAGTTTCATCACTCATCTAAAAAAGAAGCAGTTAATCTATCAATCCCATCGGCAATAATATTAAACAGCTTTCGTGTCGTATCATCATTGAAAAAGCATAGAATCTACGGTGTATTTCCTATTTTCAGTAACACAAAACAAAGCTTTCCATTCAATAAGTAATATAAATTTACTACAGTAGCCATTTAAGTATATTTAAAGTGAATATTCAACTGATCTTCATCATTTAACAGCAGAATTGCAGCAAAGATAAGCGCTGCTTGTGCACATTTAACAACATCTATGCAGAGGATGACGAAATCCCATGATTAAACCAATACTTCGATCGGTACGGGATGATTCAGAAAAGCGGTGGGACTGGCGGTTAAACCGTAGGCACCCGACTGCAGCACAACGACCAAATCGCCTGCAGCTGCTTTGGCCATCGGCAATTGATCGGCGAGTACATCCAACGGTGTGCACAAAGGCCCGACGACGGATACCACCTCCCTTTCCCCACCTCGGACTTTATTGCCGATAACCACCGGATAGTTTTTGCGGATAACCTGTCCGAAATTGCCGGAAGCCGCCAGATGATGATGCAGTCCGCCATCCGTGATGAGAAAGACTTGCCCACGCGACACCTTGCGCTCGAGCACCCGGCACACATAAATCCCGGCTTCCGCAACGATATACCGACCCAATTCAAGCGCAATCCGGGCACCCGGCAGTTGCCACTGAACTTCCGGCATCAGACGCTGTAAATTTTCGCCAATGGCGGCCAAATCCAGTGCCCGCTCGCCGGGAAAATACGGCACACCGAAACCGCCACCGATATTCAGCAGCCGTAGCGGCGCTGGTGCATGGTCGGCTAGCCGGATGGCAAGCTGCAAGGATTTAGCATGCGCTTCCTGCAGCGCGCTGGCATTCAGATTCTGCGAACCGCTGAATATGTGAAAACCGTAAAAATCCAACCTCAGTGCAGCCAATCGTTTCAGCGCATCCGGCACGCATTCGGTGTCGATGCCGAACGGCTTGGGTCCGCCGCCCATTTTCATGCCGGAGGATTTGAGCTCAAAATCCGGGTTAATCCGAATGGCTACTTTGGGTGTAATCCCAAGATTCATGCCCAGTTGCGCAACCGATTCCATTTCTTGCACGGACTCGACATTCAGCATAACACCCGCCGCAATCGCGCTTCGTAACTCATATTCCCTTTTTCCCGGTCCGGCAAAACTGACTCTATGCGGCGGTATGACCGTATCCAGCGCCACGCGCATTTCGCCAGCCGACGCAACATCGATGCCATCGACCAAACCGGCTATATGCTGCACTACGGCCGGCATCGGATTCGCTTTCATCGCGTAATGCAGCAAAATCTCCTGCGGCAAATGCCGGCGCAGTAAAGCGATCCGTTCGCTGATTTTTTCCCGGTCGTAGGCGTAAAACGGCGTGCTGCCAACGCGCTGCACCAGCCGGGTCAAGGCCATGCCGCCGATTTGCAGACAATCGTCCTGTACGTCAAACTGCACCAGCGGCGCATGTTCCGGAGGCGCGTTGCTCACCGGTTGGACCCCGTAAGCAAATGCTGCATTTCCTGCGAGAGTAATTTGCGGTCTATTTTACCGTTCGGATTGCGCGGCAGATTGCCCTCGCGCAATTCAACATGACTCGGCAGCATATACGCCGGCAGACGCTGCTTACACGCCTGCAGCAACAGATCCACATCCGCTTTCGCGCCGTTACGCACCGTAGCGATCAGCGCGATCGCCTGTCCCAAAACGGGATGTGGCACACCGATGGCGACCGCTTCCGCAACCCATGCCGAGGCATAAGCCACCTCCTCCACCTCGGTCGGACTGACCCGGTAACCCGAGGTCTTGATCATTTCGTCGCGGCGCTCAATGAAATACAAAAAACCCTCTTCATCCATGCGCACAGTATCGCCGGACCAGGCCGCGATCTCCACCAGAGGCAAGCCGGCCTGGCGCGCCTTCACCGGCTTAAAGCACTGCGCGGTTCGTTCCGCGTCGTTCCAATACCCCATCGCCACCAAGGCGCCGCGGTGCACCAGCTCGCCCGGTTCACCCGGGGCACATGGCGAACCGTCTTCGCGCAACACCAATACTTCAGCATTCGGCACCGCTTTACCGATAGAATCCGGACGCCGGGCAAGTTCTTCCGGCGCCAAGTACGTCGAACGAAACGCTTCGGTAAAACCGTACATTAAAAAAATTTCCGTATGCGGCAAAGCGCCGCGCAATTGACGCAATGTTGCATGCGGCATGGCACCACCGGAATTGGTAATGTAGCGCAACGACGATGTTTTTTCCCAATCGAGTTGCGCCAATTGAATCCACAGTGGCGGCACAGCCGCGAGACAGGTGATTTGCTGTTCATCGACGATGCGGATAATGTCGCGCGGCAGCAGATAATTCATCAGAACATTGGCTGCACCGGCATAAAAAGCGGTCGTCAACTGATTCAATCCATAATCGAAGCTCAGCGGCAATACGGTCAAAATCCGGTCATCCGGACAGTTTTGCAAATACTGCGCGACACTTTTCGCACCCGCCAGCAGATTACGATGCGACAACACTACGCCTTTCGGCTTGCCGGTACTGCCCGAGGTATAAATAATCGCGGCCATGTCGCTATCGATCACACGACATTCCGGATAAGTGCCGTTGGTGGTCACCATCGCTTCCCAACTAACAACTGCAAGACCGGCAATCATCGGCAGATTGTTATGGGCGTCGGTGACGATCACGGTATGCAAATCATGACAGAGCGGCAGCACCGCTTGCAGCAGTTTCAACCGTTCCAGCGAAGTCACCAATATCCTGACATTGCAATCGATCAGAATATACGCCACCTGTTCCGCTTTCAGCACCGGATTCACCGGAACCATAGCACCGCCCGCAGCCATGGCGGCAAAGAGCGCAATTACGGTCTCGAAACGTTTCTCCAGATAAACCGCCACACGCTCGCCGCGGCCTAAGCCCAGTTCGTGTAAGCCGCCCGCCGTTGCCGCAACCTGTCCGGCCAATGCGGCATAGCCGATGCGCCGATCCTGATAGAGCAAAGCCTCAGCACCCGGCGTCCGTTCCGCAGCGGCAAAAATCAGATCATGGATCAAATCAGTCATGAGGTAAACGCATTGTCGTCGTGCACGCAATGAAACTGCGGAATTGAAAATTGCGCACATTATAATCGGCTTTGGCTTGCATACGGTTATCAACATGCGCAGTGGAATCGCGTAAACTATCGCCTTTCTGATCATTGATACAACAAAAACCCGACAATCATGATGGTACGCACACGATTCGCACCCAGCCCGACCGGTTACCTCCACATTGGCGGCGCACGCACTGCGCTATTTTCCTGGGCTTACGCCCGCAAGCATGGCGGAAAATTCATCCTGCGCATCGAAGATACCGATCTGGAGCGCTCCACGCAGCAATCGATTCAAGCGATTCTGGATGGTATGGAATGGCTGGGGTTGGATTACGACGAAGGACCGTTTTATCAGATGCAACGGCTGGCGCGCTATCATGAAGCGGCTGAGCAATTGTTGCAGAATAATTTGGCTTATTATTGCTACGCCAGCAAAGAAGAATTGGAGGAAATGCGCGAACAGCAATTGGCAGCGGGCCTGAAACCACGTTACGACGGCCGCTGGCGCGACAGCAAAAAAACCCCGCCTGCCGGTGTAAAACCGGTACTCCGCTTTAAAAATCCGCTGGAAGGCCATGTCACATTCAGTGACCAGATCAAGGGAAAAATCACCGTCGCCAACAACGAACTGGACGACCTGGTATTGCTGCGCAGCGATGGCGTACCGACGTACAATTTCAGCGTAGTGATCGACGATCTGGACATGAATATCACGCACGTCATCCGCGGCGACGATCATGTCAAC